>NZ_JABCPZ010000017.1 GCF_013283785.1 Nonomuraea antri
TCTGCCGCGTTCCGCTCATCGCTTCGACCTTTCGTACGGAGTACCCGAATCGCCTACAGTACTTCTTCCTCTCCGGCCGCCACTCGAACGGCAAGCCCGGCGGCTGACGGGTCGAACTGGTATTTTCTGCGCCCATGAGCCGTCGAGGCTGGATCGTCACATCCGTGCTGGTCGTGCTCGCCGGGCTGGTGACCGTCCAGGTCTTCACCAGGTCGGACGACTTCCTGCCCCGCCAGGTCAGCCCGCTGCCTGCGGCCGGCCCGGCCCCGCGCGGCCATCACACGGCCGTCTGGACGGGCACCGAGCTGATCGTCTGGGGCGGGGACGACGGCCGCCGCACCCTGAGCGACGGCGCCCGCTACCACCCGGTCCGCAAGACCTGGACCCGCCTGCCGCCACCGCCCATCCGGCCCCGAAGCCACCACGTGGCGGCCTGGACGGGCAAGGAGATGATCGTCTGGGGAGGCACGTCCACGCCCGCGGAGACCGGCTTCGCCGCGCTCGCCGACGGAGCCCGCTACGACCCGGCGACCGGCACGTGGCGCCGGATCTCCCCGGCGCCGGCACCTCCCCTGGAGGCCGGTGTGCGGGCGGTCGGCGTCCCCGGCTACCTGGTGGTCGCCCAGCGCAAGGCCATCCTCGTCTACGAGGTGGCCACGGACCGGTGGCGGACGGTCACTCCGTCCGACGAAGGCGTCGATCCCCTGCTGGAGGAGGTGATCGACCTGGCCGTCGCCGGGGACCGCGTCGTCGTCATCAGCCGCGCCCATTACCTCGGCACTCCCCCCGGCCTGGGCTTCGCCGTCCTCGACCCCGCCGCGTCCACCCTGGAGGAGGTGGGCGCCTCCCTGGGCTACGGCGGGCTCGTCGGCGTCGGAGCCACCTTCGACGGCACTCACCTGCGGGTCCTGGTCGAGGACGAGGACGGCAGCACCCTGCACAGGGTCGGCCTGGAGGACGGGGAGACCTGGGACACGCCCGGCGCCGAACCCGACTACGACGACAGCGACGACGGCGACTGGGAGAACCCGAACGCCTGGCAGGCCGACGGCATGCCTGCTCCGATCCGTCCCGGCATGCCCCCGACCAGCGGCGACTCGCTCGTCTGGACTTCCGGCGGGCCGCTCGCGCTGACGTCCGCCGGTCTCAGCCGTTTCCTGGTCGACACCGAGGCGGTGGAGACGAACGGCGACGTCACCGGCCACTGCGGCGGCGCGGCGGCCGCGTGGACCGGCATCTCGCTCATGGTGTGGGGCTGCGGCGGCGCGGACGGCGACGGCCCGCCGGGCCAGGCCGTCGGCCTGCAGATCACTCCATGAACACCGGTCCCGCAGCCCTGGCCCGGCCGATCACGCGACGTCCCGCAGCCTGGTCACCATGGGGACGGCGGCGGCCGTGAGCAGCCCGCAGACCAGGAAGAGCAGGAAGTAGTTCGGCCCCGGCGCGAACGGGTCGGCGCCGACGCCGAGCAGCAGCGGCGCCACGGCGGGCGCGATCGCGCTGGGCAGGTGCTTGGCCATCGAGAAGGCGCCCAGGTACCGCCCAGCCTCCCGCTCGTCGGGCAGGACCTGCGTGACCAGGCCCAGGTCGACGGCGTAGTAGACGCCCGTCGCCGCCCCGGAGACGACCGCCACCACCACGACCACGGCGACGCTGGCGGTCACCGCCTTGAGCACGAGCATCGCGGCCAGGATCGCCGTCGCCCAGAGCACGAACGGCCTGCCCCGGCCGATCCTGGCCGCCCACCTGCCGCCCAGGTAGGCGAACCCGCCGGACAGCAGCGTGCTGAGGATCACGGTGATCCCCACCAGCGCGCCGGCCTGCTCGGTCGGCATGCCCAGGCGGCTTTGCAAGTAGTACAGCGAGTAGCTGGAGATCAGCGCGAAGCCGATGCTGACCAGCAGCCGCTGCGCCCACAGCAGCCGGTAGTCGCGCGCGCCCCTGGGCAGGACGAGCAGCGCGGCGGCCAGGCCGCGCAGGCTGATGGGGGCGCGTTCGGCCGGGCCGAGCACGCGGTCGGGCAGCAGCAGGCACAACACCGCGCCGGCGGCCACGGCCAGCGCGCCGACCACGGCGAACTGGGTCAGCAGCGAGTCCTTGAGCACCTGGGCCAGCACCATGGCCGGGACCACGCCGACCACGTTGCACATCGAGAACACCCCGGCCATGCGCACCCGCCGCTCGGCCGGGAACTGGTCGACGACCGTGGCGGTCAGCCCGGCGACCATCGCCTGGTAGCCGATCACGGCGACCACCCAGCCGATCGCGACCACGGGCACCGTGGCGGCCAGTGCCAGGAGCAGCAGCCCGGCCAGTCCGAGCAGCGAGCCGCCGAGTATCCATGGCCGGCGCATGCCGTACCTGCTGGTGGTGCGGTCGGACAGGTGTCCCGCGACGGGGTTGGCGATCACGGTGGCGATGCCGCCGAGCGCGGCGACCAGGCCGAGCGTGGCTTCCTTGCCGTCCGGGGCGATCTGCTGGATCTTCAGGCTCAGCCCGAGCACGAGCGGCAGGGCCCCGGCGGCGGCGTAGCAGAGTTCGGCGACGCCGATCGCGGCGACCAGGCCGGGCCGTACGCGGGCGGCGGGACGTTCGGTGGTGAGCGTCATGACGTCACCAGCGCCGCGCGCAGCCGGGCGACGTGCTCGGCGCCGAGCCCGTGGGCGGTCAGCAGCTTCTCCGCGCCGCCGCGCTCGGCGAGCGCGGCCAGCAGGGTGCGCATGGCCGCGGGCGGCGCCTGCAGCAGCTGCGCGGGCACGTCGTCGGGCAGGACGAGCCCGGCGGTGACGGCCGCCAGGTGCTCGCCGGTCAGCGCGTAGTCGCGGACGATGTCGTCGTGGCCGATCCCGAGCAGATCGAGGATGAGCGCGACCACGATGCCGGTGCGGTCCTTGCCGGCCGCGCAGTGCACCAGCGCGGGCAGCCCGTCGGCGATCGCGGCGATCACCTGGGCGAACCAGGCGGTGCGGTGGTCGAGCAGCATCACGTACAGCTCGCCCAGTCGCAGGTCGTGCGGCAGGGAGGCGGGCGAGCCGGTCTCGTCCAGGCCCAGCCGGGCGACGGTGGTGAGTTCGGCGGGCCAGTCGTGCACGGCGCGTTCGGCCTCGCCCCGCAGGTCGGCGATGAGGCGCAGGCGGGCGATCAGGGCCTCATCCGCGGCGGAAAGGCCCTGCGGCTGGGCCGAACGGTACAGCAGTCCCGGGCGTAGCGAGGTGTGCTCGGCGACGTCACGGAGGTTCAGAAGCGGCATGGGTCATATATATGAGTGGCCGGGGTGTGGCCGCGTGGCGCGAGCGTGACATCACGGTGAACCTCCCGCCATGTTTAGGGTTGGGCCCGTGCCTAGAGAAGCGCGCTACCGTCAGATCGCCCGTGAGCTGGGGCGTGACATCGAGACCGGGCGACTGCCCCCGGGTCAGCGGCTGCCCACCGAGGACGCGCTGGCCGAGCGCTTCGGCGTGCACCGGCTGACCGCGCGGCAGGCGATGGTGGAGCTGCGCCGTACCGGCCTGGTCGAGACACGTCAGGGGCTGGGCAGTTTCGTGCGGCGGGCGCCGCGCCGGATCGAGGTCAGCGTCGATCCCGCCACCCGGCGGCACCGTCCGGCCGACCTGAAGGAGCTGGCCGCGGCCTTCGGCGCCGCCCGGCCGGCCGAGGTGGCGGGGGTGGCCGGGGCGGTGCCGGAGGAGGTTCTTGGGCGTGAAGACGCGCTCAGGCCGGCCGCCGCCCGGCATCTGGGCCTCACCGGCGGGCTGGTCCACGAGATCACCACGCTTCTGCGCACCGACGGCGTGCCCTGCGTCGTCAGCCGCTACCATCTGCCCCCGGACTGGTCGGAGCTGGCCTTGGTACCGGCGGCGGGCGTGTTCGGCTCGCTGGGGGTGGAGATCGAGTACGTGTGGCACGCGGTGTCCGCCGAGCCCGCGGGTCCCAGCGATCAGGCGGTGCTCGGCGTGCAGCCGGGCTCGGCCGTACTCGTCAGGGAGGGGCTGACCGCGCACGGCGGCCGGCCCCTGTGTCACGTCGAGCGGCGCTGCCGCGGCGACCTGATCTCCTTCGTCACCCGATATGACTGAGCAGCACCTCGGTCGGCAGCTCGTAGACCGGCGGCACGGCCGAGATCGGCACGAGCGTGGCCGTCACGCCGCTGTCGCGCAGGTCGACCCGGGTGTAGGCCTGCAGGTGCACGGCCCTGGTGAGCCCGGCCGGGGCCATGGTGTCGGCCGCGTAGGCGTTGCCCGGGCCGACCCACACCGGCACCCCGGCCAGCTCGCCCATCGTGGCGCTGTGGGTGTGCCCGGCCAGCACGACCCGCACGTCGGTGCCCGCGACCACCTCGGCCAGCCGGTGGGGCTCGCGCAGGCCGATGCCGTCCATGAGCGGCAGGACGCTGGGGATCGGCGGATGGTGCAGCACCAGCACGGTGCCGTCGAGGGCGGGCTCGGCCAGCACCCCGGCGAGCCAGGCGAGCTGGTCGTCGCCGAGTTCGCCGTGGTGGTGGCCCGGCACCGTCGAGTCGAGCGCGACGATGCGCAGGCCGCCGGCCGTCGTCACCGAGTCGGTCCGGCTCACGCCCAGCCCGGCGCGGAAGGCGGCGGGCTCGTCGTGGTTGCCCATCGCCACCACGACCGCCGCGCCGAGCTCGCGCGCGACCGGCGCGACCAGCGCGTCGACCGTCCGGTAGGACTCCTCGTCGCCCTGGTCGGCGATGTCGCCGGAGAGCACGAAGGCGCTGACGGGCAACCCGGCGGCCGAGACCGCCGCCAGGGCGGCGCGCAGCCCGGCGACGGAGTCGACCGAGCCGTGCAGGCGTTCCCCGCCGGGCACGGCGTGGATGTCGGTCAGGTGGATCAGCGTGTGGTTCATGCCTGCCACCATGGGTCATATATATGAATGTTCGGGTGGCGTGCGGGAGAACATCTCCTGCATACCCGCATGCCGGCGGGTGACCCCGCGACCCGCTCCTCATCATCGCCGACAAGGTCACCATGGACTCGCCGGAGATGCCGTTCCTGGTCGTCTACCTGGAATGCGCGTGGGGAATGCGGGTCGTCCCCCGCGAGCTCCCCGCCATTCACATCAACCTCTCCATCGGCAACATGGACTTCGGCGAGTTCGAGGAGAGCGCCGACGCGGACGGCGTCTTCCGCGGGTTCCCCCGCTGAACCGGTTCTGGTGCCGGCCTGGCCCGGCCGCCCGCTCAGCCGGGGCCGGCGCAGAGCTGGGCGGTGAGGGTGGTGCGGGCCCACTCCTCCCAGGTGTCCGGTGACCAGCCGCGGTCACGGACGAAGATCAGGTAGAGCTGCGGGCTGAGCAGGCCGAACAGCACGTCCGCCGCCGTCTCGACGGAGAGACCGGGACGGACGTCGGGCTTGCCGGCCAGGGCCTCGGCCGCGGCGTGTTGCACGGTGTAACGCGGGTCCGGGCCGTCCGGCCACTGCGCGGCGATCTCCGGGTCGGTGGCCGCGGCGGCCGCGATCAGCGGCATGATCGGGGCGACCCGGCCGAGGATCTCCCGGGTGCCGCGGACGTGCGCGCGCAGTTGCCCGGCCGCGGTGGGCTCGGCGCACGCGGCGCGAAACCACTCGCGATCCATGGTGGCGACCGGCTCGGCGTCCCCGGCGATGGACGTGTCGACGACGTCCTTGAACAGCGTGCGCTTGTTGCGGAAGACGAAGTAGACCGTCTGGACGGCCACGCCCGCCCGGTCCGCGACCTCCTGCAGGCTCGTCGCCCCGTAACCCCGCGCGATGAACAGCTCGCGAGCCGCCTCGACGACCTTCTCCCGGGTTTGGCGCGAACGCTCGGCCCGCTTGTCCGGCCGCTTGACTCCATCCATGTTGCGAGTATATCTCTAGAGTTCGACACTAGAGTTCAACTCTAAAGATTTTGGAGGAGACGATGGACCAGCCCAGCACCACCAGGAAGCCGGAACCGGACTCAGCTCTGCGACACCAGGAGGAGGAGTCCGTCCGGCGTGCGCTGGAGGGCTTCTACCGCGCCGGCAAGCCGCCGTGGGACACCGGCGTGACGCCGCCCGAGCTGGTCGCCCTGGTCGAGGGGCACGAGGGGCTGCCGCCCGGGTGTGCGCTCGAACTCGGCTGCGGCACCGGGACCAACGCCGTCTACCTCGCCAGGCACGGCTGGGACGTGGCGGCCGTCGACCTGATCGACCGCGCCGTCGACCAGGCCAGGGAGAAGGCCGCGGCGGCGGGCGTGGCGGTCCGGCTGCGGCACGGAGACGCCACCCGCCTCGACGAGTTGGACGTGCCCGGCCCCTTCGACCTGTTCTTCGACCTGAGCTGCTACTGCGGGGTCCCGCTGCACCGCCGCGACGCCTACGCCGCCGGGCTCACCCAGCGCGCCGCTCCCGGAGCACGGCTGCTGATGTTCGGGTACGGCCCCGAACCGCTCGGCAACCCGGTCCCCGAGGTCGCGTCGTGGGCGGCGGGCGTCACGGCCGACGAGCTCCGCACCAGGTTCGCCGGGTGGGAGCTGATCGACGTCACGCCGGGCACCAACTCGGTGCCGACCTTCTGGTTCACGCTGCGCCGCGACGCCTAGCCGCAGCGACCGCCGGCGGGATCGGCGCAGCGATCAGCTCGCCGATCCCGCCGGTCCTCGCCGATCCTCATCGGTCGCGGGCAGCCGCTGCCCGACGGCTCGGCGACCTCCCTCCCGGACGGCTCCACCCAGGCGGTGCGCACCAGGCGCTTTCGCCCGCCCAAGGGCCGCTGCCACCTGTTCCCCAGGTAACTCGATTGCCCGCCACCGCCGGCATGGGCAGCATGGACGATCGACCCGACGAAAGGTGATCTTGATGCGATCGTTCCTGCGGCCGGACGACGTACGCGACCTGGTGACGGAACAGTTCGGCGCCGCCCGGCGGCCGACCGCGCTCGACCGGCTGGCCGGGGGCAGCAAGAAGGGCGTCTACCGGCTCCGGCTCGACGACGGGACGACCGCCGTCCTCTACGTGTGGGCGGCCGGCGAGAACTACTGGCCGGCCGCGCCGACCGTCCCGGACGACCCGTTCACCGACGCTTCGGGTGCGGAGCTGTTCGCCGTCAACCACTCCGCCCTCACGGCCGCGGGCGTGCGGGTCCCCCGGCTGCTGATGCTCGATCGCGGTGGCCGCCATCTGCCTGCCGAGGTCGCCCTGGTCGAGGATATGGGCGCGGTGAAGCTCGAAACGTTGATGGAGCGTGACCCGGCCGCGGCCGCCGCGCCGCTGGCCACGCTCGGCGACGCCCTGCGCCGCATGCACACCACCCCGGGACGGCGATACGGCCGGCTCAACGCCCGCGGCGACGCGTCCCGGACCCGGCCCGCCGAGGACGTCATCGTGGACCGGGCGCTCGCCCATCTCGACGCGGTGGCGACCCGCGACGCCCGCCTGGGCGAGGCGCATGACCGGATCGCCGCGCATGTCCGCCGTCTTCGCGGCGCGGTCATGGCCCGTGAGAGCTACGGGCTGGTGCACGGCGAACTCGGACCGGATCACGTGCTCGTCACGCCCGCGGGTGAGCCCGTCGTGATCGATTTCGAGGGCCTGACGTACTTCGACGTCGAATGGGAGCACGCCTGGCTGCAGCTGCGCTTCGGCGAGGCGTACCCGGCGCTGCGTCCGGTCGGTCTCGACCCCGACAGGCTGGAGCTCTACCGGTACGCGCAGGTGCTCTCGCTGATCGAGGGCCCGCTACGAATCGCGGACACCGACTTCCCCGGCCGGCGATGGATGCTGGACCTGGCCGAGTGGAACATCGCCAAGGCCCTCGCCGCCGCCTGACGGCTCACTCGAACGCAGACGTGCCCGCTACTTCAGCGTGGACGACACCACCTGCGGTTTGCCCGCGCCGAGGAAGAAGATGCCGGGGAAGCCCGCGGTCGCGAATCCGGCGTTCGGGTTGCGGCGGAGCGTGGAGTGCTCGATGCGGAGCGTGCCGGTGCGGTCGTTGCTGACGAAGAAGATCGCCCCGCCGCCCTCTCGCGCCCGGTTGCCCTCGATGCGCGAGCCGGCGATGCGCACCGTGAACCGGTTGCCGTCGGTGTAGATCGCGCCGCCGCTGCCGCCGCCGGGGGTGCCGGCGCGGGCCGGGTTGGCGCCCCGGCCGATGGCCCGGTTGCCGGTCATGACGCTGCCCGATATCACCCAGGACACGCCGATGCTGCTCAGCGCGCCACCGTTGGAGCAGACCCCGCCCTGGAACGTGCTCCGCACGACCTGGACGGGCCGGTCGCGGTACTGGTCGAGCACCCGGATCGCGGCGCCGCCCACGTCGGGGCCGGTGGGGTCGCAGCGGTTGCGCAGGAACTTGGAGCCGACCACCTTGAGCTGCCCGCCGCGCACGAAGATCGCGCCTCCGCCGCCGCCGTCCGTCCGCTCGCCGGTGGCGTTCCCGTCGGCGAAGGTCAGGTCGCGCACGGTCAGTCGCGGGGTCGCCTGGTCGTCGCAGTGCGAGGTGGTCCACAGCTGGGCCTTGTCGCAGGTGTTCTGGTAGAGGATCCGCCGCTTGCCGCCGCCGCTGAGCGTCACCTTGCCGCCGCCGTCCAGGACGACCGTGGCGCTGTTGTTGCGGACCTTGGCGGTGGCCTTCATCAGGATCGTCACGGGCTTCGGGCCGCAGTCGAAGGTGATCGTCCCGCCCTTGGCCACGGCCGCGACCACGGCTTGGGACGTACAGCTCGCGGGGGTGCCGTGCCCGACCACCTGGGCTCGGGGTGCGGCCGGGGCGGGCACGGCCGACACGAGTAACGCGACCATCATCGTGAGGCGCATGCGGCAGATGCTAACCGCGCGCCGACGTCATCACAATTACCGGCTGAAGGTTCGAATCGCCGGCGGCCGAATGTACGCCTTTACCGCCTTGGGACTTCTTCGCAACCACTTCGCGCCTGTTCGCCTCTCGTCTGAGGTGAGAAATTGTTTTCATGATCCCGGCAACGACCGGCAGTGCCACTCCGGCGACTGAAAGCCTCAGCCGGCGCCTGGTCGCCGCGGGGGCCGTGGGACTCATTCTCCCCGTCCTGCTCGTGGGGGCGAGCTTCGTGCTCATGTCCTACGGCGAGGAGAACGGCAGGTGCGGGCATTTCGGCTGCGCCCAGGTGCTGATCTGGCTCTGGGAGCCCGGACGATGGCTGGCGGTGGCAGCCGGATGGCCACTGCTTCGCCTCTTTCACGTGCGGCCCGCGTGGCGCGTCACCGTGGTGGCGGCGTTCTTTCTGGTGGCGCTCTGGGAATTCGCCTGGGCGTATTTCGATGATTCGGTCGGTCTCGTCCTGCTCAGCGGATTGTTGACTTATCCGAGTGCCGCCGTGGCGACCGATCCGCGCGTTTCCGGGTTTCGGCGGGCGGTCATCGTCCTGCCTTACCTGGCCGCTCTCGTGGTCGCCGCCCTTCTCGGCTGACCCCGGATATCACGCACGCTCGGCAATGCCTTCCCGCGCTCGCTAGGATTTCCCGCGACCGGACGGAGAAGAGCGACATGGCCGAGTTGATCCGCGGCGTCCACGACGAGGCGCCGATCTCGTACGGGCGGTTCGGCCTGTACGACGCATCAGACCGCGGCCGCGATGTCGTGCGGGAGACCGAGCACGGTGCGCTGGTGGCCGAGCCCGAGGGCATCGCGCTGGGCAAGGTCGAGCTGGTCAGCCGGGCCGGGGCGCGACTGGCCGGGGTGCGGCTGGAGGCATGGGACGCCCAACCCGAGGATGAACCCGGCGAACCATGGGCGGAGGCGGGGCGGGTCCTCTTCTGGAGTCCGGGCGGCATCGTCGCGATCGGTGGAACGGGATACAGCCCGACGGGACAGAAGCTGCTCATCGGACCGCCGTGTCACGCCTACCGGCTGAGCGCCTACACCGGTCCGGTGCGGAGCGAGCCGACCCCCTGGGATCCCGCCGAGGTCGAAGCCGTCGAGGAGGGCTGGCTGCTGCGGTTCTGGCCGGTGGCGGACGCCGCCGGCCCCGCCCTTCGCGGTGAAGACGACAGCGGGCACCTGGCCAGGATGCGCGAGATCCTCTCGCTCGGCCCCGATACGGCGGCGCCGCCCCCGCGGGCCTGGCCCGCGCTGCGCCCGCATCCGCGGCCCGACACCACCACGGCGGTGATGCGTTACGACCCGCCGGCCCCGCACCGCGCCGTGGTGCTGCACGATTCGACGGGCGGCGGCGCTCCGGGGCGCGAAAGAGGGCGCGTCTCGCTCTCGTCCGTCGAAGCGGAGGATGACTCGCGGCTGGTCCACGAGGTATTGGGCGACCTGCTGTACGACGTGCTCGGCAACCTGCCGCCGAACGTGTGGTCCTGGTCGCGGCCGATGCTGGCGGACTACGCGACGCGGTTGCGCGTGGACCGGCGCATCGGCCGGGAGCTGAACCCGGACGGCGCACCCACCCTGGTGCTGGAGGCGTCCAGCGTGAGAACGCCGTTCTTCGGGGTCGAACCGGGTTTCAGCGGGCGGGCCTGGGTGTGGGGGCCGGATGAGCACGCCCACGCCGACGTGCTGTCGGTCGGCAGGGAGGTCGTCGCCCGTGATCGCATCCGTGAGAACACGCTGGTCACGGGGGTCGTCACCGTCCTGCGCAGGGAGAACGACTTCGTCGAGGTCCGTGCGGCGTCGCGGGCCGAGGCCGCCCGGGTGATCGACGTGGAGCGGTCGCGCGGCTGACCGAGACCGTACGGGTTCTTCACCATCGCCATGCCTGCTCCTACCTTCCGTACGTCACGCTGAAGAAAGGTGCAAAAGGGACATTTGGAGCGTAGGCATGACTCTGCTCAAGAGCCGTTCACTCCCGGCCGCCGTCCTCGCCGGAGCCCTGGCCATCCTGGCGGCGGCCACCGGTCCGACCGCCGCCGAACAGCGGCGCGACGACATCTACTGCGGCCCCGGCCCGGGCGGCGCCGTGTCCATGGTGACCAGCGAGCCCAAGCCCGACGCCTGCGCGACCGCCCAGAACGTGGCCCAGGCCTACAGCCAGGCCGTGTCCGGCGACCAGCCCGCCACGGTGCAGGTGGCCGGGGCGACGTGGAACTGCGGGGTACGTCAGGGCGACCCGAACACCTACCTGGAATGCGTCAGCGGCAGCGACGCGGTACGGATCACCTCCTGACGCCCTGGCCGACGACACATCACTTCCGGGTGCAGGTCGAGGGCGGCCCGGGTCAGTGCCCGTGGCCGAAGGAGCGCCGGTAGGCGGCCGGGGTGGTGTGCACCAGCGCGTGAAAGCGCCTGCGCAGGTTGGTGGCCGAGGACAGGCCGACGCGGTCCGCGACGATCTCGACCGGCAGGTCGGTCTGTTCCAGCAGCGCCCGGGCCGCCGCGACCCGCTGCTGGAGCAGCCAGCGGCCGGGGCTGACGCCGAGCTGGCCGGCGAACCTGCGGGCGAGCGTCCGCTGCGAGACGCCGGCCCGCGCGGCGAGGACGTCGAGGGTGAGAGGCTGGTGCAGCCGTTCGGTGGCCCAGTCGAGCAGCGGGGCCAGCGATTCCGACCGCCGTTCGGTGAGGGCGTCGGTGCTGTACTGCAGTTGCCCGCCCTCACGGTGCGGGGGCATCACCATGTGCCTGGCGACGTGCGCGGCGTACGCGGCGCCGTGGTCGGTGCGGGCCAGGTGGAGGCACAGGTCGATGCCGGCCGCCGTGCCGGCGCTGGTGGCGACGTCGCCCAGGTCGACGTACAACATGTCGGGTTCGACCAGCACGTCGGGGAAGCGGGTGGCGAGCTCGCCGGCGAGCCGCCAGTGCGTGGTCGCCCTGCGGTGCGCCAGCAGCCCGGCCTCGGCGAGCAGGAAGGTGCCCGAGCAGATCGCGACCACGCGGGCGCCGCGCCCGTGCGCGCGCCGCAGGGCATCGAGTACGGCCGACGAGGCGGGCGCCGCGCGGTCGTGCCAGCCGGGGACGAGCACCGTGTCCGCCGCGTCGAGTGCCGTCAGGTCCGCGCCGACGAGCATGTCGTACCCCGCCAGCGTCGGCACGGGGCCCGGCCGCTCGGTGCACACCGCGAACGCGTAGCCGTCGCGCAGGCCCGGACGGCTCAGGCCGAAGACCTCGGCGGCGGAGGCCAGCTCGAACGTGGACTGCCGAGGCAGGACCAGTGCGGTCACCCGATGGACGCTCATGGCAGGAATGTACTTGCCGATGTCGATCCAGTCACTGGCCGGGACCCCTGGTCCGGTCCGAAGATCGGATCATGACGCAAGCACCGAATGACGCCCGGTCTCCGCACCCCGACCAGACCGGCCCGGACCACGGCCCCACGGCGACGATCATCAGGATCAGCGAGGCCCGCGTACGTCCTGACCGCTTCGAGGCGTTTCGCGACTTCATCATGTCCGCGGTGCGCGAGTTCCCCGCCCGCCATCCCGGGCTGGTCGATCACGAGGTCCTGCTCGACGCGCCTGACTCACTGCTGTACGTGAGCCGCTGGCGCGGCGAGGAGGACCTGGTCGACTTCGCCGGGGAGAACTGGCGTGACCAGCCGGTGCTCTTGCCCGGGGAGGAGGAGTACCTCGCCGCACCACTGACCGTGCGGCACTTCACCTCACACAGTTGAGCCGGCCGTGGCCGCGCGGCGGATCGGCGGATCGGACGCCGACGTTCAGTCGTCCCAGGCCCCGGCCGCGGCGGCCGTCTTGACGTAGTCGGCGAAGGGCCGCGGGTGGCGGCCGAGCGCGCGCCACACACCGTCACCGACGTGCTCGCCGGCGCCGTCACGGATCCTGCCCAGCAGTTCGCCCACCAGCGCGGCCGCCTCGTCCGGCACGCCCTGAGCCGTCAGCGCGGCGTTGAACCGGGAGGTCTCCAGCGGCGTGTAGCGGACGTGCCGCCCGCTCGCCTCGGCGATCATCTCGACGGCGGTGCGGAACGACAGCGCCTCGGGCCCGGACAGTTCGTAGATCTCGCCCGCGTGGCCGTCCCGGGTGAGCGCGGCGACGGCGACGTCGGCGATGTCCTCGGCGTCGACGAACGTCTCACGCCCCTCCCCCGCGGGCAGCGCCAGCTCACCGGCCCGCACCGGCTCCAGGAACAGGTCCTCGCTGAAGTTCTGCGCGAACCAGGCCGGACGCAGGATCGTCCACTCCAGGCCGGTCGCGCGCAGGGCCAGCTCGACCGGCTCCTGATACGGGCACGCCGCACCGGCCACGCCCCGCGCCGAGAGCAGCACCACCCGGCGGACCCCGCTGCGCGCCGCGACACCGAGGAACTCCGCCACGGTCGCGGCGGCGACGGACTCGTTCATCGGGATGAGGTAGACGGCGCCGGCGCCGTCCAGAGCCGGGCTCCAGGTGTCACGATCGGCGAAGTCGAACCGGGTCCCGCCGCCGGAACGCGAGGCGGCGCGGACGGGGCGGCCGAGCCGGTCGAGCCGGGCGGCGATGCGGCGGCCGGTCTTGCCCCGGGCGCCGAGTACGAGAATGGGTGAGTCTGACATGTGCCCAGCACATCAGCAGCGGGGCGAGACGATCCATGGTCATTCATCTCGGTCACATGTGAGATCGTCTCTTCATGGATCTGCTTGAGGACCATCTCGCGGGTGTCCGGGCGCGTGGCGCGGTCTTCTGCCAGTCGGTGGCCGAGCCGCCGTGGTCGGTGCGGTTCAGCGATCCGGCGCCGCTGGCGCTGGGCGCGATGCTGCGCGGGGAGTCCTGGATCGTCCGCGAGGGATTGGCTCCCCTCCGGGTCCCGGAGCGGGGGATCGTGCTGGTGCGCGGGCTGCGTCCGTTCACGGTGTCCGACCGTCCGGGCACGCCGCCCCAGGTGGTGATCGGCGGCGCGCAGCAGTGCTGGACGACGGACGCCGGCCCCGCCACGTCCGGGGACGATCTGGTGCTGGGGCCGCGCACGTACGGGTTCAGCGCCGACGGCTCCGACCTGTTCGTCACCGCCGAGTACCCGCTGCACGGCGAGGTGTCCGGGCCGCTGCTCACGGCGCTGCCCGAGGTGGCGCTGATCCCGCCGGAGCCGGAGTTCGCGCCGCTGCTCGACCTGCTGGCGCTGGAGATCGGCCGCGAGGAGCCCGGTCAGCAGGTCGTCCTCGACCGGCTGCTGGACCTGCTGCTGGTCCGTGCCCTGCGCTCGTGGTTCGCCCGCCCCGGCGTGCCGGCGCCGACCGGCTACCGGGCCCTGTCCGACCCGCGCATCGGACGGGCGCTGCGGCTGATGCACGAGCACCCGGCCCGCCCGTGGACGGTCGCGGCCCTGGGCGCCGAGGTGGGCATGTCGCGGGCGGTGTTCGCGCGGCGCTTCGCCGAACTGGTCGGGCGGCCGCCGCTGGCCTACCTCACCGAGTGGCGGATGACCATCGCCGCCGACCTGCTGCGCACGCCCGGCGCGACCGTCGCCGCCGTGGCCAGGAGGACCGGGTACGCCGACGGGTTCGCCTTCAGCAACGCCTTCAAACGGGTACGCGGCGTGCCGCCCAGCGCCCTGACCCGTCCGTCGCGGGAGGACGAAGGCCCCGCACGGGTCAGATGACGGATCCGGGCCGGCACCACGGGGAACGGCAACTCGGAGGTGGTGGGTGCGCGGGGCGTGGATGCGCGGCGGCGACTCCGTGGCCCGCTGCGGCGCCGGTGGCATGCTCACGGGCGGGCCCGAGTTGGAGATCCGCCAGCTGCCCTGACCATCAGGATCGCCGGCCGCCGCGCCGATGACCGTGGCGGGCTGCTTCAGCCGGCCAGCAGCAAGATCTTGCCGACGTGCCCGCCGGCCTCCATGAGCCGGTGCGCCTCGGCCGCCTCGGCCATGGGCACCCGCTGGTCGATGACCAGGCGCACGGCGCCGCTCTCGATCATCGGCCAGACCTTCTCCCGCACCTCGGCGACGATGGCCGCCTTCTGCTCGGCCGAGCGGGTGCGCAACGTGGTGCCGTGCACGGAGATGCGCTTGAAGACCAGTTCGGCGAGGTTGAGCGAGCCCTCCAGCCCGTTCTGCAGGCCGATGACGACCAGGCGTCCGTCGGCGGCCAGGGAGCGGACGTTGGGTTCGAGGTATCGGCCGCCGACGACGTCGAGGATCACGTCGTAGGGGCCGTGCTCGGCGAAGTCCTGGGTGCGGTAGTCGATCGTCACGTCCGCGCCGAGTTCCCGCGCCCGGGCCGCCTTGCCGGGGGTGCCGACGGTGGTGACGACGCGGGCGCCGAGCGCCTTGGCGATCTGGATCGCCGTGGTGCCGATGCCGCCGGCCCCGCCGTGCACGAGCAGGGTCTCGCCCGCCTTGAGGTGCGCGGTCATGACCAGGTTGGACCACACGGTGGCGGTGGCCTCCGGCAGGGTGGCGGCCTCGTCCAGGCTGATCCCCTCGGGGATCGTGAGCAGTTGTCCGGCGGGGACGGCGACCTTCTGCGCGTAGCCGCCTCCGGTCAGCAGCGCGCAGACCTCGTCGCCCACCTGCCAGCGGCGCACGCCCTGGCCGACGGCGGAGATGCGGCCCGAGACCTCAAGCCCCAGGTACGGCGAGGCGCCGGGCGGCAGCGGGTAGAGGCCCATCCGCTGCATGACGTCGGCCCGGTTCAGCGCACTGGCCACCACGTCGACGACCACTTCGCCGGGGGCGGGCGACGGATCGTCGACCTCGGTCCATTCCAGGACCTCCGGGCCGCCGGGTTCCTTGATCGTTACAGCCTTCATGACACTTCCGTTCAGCTGGGCGGGCGGAGGGCTCACGTCCGAGGCAAGCACGGCCGGTGCACGTGGGCGACGAGGCGCGACTGTCCGACCCTGATGTGTTCACTGCTTACATTAGGTGAGCGATGTAGGCGGTGTCAACATTGCACGATGGTCCTGGTGGAGTGCGGGCCCGTCAGGCCGTCGGCCTCTGAGGTGACATCGCCGCCGAGGCGGTGAACAGGGCATGGACGGCGGCGCGGACCCGCTCGGCGACCCCGTCGGGCGTTGCGGCGTCGAACTTGCCGTCCAGGTGCAGGAACGCCAGCCCGTGGACGAGGGCCCACACCGTGGTCGACATCGCGTCCGGGTCGGCGCCGGGGAACGCGCTCCGGACGACGCCGCGCACGTAACCGGAGATGGCGGCGGTGGCGGCGACCCGCTCCTCGCTGCCCGGATCGCACGGCTCGGCGAACATCGCACGGAACAGCGCCGGGTGGTCGAGCGCGAAGCGGACATAGGCGACGGCGACCGCGGCGAGGTCGTCGGCGCTCGCCGGCGCGGGATGCGCGGCGGCCAGGTGCCCGGCCAGCTCGCGATAGCCCTGCGCGGCGACGGCGGAGACGAGCGCGTCGCGGTCGGCGAAGTGGCGGTAGGGGGCGGTCTGCGACACGCCGGCCCGCCGCGCCACCGCGCGGAGCGACAGCCCGGCACTGCCGTCCTCCTCCAGGAGTTCCCGCGCGGCGCGCAGGCAGGCGGCGCGCAGATCGCCGTGGTGGTACGAGGCGCCGGCCGGCGACACGCGACCCACCCCCTTCTCGAATCGCGATGTGTACGCTGCAAACATTACCGGATCGCATTCGAGGCCAGGTCGGTCCAGAGTCGTTCCTGATGCCCGGGTTGAGCAACGGCGATCGGGGCCGCTGTTGACGGCGGTTTCCGGGGCTTCGGCGGACGCCGGTCGCCCGGTCGCACAGGCCGCCCTTGGAGACAATGGGCGGCTCAGTTGCCGTGCAGGGCCGTTCTCAGGGCGTCGATGGCGAGTTTGCATGCGACGTTGGCGGCGCGGGTGTCGCGCAGGCTGTCCAGCAGCAGGAAGTCGTGGACCATGCCCGCCACCCGGACCGAGGTGACGTCCACCCCGGCCTCGCGCAGCTTGTTCGCGTACTGCTCGCCCTCGTCACGCAGCACATCGGCCTCGTCGGTGATGACCAGGGTCGCGGGCAGCCCCCGGAGCTGCTCGACGGAGGCCCGCAGCGGGGCGGCGTACACCTCGGCGCGCTGGGCGGGGTCGGCGGTGTAGGCGTCCCAGAACCATTTCATGCCGTCGCGCGTGAGGTAGTACCCCTCGGCGAACTGCACGTAGGACGGGGTGTCGAAGTCGGCGTTCGTCACCGGGTAGAGCAGCACCTGAGCCTTGAGATCGATCCCGCCGCGCTCCTTGTTCATCAGCGCGAACACCGCCGACATGCAGCCGCCGACCGACTCGCCGGTGACCGCGACCCGCGAGGTGTCCAGGCCGTGCTCCGCGCCGTGCGCCATGACCCACTGCCCCACGGCGTAGTTCTGCTCGACCTGCGTCGGGTACTTCGCCTCCGGCGCCCGGTCGTAGACGGGGAACACCCCGGCGGCGCCCGCGCCGACCGCGAGTTCGCGGAAGAGGCGGTCGTGGGTCTTGTCATCGCCGAAGACCCAGCCGGCGCCGTGGATGTAGAACACCACCGGCAGCGGCCCGCTCGTCCCCTTCGGCCGGATGATGCGGGTACGTACCGTGCCCCACTGGCCGGCGTCCACCTCGACCCACTCCTCGTCCACGTCCGGACGGGGCACGCCGGCGTCGCTCTGCAGGCCGAGCAGGATCTCCCGGCCCTGCTCCGGAGGGACCTCGTAGATCCGGGGGTGCGGGTCGGTCGCCTCGGTCAGCTCCGTGGCGGCGGGCTCGAGGTACGGGGTGATCGGCGGCGGAATCTCGGTCATGCTCACTGACTCACTTCATGTCGCGGGCACAGGCATGCCCCGTGGTGCGCTGCGGCTGATGGACGGCTACCGGACAGGCCGGACAGTGACGCCATTCATACCCACAGTGACGAAATCCAGCCTCTTCCACTGCGGCACGCCGGGCCTCGACGCGGTCGGCCCGCTCCGCCAGGTGGCAGAGCGGGCCGAGGAGGAGAACGGCGTCCGCGCTCTCGTCCGGCACGGGCAGGTGCCGTGCGTCGGCGGATGCACCCGGCGTCGTCGCCATACTTGATCACGACAGCGGGCGGGATCGGCCGCCACCCTCGTCCGCTTACGTGGCCGCCCGAACAGCCTCGCCCACCAGGGACGGCGAAGTGTGCCAGGGAGCGCCGTGACCGGGAAGCACCCAGGACGCCGACAGCCCGGCGATCCGGTCGAGCGAGGACAACGCTTCGTCCGGGTCGTCGGTGAAGGGCGCCGGCTGCGGGCCTCCGCGCCCGGTCAGGACGTGCCGCGTGGTCAAGGCGTCCCCGACGAAGACCGCGTCGGCGATCGGGACGTGCACCGCGACACTGCCCGGCGAATGCCCCGGCATCCCCACGATCACCGGCTTCCCGGGCAGGTCCAGGACGTCGCCGTCACCGATCTCGATCACCTCACCGACATAGCGGGGACGCAGGCCGCCCTTGCGGACGGAGTAACCCAGGAACCCAAGCGTCGGACCGATCCGCATGGGACCGAACGCGACCTTGGGCTTCTCCCCCGTACGAGTGCGGACGGCGTCGGCGGCGTGCACGAACACCGGCACGCCGTGCTCGCTGCGCAGCCGCTCGGCGAAGCCGATGTGGTCGGAGTCGCCGTGGGTCAGCACCAGACCGCGAACATCGGCGACGGACTTCCCCAGAGAGCGGAGCTCGCGCTGCAGATCCTGCCAGTGACCGGGCAGTCCGGCGTCGATGAGCGTGATGCCCTCGGCGGTGTCGACGAGGTAGCAGGCCACGAGATCGTTGCCGAGGCAGTGCAGATGAGGTGCGAGTTTCATGGAACTTCTTCCTTCAGATACCTGAACACACTGCGAGCCAAGGCGAACGATCATTGATCCGCCGGCTCGTGCAGCGCGCCGATGATCTCGCGCCCGACGGGATTCGTGAAATCGGCGGCCAACGCGTCAAGCGCCGTGTGCCGCGCGGCGGTGTCCTTCGGCCTGCCCGTCCATGCACGACCGACGCCGGTACGGTCACGGCCCGCCGCACAGGCGCAGTGCGCTCCGCAGGCAGTGGGTCTCCGCCTCCTGGGCGGTGAGGCGGCCGGCTGCGACCAGGGCCGCAGCGGTGTGCTGGAGCCCGAGGACGGCGGCGGCGAGCCAGGCCGCGGACAGCGAAGGGTCGAAGTCGCCCGCGCGCTGGCCTCGCTGGATGAGCCGTTCGAGTCTCGGGGGTGCGGTGTCGTGGGGGTCGTCGTGGGGGCGGGGGATCCGGGTCGCGGTGGCGTTCAGGAGAAGCGGGTAGCGGTCGAGGAATCGCCAGCCGGCGCCGAGGAACCGGGCCAGCGCGTCGGCGGGCGGGGCGGTGTCGAGGTCCGCCTCGTCGAGCAGGGCGGCGTATTCGGCGGCCGCGGCCTCGACCAGGGTGGCGATGAGGTCGTCGCGTGAAGGGAAGTGCGCGTAGACGGTCTGGCGGCTCACACCCGCCGTGACGGCGATGTCCTCCATGGTCGCCTCGGGCCGCTCGCTCAGCACGAGGCGGGCCGCGTCGAGGATGGCCTCGATGCTGCGCCGCGCGTCGGACCTGCGGCGGCGCGGCTTGGTCGCCCTGGGCGGCGTGACGGTGTCGTGCGAGTCGGCCATTTCAAGGATGGTACGCATGCCGACTTAACCTTGACAAGCCGTAAGACCTGGCTAACTCTTACAGCGTGACAGAGAAAAGTCGGCGGAGGACCACCCCGGGCCCGGTCCACGCCGCACGGGCGGCCTGACCGATCGACTGACGAGGAAGGGTGACATGCGCATTCTCATCTCCGGCGCCGGCATCGCCGGTCCGGTCCTGGCGTACTGGCTCACGAGGAACGGCTTCGAGGTCACCGTCGTCGAGCGCGCGCCGTCGCTGCGCAGGACCGGCGGCCAGGCGGTCGACCTGTTCCGGCCCGCGATGAACATCTCCGAGAAGATGGGCGTGCTCGCGCGCGTCGAGGAGCGGGCCACCGGCACGCAGCGGATGACCATTCACCAGGAGGGCGCGCGGCACCCAATCCGGGCGGACCTGACCAAGATCTTCGGCGCCACCTCCGACCGGCACTTGGAGATCATGCGCGACGACCTGAGCGAGATCTACCACGACGCCACCCGCCACGATGTCGAGTACCTCTTCGGCGACTCGATCACGGTGATCTCGCCGACCGGCGAGGTGTGGTTCGAGAACGCCGCGCCGCGCCGGTTCGACCTGGTCGTCGGCGCGGACGGGCTGCACTCCAACGTGCGCCGCCTCGTCTTCGGCGAGGAGTCCCGCTTCAGCGCCTTCATCGGGGCCTACCTCGGCGCGGTGACCCTGCCCGACGGTGCCGGCCTCGACCGCGAGCTCGTCCTGCACGTCGGCGTGGGCCGCACGGTCGGCGTGTACGGCGCGCGGCACCTGGGCGAGGCGCGGGCGCTGTTCCTGTTCCGCAGCGATCACGAGCTCGACCCTCACCACCACGACGTGCACCGGCAGAAGGAGTCGCTGCGCGATGCGTTCGCCGGCATGCACGCCGACGTGGACCAATGGCTGGACGAGCTCGACCGCACCCCGGCCTTCTACTTCGACTCGATCACCCAGCTCCGCATGGACACCTGGTCGCGCGGGAGGGTGACGCTCGCCGGCGACGCGGGCTACTGCCCCGGCCCGGCCGTCGGCGGCAGCACCAGCCTGGCCGTCGTCGGCGCCTACGTCCTGGCGGGCGAGCTGGCCCGGGCGGGCGGCGACCACGAGCGCGCCTACCCCGCCTACCAGCGCGCGATGGCCGAGCACGTGCGCGGCTGCCGCGCGGTCGCGCTGAGCGCGGCGAAGACCCTGATCCCTGCCTCCCGCCTCGGCGTGCGGGGGCTGGCCCAGGGCGCCCGGCTGATCTCCGCCCTGCCCGCGGGGCCTGGTCGCGCCCTGCTGCGCCTGGCCACCAAGAGCGCGCGCCTGTACAACTCGATGACCTTTGAGGACTACCCGCCGCCGACCGCGTGACTCACGCTGGTGTCAGGAACGCTCACGGGGAAAGAGATGATCGCCATGCGCCTGGTCCGCCCGCTCATCGCCACGGCGATGGTCATCACCGCCACCGGCCTGCCGGCCGTACCCGCCCAGGCCACCCGGCAGGCGTCCGCGACGCCCACTCTGGTGGACGTCCGCGCCGCGCACCAGCCCGGCCTGGACCGGCTGGTCTTCGAGTTCCGCGGCCGCCTGCCCGCCACCCACGACGTCCGGTACGTGCCACGCCTGTTCGCCGACGGCTCCGGCCACCGGGTGCACGTGGTCGGCGGCGCCCTGTTACAGGTCCGCTTCGACGGGGCCGACGGGCACGACCTGCGCGGCGACGTCACCTACGGCCCGCAGCGCAGGACGTACGCGCTGCCCGGCGTCATCCAGGTCGTCAACACCGGCGACTTCGAGGCCACGCTCACCTTCGGCGTCGGACTCGCCCGGCGCGTGCCGGTCAAGGTCTACACGCTGACCAGGCCCAGCAGGGTCGTGATCGACCTCGCCACCCCATACCGGACCGTGCCGGTGCGTGCCTACTTCCGCGGCGCGGACGACCGTGACACGGCCGTGCGGCGGCCGGTGATCGCGCCCGCGACCGCGTTCGGCGCGCTGCAGCGGTTGTTCGCCGGGCCCACCCAGGCCGAACGGGCGCGGGGGCTGCGGTTCGTCGCTTCCAAGTCGACCGGTTTCAGCAGGCTGACCGTCGAGCGGGGTGTCGCCCGCGTGCATCTCACCGGCCCGTGCGGGAGCGGCGGGGCCGCGTACACGATCGCGGACCAGATCAGGCCCACGCTCAAGCAGTTCCCGTCGATCAAGTGGGTGAAGATCTACGACGCCGCAGGTCACACCCAGCGGCCGGACGGGCGCGGCGACTCCATCCCGCGGTGCCTGGAGCCGTGAACGCGCGACCGTGAACGCGCGACCGTGATCCCGCCCGCGCCTCGGCGATCCCATCCCGCTCGTGAAGGGTCGCCACTGCGGGTTACCGGCGGCGGTCCCGCGTCACGTGCCGGGGACGGCGAGGTCACGGTGCGGCGGGGCCGCCGCCGGTCAGCTGGTCGGCGCGGTGGCGCAGGTCGGCGGCGAACTCCTCGGCCCGGCTCAGCTGGGTGCGCAGCGCCTCGCAGCGTTCGCGGGCGGCCTGCTCGAACCGGCCCAGCCGCGCCAGCAGGTGCTCGCGCTCTGCCGTCGCCAGGCCCCCCGCCGCGCCGCCGCCGTCGTCGAGCCGGTCGGTGATGGACAGCAGCTCGCCCATCTCCTCCAGTGTGAACCCGAGCGGCTTCATCCGGCGGATCACCATCAGCCGGGCAACGTCGGCCTCGGTGTACAGGCGGAAGCCGCCCTGGGTGCGCGCCGACGGCCGGACCAGGCCGACCTCGTCGTAGTGCCGGATGGTGCGCAGCGACAGCTCGGTGCGCGCCGCCACCTGCCCGATGTGCATGTGCCCCTCGCGGTCTCCCCCGCTGGTCGCCGGGGGCGTGACGTCTTCCTGGCCGGCGGACAGCGCTGATCCATCCATGCCTTGACACGACCTCTCTGCTCAGCCGGTGACCCCACCGAATCTCTACCCTAACGTTAAGGTAGAGTTGCCGATGGCCGTACCCGAGGTGAGGAACATCGACGCGCGCATGCCTTTGATCACCACAGCCTGCTGCCCGCCGTGACCCGCCCGCGGCAGCGCCGCTGACGTCGTCGTCCGGCCTGCCGTCCGCCCCCGAATCCCCGGGGTCGCCCGTGCGCGGGCGCCCTTTCGTGCTCTCCGCCCGGCCCGGCTGGTGGCACGCCGCCCGCTGTGTTCCGCCTGCCGCTGTTAGGACGTCTTTGCCCCGTTCATCCGTACCCGCCGGCCCGTCCGCGTCCCTGGCCGCCCGGCTACGCCCCGGACGCCCCGCATGGCTCAAGCCCTCGGTGGCCCGGACCGAGATCCTGTCCGGGCTGGTCGTCGCCCTCGCCCTGATCCCCGAGGCGATCTCGTTCTCGATCATCGCCGGGGTCGATCCGAGCATCGGGTTGTTCGCCTCGTTCACCATGGCCGTGGTCATCGCCGTCGTCGGCGGCCGTCCCGCGATGATCTCGGCAGCGACCGGGGCCATCGCCCTGGTCGTCGCCCCGCTGGCGCGCGAGCACGGCCTGGGCTACCTGATCGCCACCGTCATCCTGGGCGGCCTCGTCCAGATCGCGCTCGGCGCGCTCGGCGTGGCCAGACTGATGCGATTCGTGCCGCGCAGCGTCATGGTCGGCTTCGTCAACGCCCTCGCGATCCTGATCTTCATGGCGCAGGTGCCCGAGCTCATCGACGTCCCCCGGATCGTCTATCCCCTGGTCGGCGCGGCGCTGGCGCTGATGGTGTTCCTGCCCCGGCTGACCAAGGTGGTCCCGGCCCCGCTGATCTCCATCGCCGCGCTCACCGCGCTGACCATCGGGGCCGGCCTGGCCGTGCCGACCGTCGGCGACCGCGGCGCGCTGCCGTCGGCCCTGCCCGTCCCCGGCCTGCCGGACGTGCCGTTCACGCTCGACACCCTGACCCTCATCGCGCCGTACGCGGTCGGGTTCGCCCTGGTCGGGCTGATGGAGTCGCTGATGACGGCCAAGCTGGTCGACGACCTGACCGACACCCGCTCCTCCAAGACCCGCGAGTCCATCGGCCAGGGCGTCGCCAACATCGTCACCGGCTTCTTCGGCGGCATGGGCGGCTGCGCCATGATCGGCCAGACCATGATCAACGTCAAGAACGGCGCCCGCACCCGCCTGTCCACCTTCACCGCCGGCGTCATGCTGATGGTGTTGTGCATCGTGTTCGGCCCGCTGGTCTCGCAGATCCCGATGGCCGCGCTGGTCGCCGTGATGATCCTGGTGTCGTTCGGCACCTTCGACTGGCACTCCGTCGCCCCGGCCACGCTCAAGCGCATGCCGGCCGGTGAGATCGGCGTGATGGTGATCACGGTGGCGGTCGTGGTCGCCACGCACAACCTGGCCATCGGGGTCGTGGCCGGCTCGCTGACCGGCCTGGTCATCTTCGCCCGCCGGGTGGCGCACCTGGCCCGGGTCACCGCCGTCGTCGACCCCGACGGCCGGCAGGTCGTCTACGCGGTGACCGGCGAGTTGTTCTTCGCCTCGTCCAACGACCTGGTCTCCCGCTTCGACTACGCGACCGACCCCGACGACGTGGTCATCGACCTGACCGACGCCCACATCTGGGACGCCTCCTCGGTGGCCGCCCTGGACGCCGTCGAGGCCAAGTACGCCGCGCGCGGCAAGACCGTCCGCATCGTCGGGCTGAACCAGCCCAGCGCGCGCATGCACGACGCCCTGTCCGGGGAACTGTCCGGTGGCGCCGTGTCGTGACGGGCGGTCAGGGCTGGACGCGTCGTCCCAGGTGGGCCAGCAGCCGGGTGAACAGCGGGGCCGTCGGCAGGACCGGGATCGGTTCGGCGAACCGGCCCGCGCGACGCTGGACGTCGCCGACGGCGTTCGCCGCGTACTCCCAGACCGCGCGCACGACGTCGTCGTCGGCGTGGTACGGCAGGTGGGCGCCGGTGGCGAGGTCCCAGCCGTGGACCAGCGACTCCTGCAGCGCGATCGAGGCCAGCGTGGCGCCGGGGACGGTGGCGCCCATGAAGGCGTACCGGCGCTCCAGCACGCCGGGGGCGGCGAAGGCGGCCACCGACCGTGCGGCGATCGCGCGGAAGGCTGTGGCGGGGTCGGGGCCTAGATGGTCGGTGTCGGCCTGGCGCTGTTCGTCGAGTTCGGACGGATCCGGCTGCTCACCCTCGGCGAAGCGGGCGAGCAGGAGCAGCGCGCCGGCCAGGTGGTGTGCGGTCTGGCGTACGGTCCATTTCCCGCCCGCGCCGACCGTGTCCCAGTGGTGCGCGCCGACCTGCTCCAGCAACCGGACGACCTGGGCATGGCTACGTCCCAGCAGGTCGGGCACGCCCGGCAGACCCGGCTGGCCCGACAGGTCCTTCCGATCTGACTGGCCCGCCCGGCCCGGCTGGCCCGGCTGGCCCGACAGGTCCTCCCGGTCCGACAGGTCCTTCCGATCTGACTGGCCCGACAGACCCGACAGGCGCGACAGGTCCGGCTGACCCGACAGGTCCTCCCGGTCCGGCTGGTCCTCCCGGTCCGGCTGGCCCGCCCAGCCCGGCTGGTCCGACTGGCCCGCCCGGTCCGGCAGGTTCGGGCGGGCGGCGGGGGACATCGTGCGGCGGAGCTGCTCGGCGTCGTAGAGCAGTTCGCCTGAGACGATCTTCCCGTCGCGCACGCGCAGGAGTCCGGCGGCGGTCAGCGTGCCGGGCAGCGGGTCCATCTCCCAGTCGATGATGGAGCAGACCAGGTCGCCGTCGATGAACTGATGACGTACCCGGAAGGCGCGCACGGCCGCGCCGGCCTGGCGGGCCATGGCGCGATAGCTCGCGCTGTCGGTGAAGCCGGCGACGGGGCCGGTGAAGGCGAAGTCGTCGGCCAGCGGGACCTGGCTCAGGTCACCGGCCAGATGCTGCCAGGCGTGGTAGTAGGGCTCGACGACGGTACGAGGATCCATGGGAGCCGCCTCCGGTGCGGGGTCGCGGGCGCGACCGTTCCCCTGACAGATCCGGCCCGCGACACCGACTCATCGCACGGCCGCCGAATTCCCTGCCGCCAGTGGTAACCCGAACCAGCCGAACAGCCCCGGATCGGGGAAACCGACGATCTCCGCCACCCCGTCCTGGGCCAGGGACAGCACCATGATCCCGTAGCCGCGGCAGGCGCCGGCCTGGTCGGGTAGGTAGGCGGCCAGGGCGGGCTGGCCGTTCGCGGCGATCTCGACCAGGTCGATGAGGTCCAGCCGCCCGTCGGCCGGCCGGGTGGCGAAGAACTCCGTCACCGCCGTCCGGCCGCTGATCTCGACCTGTTCCGGTGGCATCCGCAAGATCACGTCCTCGCGGAGGAGGCCGGCCAGCGCGTCCAGGTCGCGCCGGCGCCAGGAGTCCACGAACCGGCGCAGCAGCTGCCGCTCGTAGTCGATCAGCGGCCGCTGCGGCGCGGCGGCCCTGGCGCGCAGCGCGGCCCGGCCACGCTGCAGCGAGCTGTTGACGGCCGGGACGCTGAGGTCCAGCAGCGCCGCGACCTCGGCCGCGCTCCAGGACAGCACCTCGCGCAGGATGACCACGGCCCGCTGGGTCGGCGGCAGCAGCTGTAAAGCCGTGACGAAGGCCAGCGCCACCTCCTCGCGCCGCTCGACGAGCAGCGCCGGGTCGAGTTCGGCGAGCAGCGTGTCGGGATAGGGCTGCAGCTGATCGACCTCGGCGGCCACGACGGGCAGCCGCCCACGCCGTTCGACGGCCCGCAGGCACGCCATGGTCGCGATCCTGTGCAGCCAGTGGTGCAGCGGCGAGCGGCCCTCGTAACCACCCAGACCGCGCCAGGCGCGCAACAGCGTCTCCTGCAGCGCGTCCTCGGCCTGGTCGAGTGAGCCGAGCATGCGATAGCAGTGCAGGTGAAGCGCCCGCAGGTGCGGCGCGACCAGCGCGTCGAAGGCAGCGTGCTCACCGCGGCGCGCGGCGGCCAGCAGCCGGTCCTGCCCGGCGCCGGAGTCCTGAAGCATGCTCACCCCAGCGACCCTAACCACCGACTACGACAAGAACCGGCCGACCGACGACCGCCCACAACAAGAACCACCGAACCTGACGACCGCCTGCGACTAAACCTCCGGACCCGGCGATCCGCTGCGACAAGCACCACCGAATCTGACGACCGCCTGCGACTAAGACCGCCGAACCTGAGGACCCGCTGCCGCCAAGACCGCCGAGCCGAACGACCGGCTGCGGCAAGAACCGCCGCTTACCTCCGCCCGCCCGCAGCCCCACGGTCCGACGCGGGTCCTCGGGGACGTGTCCTCACGCGGTGGCCCGACTAGGGACCAAAGTCCCTGTCTGGCGCCGGAGCCCGCGGGTAGCGTCGCCGGTATGCCCGACATCGACCTGACCAGGATCCGGGCCGTCGTCTTCGACACCGACGGCGTGGTGACCGACACCGCCCGGGTGCACGCCGCCGCGTGGAAACACGTCTTCGACGCCTTCCTGCGCGGCCGGTCCGCGCCGTTCGACGTCCGGGCCGACTACCTGCGCCACGTGGACGGCCGCTCCCGCCTGGACGGCGTGCGCACCTTCCTGGCCTCCCGCGACCTCCACCTGCCCGAGGGCGGACCGGACGACGAGCCGGGCGCGCCGACCGTGCACGGCCTCGGCCGGGCCAAGGACGCGCTGTTCACCCGGGAGGTCGACGAGCACGGCGTGGCCGCGTACGGCTCGACCGTCGCCCTGCTGCACGAGCTGCGCGGGCGCGGCTGCCGTACCGCGGTGGTGTCGGCCAGCAGGCACTGCCGTCAGGTCGTGGTCGCGGCGGGCCTGATCCACCTGTTCGACGTGCTGGTCGACGGCGAGGACGCGGCCCGGCTGGGCCTGCCGGGCAAACCGGACCCGGCGCTGTTCCTGGAGGCGTGCGCCCGCCTGGACCTGCCGGCCGGAGAGGCGGCGATGGTGGAGGACGCGCTGCCCGGCGTCGAAGCCGGCCGCCGCGGCGGCTTCGCCCTGGTCGTCGGCGTGGACCGGGCGGACTCCCGGGCGGCGGAGATGCGCGCGTCCGGGGCCGACGTCGTGGTGAGTGACCTGGCCGAACTGACGGTCACCGGGCACGTCCCCGCAGGACGGCGATGAACGCCTGGACGCCCACCCCCGAAGACCTCCACCGCGCACCTCCACCCCCATCGCGAAGGAAGTAGTCATGCCAGGAACCGGCGACTTCGGACACCGCCTCACCTACCACCGCGAACGCCTCGGCCTGACCCTGCAGCAGCTCGCCGACCGCGCGGACATGTCCGCCGGGTACCTCCAGTACATGGAGACCCACCTGGACGTGCCCGACCGGGGCACCATGGTCCGCCTGGCCGACGCGCTGGAGACCACCGTCCAGGACCTGCTGGGCGGCGGATACGACCGGCCGCCCGGCCCAGGGCCCGCACTGGCGGCCCCCGTGCTCGAGACCCTGGACACCGGGGAATGCCTGCGTCTGATCGCCTCCGGCGGCATCGGCCGGGTCGTGTTCAGCGGCTCGCACGGCCCGACGGCCCTGCCCGTCAACTACCGGCTGCACGACGGCGCCATCGTCTTCCGCACCGCCTACGGCGGCCCGATGGACCAGGACCTGCGCAGCGGCACGAAAGACGTGGACATCAAGATCGGTTTCGAGGTGGACAGGATCGACGAAGCGCGACGCCAGGGCTGGAGCGTGCTCGTCCAGGGCCCGGCCCACCACGTGCCGGACGACGAGGTGGACAAGCTCGCCGACACCGGCCTCACCCCGTGGGCGGGCGGCGATCGGCGGCTGTACATCCGGATCGTCCCGCACCAGATCACCGGTCGCCGCATCGGCGGCCTGTGACGCCGGGCTGCGGAAGCTCAGAGTTTGCCGGGTTCTCCGGTCCGGATGAACGTGAGCACAGCGTGCCGTAGTTGTCGCAGGAAGTCCGTGAGATCCTCGGCGATCGGGGCGAAGTCTTCGTCTCTGGACGCCGCCCGCGACCGATGGACCTCGCCGCTCCCGGTGATGGCGTAGAGGACGCCGCCGCCGTCGCTGGCGAACACGGTGCCCGAGGCCGGGCCGGGGAGGTCGACGGGGCCCTGGGTCACGAGCTCGTCGTGGACGTGGCAGGCGCAGTGGATGAAGTAGCCGTTTCCGATGTCGGGCAGCGAGACCTCGTGGATCACTCGATAGAAGCCGGCGAGCGGATCGGGCAGGCTCAGGTGCTTGTCACCCTCGGCTGAACCGATCGCGTTGGCGTCGGGCGGGTAGCCGTAGGTGGCTTCGAAGCCGTCCAGGAAAGGCCGCAACGCCTGGTCGAGCTCGTCGTGCCAGGCGATCAGCCAGTCGTCGTCGAGGGAGTCGGTGATCACCGTCCCATTCTCCCCTGCCGGCGCCCGCGCCTTCCCGGTGCCCGAACCCGCGATGGCGCAGTCGGCTGGTACGGGCCATGAGCGCTACGGCGAGCCGGCCGCGGAGGCGCTGTGGCCGGGCCGCGCGCGGACCGGACTGCTGCCCGACGACCAGGACCGGTCTCGCTGGAACGACGAACTGATCGCCGCCCTGTACGACCGGCTCGGCGCGCTGACCGGCTCGCCGGTCGTGGAGCGCCGCCCAGGGCGTGGCGACGAGGCGTACCGGCGGGCGCGAGACCTCACCGGCGACGGCGCGGAACGGCGCTTCCTCGAACGCCGGCCGACGGGACGGGCCCGGGCCGGTCATGGCGTGAGCGAGGTCCCCGTCGCCGACCCCGGGACGCCTCTGATGTCCCCAGGTCGTCGGCGGATCGGCCCCCCGAATACGTCGAGTGGAGTACCCGGAGGTCGGCCAGGCAGCGGATGCGCGTCCCGAGCCGGTTGAGGAAAGTGTTCACAGGAGGCCCGCGGCCGTCGAGGGGTGCCGCTGCGGAGCCGAGCGGACCGGGGACGAGCGGCGGGAGACGACATGCCAGAGGGGACACGCCGGGACCAGCAGTCGTTGGGGGCGTTGCTGCGGCGCTGGCGGGAACGCGCGTTACTCACGCAGGAGGACGTGGCCGCGCGCTCCGGGCTCAGCGTCCGAACCGTCCGGCGGCTGGAGGGGGACGGGCTGCCGCGCGCCCGCAGCACGTCGTTACGGCTCCTGGGCGAGGCGCTCGGCCTCGACCGCGCCGAACGGGCCAGGATGGCGGCCATGGCCCGCGGCACCACCCAGGTCACCGAACGCGACTGGCCCGGTCCTCACCCCCAGGCGCCGGCACCGGTAGCGGCGTCGCAGGCGGAGGGCAGCGCGCGCACGCGGACGCGTGACGGTCTCGTCCGCGCGCACGACGCTCTCGGTCAGGCCGAGCACGCCTGCAGGAACGGGCGTGCGGCCTTGAGTGTCCTCATCGCCGATTCACTCACGCCGACGCACGAGGAGCTTCCCGGCGAGGTCAGTTGAACGGCACGCCCGGGCGACCTCACCAGAGCCACATCAGGCGATGGCCCCGAGCCGGTAGAAGCTGCTGCCGTTGTCGAAGAAGTGGTTGACGGTCTCCTCGGTGAGGATCGTGGTGAGGCCCATGAAGTCGTCCGGGTTGAGCGGGCCGTCGTCGTCCCAGAGCCGGAGCGTGGCGCCGACCGAGACGCACTTGTCCACCTCGACCCGCTGGCCCTCGGCCATCGACACGTAGGCCGCGGTCGTCGGCCAGATCTTCACGCGGTCCTCGTTCAGGATGTACACCTCGTCCCGATCGCCCTCCTCGAGGACGTCGACGGCCCTGATGCCGTCGAGGAACACCTTCCCCGGGCCACAGGCGAGCGGGCCCGCCCGGTTCTCCTGGGCGGTCGCCGGGCTTCCGGTCATCGCGAGGCTTCCCACCGCCGCGACCGCGGCCGCGAGCGTCGTCAGTCTTCTGCGCCAGGTACGCATGTCGGTTCCTTTCGTCGTGGGGCATGGCTGTCCTGAGCGGAGCATGGGACCAGGACTCGCGCGGCGCGCCTTCGCGTACGTGGTCGCGATCCGAGCCGCTCATCAGCAGGCTGCCGCAGGCACAGGGCACGCACCAGGACACCGACCGGCCACGGACCGGGCTCTCCGCGGCAGGGGTCGATTGACATCGCGTCGACGCGTCTGTTATTAATCCACCAACTGGTTGGTGGATTAAGGAGCTCGGATGGCGACGACCCGACGAGGCAGGCCACCGGCCGCGACGGCCACGGACCGCCGCGACGCTCTGGTCCGTGCCGCGTACCAGCGCCTGGCCGAACGCGGCTTCGAGGGACTGCGCCTGCGGGACGTCGCCGGCCACGTCGGCATCGACCACTCCTCGATCCACCACCACTTCCCCACCAAGCAGGACCTGGTGGTGGCGGTCGTGGACCACAGCACCCGGCAGTTCTGGTCGACCACGCCGCAGGACGGCAGCCCGGCCGAGCGCCTGCGCGGCCACCTCGCCGCACTCCGCAGGAAGATCGTCGAGGAGCCCGAGCTGCACGCGGTGCTGCGCGAGCTGGACCTGCGCGCCCGGCGCGACCCCGAGCTGCGGGAGATCATCGCCGGCCGCGAGGAAGGCTGGCGGAACTCCCTGCGCACCCTGCTGGCCGAGGCCGCCATGGACGGCGCGCTGACGCCGGGCGTCGATCCGGCCGCCGGCGCCGAGCTGATCATCGCCACGGTCAAGGGCGCGAGCCTGACCCCCGACCGCGCCGACGACGTGCTCGGGCTGCTCGACCGGCTGCTGTTACCCGCATGACCCAGGGAGGAGACGGCTCATGTCCACGAGATCACTGCGCGTCATCGTCGCGGGCGGCGGCATCGGCGGGCTCTGCCTCGCGCAGGGCCTGCACGCCGCCGGGATAGGCGTCGAGGTCTACGAACGCGACGCCGCGCCCGACGCGCGCTCACAGGGGTACCGGCTCAACATCGAACCGGTGGGCAGCCGGGCCCTGCACGACTGCCTTCCCCCGCACCTCTGGGACATCCTGGTGGCCACCGCCGGAGATCCGGGCCCGGGCATGGGCGTCTTCACCGAGCGGCTGCGGCTGCTGATGCGCGAGGACGACCCGCCCCCGGGGCTCGGCCCGTCAGAACGGACGCACGCGGTCAGCCGGATCACGCTGCGCCGGCTGCTGCTCGCCGGGCTGGACGGCGTAGTCCGGTTCGGCAAGGAGTTCACCGGCTACCGGCAGAACGCGGACGGCACGGTCACCGCCCTGTTCGCCGACGGCACCTCCGCCACCGGCGACCTGCTGGTCGGCGCGGACGGCGTCCGCTCACGAGTACGCCGCCAGCTCCTGCCGCACGCCGGACAGCGCGACGCGCCCGGCGTCGGGATCGGCGGCAAGCTCCGGCTCGGCGACGAGACGGCCTGGCTGCCCAGGGAGATGTCCAGCACCAAGAACATGATCCTGCCGAAGCGGGACTTCCTGTTCACCGCGGTGTTCCGGCGCCGTGAGGGCGGCGCGGCCGTCGCCGAGCGCGCCGGCGACCGGTTGCGCGCCGCCGGCCTGGACCCGGACCTGCTCATCCAGGACATGAAGGACGACGACTACGTCATGTGGGCCTTCGTCGCCCACCGGAACGAACTGCCCCCCGAACCGCCCGTCGATCTACCCGGTGACCTGCCCGCCGACCTGCCTGGCGCGGACGGGCGGCGGCTGCGCGACCTGGTCACGTCCCGCCTCGCGGACTGGCATCCCGACCTGCGCGAACTGATCGGCCGGACGCCCGCGGACACCATCGAGCGCTTCGACTTCGCCGCCGCGGCCACGGTGAGACCCTGGCCCACCACGAACGTGACCCTGCTGGGCGACGCGATCCACCACATGCCGCCGGTCGGCGGGCTCGGCGGCAACGCCGCGCTGTTCGACGCCGACGCGTTGCGCCGCGCGTTGATCGCGGTCCACCGAGGCGAGCAGGAGCTGCTGCCCGCGCTCGCCGCGTACGAGCGGGCCATGTTGCGGCACGGCTTCGGCGCGGTGCGGGCCGCGACCTGGTACCTGCGCCTGGCCGTCCTGCGCAGTCGCGCCGTCCGGGCGGCCGCGCGGACGTTCTTCCGGCTGTGCGGCGCGGTCCCGGCCCTGCGCCGCGCCGTCTTCTCGGACTGAGCGCGGGGTCGCCCGCAGCGGATCCCGCCCCTCCCTGAAGTCGATGCGACCCGATACCTTGCCACGCAAGGTATCGGGTCGTACCGTGGTCTCATGTCTGAGGGCACCGAGACGCCGCCAGGATCAGCGTCCGTCGCTCGCCTGCGCCGCGAGCTCTCTCGCGGCACGACCGAGCTGGCCGTGCTGTCCGTCCTCGGCGTCCGCCGCCGATACGGCTACGAACTGCTCAAAGTGCTCCGCGAAACCGGCGAGGGCGTCCTGGAGATCAAGGAGGGCACCCTCTATCCGCTGCTGCACCGGCTGGAGGACTCCGGCCACATCCTGGCGACCTGGGAGGCGGAAGGCCGGGCCAGGCCGCGCAAGTACTACGTCATCACTCCGGAGGGTCGCACCCACCTCGCCTTGCTGCGCGCCGAGTGGAACAGCCTGGCCGACGGGATGCGACAACTCCTCGACACCCTTGACGAGGTGCGGGAATGAGCAACGACCAAGAGATCATCGACGATTACACCGAGCGGGTCGGACGCCATCTGACGGGCCCGGCCCGAGACAAGGCGAAGGCCGAGCTCGGCGCGCACCTGTCCGACGCGGCCGAGGCGGGCGAACTGGGACACGCCCTGAGCCGGCTCGGCACCCCGAGAGAGGCCGCGGCCTCCTTCGCCGAGTTACGCTCCGCGCCGCCCGCGCCCATGAACGCGCGGCTGGCCGCGGTCGTGATCGACAACCTGCCGCTGGTCGGCGTCACGCTCACGCTGCTGGTGCAGGCGATCCGCCAGTTCCCCGACCTGGGCAACGGCTTCGCGCTCTCGTTCCCGCCCCTGGTGTACGTCAAGATCGGTGACGGGTGCATGAGCGTGGGCCCGTCCGCGATCTGCGAATCCGGCGTCTACGACTACGCCGGGCTCCTCTACTCCATCGGCGTGCCGCTCGCCATGCTCTGGTCGATCGTCGGCCTGGGGCTGATCGAGTCCTTGACCGGGACGACCCCGGGCAAGCGCCTGCTGAAACTGTGTGTCGTGACCGAGTCCGGGCTGCGCCCGCACCCGGCCGCCGGCCTCGGCCGGCGGCTCAGCCTGCTGGTGGGACCGGTCGCCTGGCTGGACTGGCTGCCCGTGCTGTGGGGCGACCGGCGCCGGCTGCTCGACCTCCTGATCGGGACCAAGGTCGTCCGGGCGGCGCGGCAGGGCTCGCCGTCCACGGTGTGACTCGGGTGCGGCGCCTACCTCAGGCCGTCCAGGAGCCGCAGCTCCTCGTGGAGGATCCGCGCCTCGTCCGTGAACCCCAGCCGCTCGTGCACGTCGGCGCTGGCGCTCAGGAACACGCCCAGGTCCTGGTAGGAGGCGGGGGTCCCGGCCTGGATGAGGTAGGTGTAGACCTGGTGACCCTCCTGCACGATCGGCATCGCCTCCTCCCACCGGTCCAGCTTGCCCAGCAGGCGGGCGACCATCGCCATCGAGCGGCCCAGCCACGGCAGGAAACGGTCGAGATCGTCGTCCGCCAGCGACTCGCGGATGTCGTACGCCTCCCGCCCCGCCACCAGCGCGTCGGCGGGCCGGTCGAGCTCCTCCAGGCGCATGCCGAGGTTGAACAGCGCCGAGGCCAGGCTGGGGAGGTGGCGCGGAGGGTTGTCCCTGGCGAGTTCGCGGCGGATGGCGATCGCCTCCTCGTACAGCGGCAGGGCCTCCTCGGGACGGTCGAGGTCGCCCAGCCGGTTGCCGCAGTTCGACAGGGAGGCGCACAGGTCGGCGAGAAAACCGCCGGGATCGGCGGCGACCAGCTCCCTGCGGATGGCCAGCGCCTCCCGTTCGAGCTGCAGGGCCGTCTCGAAGCGGCCCAGGTCCGCCGCGTGGATGCCGAGGTTCGACAAGGAGCCGGCGAGGCTGGGCAGGCGGCCGGGATCGGCCGGCACCAGGGCGCGCCAGAGCGTGACCGCCTCCAGCTCCATGAGCCACGCCTCCTCGGGCCGGCCCGTCCGGTTGAGTTGCGTGCCGAGGTTCGACAGGGCGGCGGCCAGCATGGGTTCGTACCGCCCGGCGCCGGCCGCGACCAGGCCGCGGTAGAGGGCGACGGCCTCCTCGACGAGCGTCAGCGCCTCGGCCACCCGGCCCAGCTCCGACAACGTCGCGGCGACGTTGTTCATGCTGGAGGCCAGCTCACCCCGGCGGGACGGGTCGGCGGCAGCCAGCTCACGGTAGCGGGCCAGTATCTGCTGCTCGTACCCCAGGGCCTCGGCCGGCAGCCCCTGCGCGGACAGCGTCGCGACGAGGTCGGCCAGTGCCGCTTGCGCCTTCGCGATGCGCTCATCGGAATGTTCGAAGGACAAAGAGGACCTCGCTCGATAGCGTCCGCCGACTTCGCACATTCTCCGGCTATTTGATCATTTTGTCACGACGGCGCCCATCGGCGGTCGAGGTGCCACACTTCGCGGGGTGCCGGACATGTACCAGGTGTCCGGCACCTTTCGCCAAGGAGACCCTGTGACCTACCGAGATCGCTTCGAAGCGGTCTATGACGCCTACTACCCGGCGATACATCAGTACGCCGCCCGCCGTACCGGCTCGCCCGACGACACCGCCGACGTCATCTCCGAGACGTTCCTCACCGCCTGGCGGCGTATCGGCGAGGTGCCCGAGGGCGAGGAGGCGCTGCTGTGGCTGTACGGGGTGGCCCGCCGCGTGCTGGCCAACCGGCAGCGCGGCGACGTGCGCAGAGCCGTGCTCGCCGAACGCCTGCGCGCGGAGCTGGCCGCCGACCGGCCGGTCAGCCCGGTCGACCTGGACCACGTGCGCGCCGCCTTCGACCAGCTCCCCGCGCGTGACCGCGAGGTCTTGGCGCTGGCCTGCTGGGAGGGCCTGACCAGCCGGCAGATCGCCACCGTCATGGGAGGCACGGCCCTGGCCGCCCGTACCCGGCTGAGCCGGGCGCGCAAGCGGATGGCGGCGGCGCTGGAGCGGCAGGCGTCCTTGACGATCGCGATGGGGGAAGCATGAGCGACATCGACCACCTGGTGAAGGCCATCGACCCGGCACCCCACGCGCCGGATCAGGGGCCCGGCGCGCGGGAGCTGCGTGCGGCGATCCTGGCGACGCCGGCGCCCGCGCCCCGGCCGGCCCGGCGCCTGGCGTGGCGGGCCGGGGCGGCCGTCGGGCTCGCGGCGGCCGTGGCCGCGGCGGCGGTCCTGTTCGGCCAGGACGTCCTCACCCCGACGCACTCCCCCGACGTCACCTCCCTGCCGGACACGTCGATCCTGCTCGCCGCCGCGGCCCGCGCCGAGGCGGCCCCGCAAGGCGCCTACTGGCGTCTCAAGGAACTGGACGTGGGCACGGCGGGCCCGTACGGCAGGACCGGCGACACCTACCACCTCCGGACCTCCTACCTCATGGAACAGTGGATGGCCAAGGACGGCCGCGCCTGGATCGGCCGCAGGCGACTGGCCGCGCACCCCCTGGACACGGCCGCCTGGCGCAGGGACGGCTCGCCCGCGGAATGGGAGATCGGCGAGGACGGCGGCGTCCACTCCACCTCCCCGGAAGCGGGCACGCTCACCCGGCTCAAGGGAGAGCAGAAGCTCTACTGGAGCGCCAGGCCCATGACCATGAAGGAGATCGAGGCCCTGCCCGCCGACCCGGAGGCGCTCAAGCAGCGAGCCGCCGAGGCCATCCGCCGCGATCAGGACTTCGCCGGCTCCGTGGCCGACGGCCTGCCGTCCACCCTGGCCTCGCTCCTGTACCAGCTCCCCGCCTCCCCCCGGGTACGCGCCGCCGCCTACCAGGCGCTGGCGACACTGCCCGGCGTACGGGTCGAAGGCCCGGCCACCGATCCGCGCGGACGGCCGGGCGTCTCGGTGACCTTCCCGCTCCAGCGCGGCCGGCCCGGCCAGGGCAGGCTGATCATCGACCCGGGCACCTCCAAGGTGCTGACCTACGAGGTCACCGGCACGCCGCAGAAGGGAGACCGGGCCAACCTGGTGCTGGAGTCCGGCTGGACCGACACCGAGCCGGCGCCGCCCGCCACCGAATGAACGCCTACGGAACAGGCCTACCGGTTGGGGAAGGAACCGACCAGCCCGCCGTCGATCACCAGGTCCTGGCCGGTGATGTAGGAGGCGTCGTCGGAGGCCAGGAAGGCCACGGCGGCCGCCACCTCGGCGGCGTGACCGACGGTGCCCAGCGGCACCTGCGCGGCGTTGCGGGCATCGGCCTCCGGGCCGGTGTTCGCACCGCGGTACATCTCGGTGTCGATGTAGCCCGGGCTGACCGAGTTCACGCGGATCCCGCGCGGCGCCAGGTCCGAGCCCAGCGTGCGCGCCAGATTGTGGACGGCGGCCTTGGTCGCCGAGTAGACGGAGGCGATCGGCAGCCCGCGATACAACGTCCACGAGGCGTTCAGCACGATCGCGCCGCCCTCCTTCAGCAGCGGCAGCGCCTTACGCACGGTGAAGAACACGCCCTTGAAGTTCACGTCGACGGAATGGTCGAAATCGGCCTCGGTCAGCTCGGCTGCGGGCTTGAAGACGCCCGTGCCCGCGTTGGCGAACACCGCGTCCAGGCCGCCGCGCCAGGTCTCGACGCGGCGCATCAGCACGTCCAGGTCGGCCAGGCTCGCGACGTCGGCGCGGACGGTCAGCAGGCGCGGCCCCGCGTCGAGCGCGGCCGCCGCCCGCGCCAGCCGGGACTCGTCACGCCCGGTGATGACGACGTAGGCGCCCTCGTCGAGCAGACGGCGAGCGGTGGCCAGGCCCATGCCGGACGTGGGGTCTACCACCACCACCCTCCCGCTACCCGGCCGCGACCCCCAGGAGGGCGGCCAGCCGCTCCCCGGTGTCCGTACCGGCCGCCGGTGAGTGCAGCATCAGCCGATGTCCGGGCAGATCGGGGAGGGTCAGCGCGGTGTACTCGAAGGTGAGATCACCGGCGTCGGGGTGGGTGACGGTCTTGCTGCCGGACGTCGCGTCGCCGACGTCGTGCTCGGCCCAGACCTCCGCGAACTCCGGGCTGGCCGCGCACATGTCCGCGGCCAGCCGGCCGAACTCCGGATCGTCCGGATAGCGCGCGGCGTCCGCCCGGAACTGGCCGACGATCGCCTTCGCCGCGTCCCGCCAGTCGCACAGCGCCGACCGGTAGCGGGTGCTGGTGAAGAACGTGACCAGACAGTTGTGGTCGTCCTCGCCGTAACCGAAGATCAGCTCGGCCGCCCGGTTGACGGCCACCAGGTTCCAGTGCCGGTCGATCAGGTACGCGGGACGGGGCAGCCAGGCGTCGATCACCCGGCGCAACCCGTCGGGCACCTGCCGGACCGCCGCCGGTGGCAGCCGCGGCGGGTTCGACCCGGCCAGCAGGTAGAGGTGCTCGCGTTCGGCGGCGTCCAGGCGGAGCACCCGGGCGATCGAGTCGAGCACCTCGCCGGACACGTTGATCTCCCGGCCCTGCTCCAGCCACGTGTACCAGGACACCCCCACCCCGGCCAGCACCGCGACCTCCTCGCGGCGCAACCCGGGCGTCCGGCGCGAGCGGACGTCACCGGCGGCCATCCCCACGTCGGCGGGGGTCACCCGGGCCCGCCGCGACCGCAGGAACTCGCGCATCTCCGCCGAACGTCTGGCCCGCGCCTCCGCGGGGAGCTTGGTGATGTCCACGAAACCCATGCTAGGTCGGGCCGAACACCGCAAGCGGCGGCCGTTTCGCGGGCCACTGATCAGCTCGCGATAATGACCGGATGGATGAGGTCGAGGTCGTCGTCGCCCATCACGAGCGGGCGACCCTGCGCGTCGGCGACGTGTTCCTGAAGATCGACACCGACCAGGCGCGCACCGACGTCGAGGTCGAGGCGATGGCCAGGGCGCCCGTCCCGACTCCCCGGGTCCTGTGGCGCAAGCCGCCCGTGCTCGCGCTCGCCGCGCTCCCCGGCACGGCGCTCGGCCGCCTCGGCCGGCCGTCCACCGCGTCACCCGCGGCGTGGGCCGCGGCCGGCGCCGCCGTGCGGAGGTTGCACGACGCGCCGCTGCCGCCCTGGCCAGGGCGCGGCCTCGACGAGATCGCCGCCGAACTCGACGCGGAATGCGCGTGGCTCCTCGCGAACGACGTCCTGCCCGCCGACCTGGTCACCCGCAACCGCCAGGTCGCCGAGGCCGCGCTGCGACCGTTCACGCCGGTGTTCGCGCACGGCGACCTGCAGGTCAGCCACGTGTTCGTCGACGGCGACGAGGTCACCGGCGTGATCGACTGGTCCGAGGCGGCCCAGGGCGATCCCCTGTTCGACCTCGCCAGCCTGACGCTCGGGCACGAGAAGCACCTCGGCGACGTCATCGCGGGCTACGGCGCGGACGTCGACCTCGACGCGATCCGCGGATGGTGGTCGCTGCGGAGCCTGCGTGCGGCGCGCTGGCTGATCGAGCACGGCTTCGACCCGTCCTCGCCGGGTTGCGAGTTCGACGTGTTGAGAGCCAGGATGTGAACCAAGGCCGCGCCTTTACAAAGTAGATCAACGACTGAAGATACGAATTCGGATATCGGTCGTCCGTTGATATCAATATTGGACAGGTCCGAGGTCCTGTGGTGTCCTCTTGCGCATGAAGAAGGCAATACTCGGCGTCCTCGTGCTCACCTCATCCCTCCTCGGCGTCCCCGCCCACGCGGCCACCGCCCCCGGCGTCGCCGCGGCGGCCCAGGAGGCGCGGCCGGGCACGATCGTGCGCGACGACCTGCGCGCGGTGTTCGACGCGGCCGGTGTGCGAGGCACGTTCGCGTTGCTCGACGTGTCGGCAGGGAAGACGACCGTGGTGGACCGTCGGCGCGCCGAGACGCCGATGGTGCCCGCCTCCAGTTTCAAGGTCCCGCACGCGCTGATCGCGTTGGAGACGGGCGTGGTGAAGAGCCCCGACGAGGTGATCCCCTGGGACGGCACGCCGCAGCCGTTCCCCGACTGGGAGAAGGACATGAGCATGCGGGAGGCCGTCCGCGTCTCCAACGCGGCGGCGTTCCAGGTGATCGCCCGCCGCGTCGGGCTCAAGCGTGAACGGCAGTGGCTGCACCGGCTGGGCTACGGCAACCGGCAGACCGGGACGGCGGTGGACCGGTTCTGGCTGGACGGCCCGCTGAAGATCTCGGCGGTGCAGCAGACCCGGTTCATGCAGCGGCTGGCCGCGCTGCGCCTGCCCGCCACGCGCGAGCACCAGCGCACCGTCCGCGACCTGATCCTGCAGGAGAGGAAGGACGGGTACGCCCTGTACGCCAAGTCGGGCTGGCAGAACGCCCCCGACCCCGGCACCGGCTGGTGGACCGGCTGGGTCGAGCGCGGCGGCCGCGTCCACGCGTTCGCGCTGAACATCGACATCGCCGAGGACGGCGACGCCGCCAAGCGCGCCACGCTCGCCCGTGAACTGCTGCGGCGGCTGAACGTCCTGCCTGCCGCGTGAGCGTCTCCCCACCCGGCGGCGACCACGGCTACGACCACGGCTTCGACCACGACCACGGTGACCGGCGTACGGTCGCCGTGGTCGTCGCCATTCAGGCGGCCATCTCGCTGGGTTACTTCGCGGCGATGGCGCACGTCGTCCTGCATCTCAGAGGCGGGCTGGGGCTGGCCGCCGGGCTGATCGGCCTGGTGCTGGCGCTGCGCAACCTCGTGCAGCACACGCTCTCCCTGCCGGTCGGCGCGCTGGTGGACGTGCTCGGCCCGGTCCGGATGGGCATTCTGGCGTGCCTGCTGCGCGCGGCCGGGTTCGCGCTGCTCGGCACCGTCTCCAGCCTGCCCTGGCTGGTCGTCGCGGTGGTGCTGCTGGGCGCGGGCGGGGCGCTGTTCCATCCGGCGGCGCAGTCGCTGCTGGCCGGGCTCGCGGAACGGCGCAGAGCCCGCGGCTACGCCGCCTACGCGATGACGTTGCAGGTCGCGGCCGTGCTCGGCCCGGTGCTCGGGCTGGCGCTGCTGAACGTCGGCTACTGGCTGGTGGCGCTGACGGCGGCCGCGCTGTGGGCAGGCGCGGCGTACCTGTTCACGCTGGTGCGGCACGCACCGCCGGCGCGGGACGCGGGCGGGGTCGTCGCCGGGGTGCGCACGGCGGTGCGCGACCGGGTCTTCGTCTGGTTCGCGGCCGTGTCGGCGCCGGCCATCCTGCTGACCGACCAGGCGTCGGTGGTGGTGCCGCTGGGCGGCGTGGACGCGGGCGCGTTGACCGTGTTCTCCTGCGTGCTCGCCATGGTGTCGGCGGCGGTGCAGCCGTGGTGCGCGGTGCCGGGGCGCGCCGACCGTCCTGGGGTGCTGCGTGCCGGGCTGTGGTGCGCGGCCGGCGGCCATCTGCTGCTGGCGTTCGGCGCGGGCGGCGGGCTGCCCGGCCTGGTGGCGGTGGCCGCGCTGCACGGCCTCGCCGACGGCCTGCTGCAGCCGGCGGTGTTCCAGACGGTCGCCCGGCTCGCCCCGCGGGCGCGGTTCGGGGCTTACCTGGGCGTGCAGACGTTCCTGTCCGGCCTGTTCGCGTTCGCCGGCGGCATCGCGGTGGGCTGGTCGTTCGACCAGGGGCCGGGCGGGGCGACGGCGGCGCTGATCGTCCTGGCGCTGACCGGCTGCGTCGCCGCGGCCTGCGCCCGGCCACTCCCCCGGCCGGCGGGCCCAGGCGCCGCCAGCGAGCCCGAGCCCGTCGAGGGCGCCAGGAGCCGCGTGGAGACGCCGATGTTGTAGCTCCAGGTGTCCGGCCGGTTACTCCGGCACCGCCTTCCTTCCGACGTTACGCTTTCCGTGCCGCACGGCGGCCGGGCTGCTCGGCGTGGCCGGCGGCGCCACGGGTCGTCGGCGGAGGGCGGTCGGACCTTGGACGTCGGCATCGCGGTGGCCGCGGCGCGCTCATCGGCTGCCCCACACCGCGCGGATCACCTCGGCGATCGCGCGCAGGACCCGTGCGCGATCGGCCGGGCCGCATCCCCGGGTGGCCATCCAGACGATGACGACGGCGGTCGTGGCCACGCATCCCAGGCCGGCGATCGGCATCAGCACCCACACCGCAGGGTTCATCGGCGCGTCCCTTCCATGGTCGGCAGCCGGTGGATCGGCCGCGATGCGGGTCAGTCCACCGTGCGGGCGGCCGCCGTCCAACGGTTGCCGGAGCGACCGGACGGAAAGCCTTCCCGCCCAGGTCAGCGCGGCTTCCCGCCCCCGCGGGACCGGACGGTCCGGACGGGAGGGCCGCACGCGTGACGGGTGACGGCGACCTGCCCGCCGCCAGGGCGGTGTTGCGCGAGGCGTTGAGGTCGCTGGAGCGGGCGGCCCGCGAGCGCACGCCCGGGCTGCGCCGCCGCGACCTGATCGACCGCGCCAACGAACTGCTCACCGCCAGGCGGGCGGCGGCGCGGCTCACCCCGCAGACGGTCAGCGACTGGTTCACCAAGGGCAGCACCGCCCACGACTTCGTACCGCTGTGGACGCTGGTCCGCGTGCTGCTGGAGCACGCCGGTGACCCGCCCGCCTACGAGCCGCGGCACGCCTGGTGGCGCAACCAGCACGAGCTGTGGAAGACGCGCTGGGAGCAGGCTCGCGCCGCCGGCGTCCAGGACGGACGCCCGGGCCATGGCCAGGCGGCCGGAGAAACGTGCCCGTACCCGGGGCTGCGCCCGTTCAACGGGGCCGAGTCCGAGTGGTTCTTCGGCCGGGAGGCGCTGGTCAGCCGGGTCATGGACCGGCTCGAACGATGTCTCGCCGAACGCAGCCCGCTGGCCGTCGTCGCGCCCTCCGGCGCGGGCAAGTCGTCGTTGCTGCAGGCCGGGGTGCTTCCCGCGCTGGCCAGAGGGCAACTGCCCGGCTCCGGACGGTGGCCGCGGCTGCTGCTCACCCCCACCGCCGATCCGCTCGCGGCGCTGGTCGCGGGGCTCGGCCCGCTGATCGGGGCCGAGGAGCCGGCGGTCGGTGCGGCGGTGCGGGGTGAGCCCGGTGACCTGGCGGCGCTGATCCGCGAGCGGCTGCCCGGCGGCCGGATCGTCCTGGTCGTCGACCAGCTGGAGGAGCTGTTCACGCTGTGCGGGGACGAGTCCGCGCAGCGCCGCTTCGTGACCGCGCTGGCCGGCCTGACCGGGGCGGCGGCGTCGGAAGAGCCCGTCGCGCTGGCGCTCTACGGTCTGCGCGCCGACTTCTACGGCTCCTGCGCCGGCTTCGCCCACCTGCGCGACACGCTCGCCGACCACCAGGTGTTCATCGGCGCGATGACCGACGACGAGGTGCGCAGGGCCGTGACGGAACCGGCCGGGCACGCCGGGCTGACGCTCGCGCCCGGCCTGGTCGACGTCATCCTGCGCGATCTGCGCGGCACCGCGGGATCGTCCGAGGGCACGTACCAGGCCGGGCGGTTGCCGCTGCTCGCGCACGCGCTGCGGGTGACGTGGCTGAACCGCAGGGGCAACGCCCTGACCCTGGACGGCTACCGCGCCTGCGGCGGCATCGACGGAGCGGTCGCCGCCACCGCCGAGGAGGAGTTCGAGAAGCTCACGAAGCTGACCCCGGACGCCGGGCAGGCGGCCAGGGCGCTGTTCCTCGGCCTGGTCAGGATCGGCGAGAACGGCGAGGTCACCAGCCGCCGCCGGGCCCACGACGACCTGATGCTGGCCGCCGCGGAGCCGCGGATCGTCAAGGAGGCCGCCGAGCGGTTCACCCGCGCCCGGCTGCTCACCCAGGGAGCGCGGCGGGAGGACGGCTCGGTCACCGTCGAGCTCACCCACGAAGCGCTGCTGTGGGCCTGGCCGCGGCTGCGTGACGACTGGATCGGGCAGGGCGCGGGCAAGGGGGCGAACGCCCTGGTCCGCCAGGAGGCGGAGGACGCGGCCGTCGCCTGGGAGCGCGGCCGGCGCAAGGACGCGGCGGTCCTGTACCGGGGCAGCCGGCTGGAGCTGGCCCGCGGCTGGGCGGCGGGCGCGAGCCGCGCCGAGGTCACCCCGCTCGTCCGGGAGTTCATCGCCGCCTCCGAGCGGCACGAGCGGCGCGGCAGGCGGATCAGGAGCGCGGTGGTGGCCGCGGTGTGCGCGCTGGCGCTGATCGCCTCGGGGCTGGCCGTGTTCGCGCTGAACAAGCAGAGCGCCGCCGTCGCGGAACGCGACAACGCGATCTTCGAGCGGGTCGCCGCGGAGGCCGACCGGCAGCGCGAGACGAACACCTCGCTGGCCGCGCAGCTCGACCTGGCCGCCTACCGGATGCGTCCGACGGCCGCGCTGCGTACCCGGCTGATGACGCAGGCGGGAGCGGTGCAGTCGACCGCGCTGCCGGGGAGTTACCCGCACGTCCCCGTGGTCGCCTTCGGCCCGGACGGCAGCCTGGCCACCGGCGCCGGCCGGCTGCGGCTCTGGAACGTCGCCGACCCGGGCCGTCCGTCCCCCCTGACCGGCGAGCTCAGCGCCGGAGAGCGGGTGTTCGTGCAGCAGCTCGCCTACGGCCCACGCGGCGACCTGCTGGCCCGCGGCGGCTCGGACGGCACCATCAGGCTCCTGGACGTCTCCGACGTCCGCCACCCGGTGGCGCTGTCCGACCCGGTGCGCGTGGCGACGGGCATGGTGGTCAGCCTGAAGTTCAGCCCCGACGGCCGCACCCTGGCACTCGGCACCAGGGCCGACACCCCGGGCACCACGACCAGCACCGTGCAACTGTGGGACGTGACGGATCCGCGGCGGCCCCGCCGGCTGAGCACCGTGCTGTCCAGGCAGCGCGAAGGCGTCACGTCCGTCGCGTTCAGCCCGGACGGCGACACCCTCGCCGTCACCGGCGGCACCGGTCCCGGGACTGACCGCAGGCTGCTGACCCGGCTGTGGGACGTGTCCGATCCGGCCCGTCCCGCCGCGCTGGGCGGCGAGCTGGGCGGGCACACCGGCGTCGTGCACCAGGTGGCCTTCGCCCCCGGCGGGCGGGCCATGGCCACCGCGGGCGGCGACAACCGGGTGCTGATCTGGGACGTCACGAACCGCGAGCGGCCCAGCGTGCGCAACACGCTGTTCCTGTCCACCACGGTCAGCGCGGTCGCCTTCAGCCCGGACGGAAACCTGCTGGCCACCGGCGACAACTCGGGCAGCGTCCACCTGTGGAACACCGGCGACCCGGCACACGCCAGGGTGCTCGGCCCGCCGCTGCGCGGGCACACCAGCGTGGTCGTCAGCCTGGCCTTCGACGCCACCGGCCGCGCGCTGGCCAGCGGCAGCGGCGACCGTACGGTGCGGCTGTGGCGGCTGCCCCCGACGCTGGCCGTCACGGACGGCGGCCTGTCGGTCAACGCGCTGGCGATCAGCGGCGACGGCCGGCTGCTCGCGGCGGCCTCCGGGTTCCACGTCACGCTCTGGGACGTCTCCGACCCGACCCGCCTGACCCCGCTCGGCACGCTGCCCCGCGCCCTGTTCGTCGTGGACGCGCTGGCCTTCGGCACCGGCGGGTCGGGAACCGTCCTGGCGACCGGTGACCGGGGCGGCGCGATACGGCTGTGGGACGTCTCCGCGCCGGCCCGTCCGGTCGATCGCGGCGAGGTGCCGCCCCGGCGGCTCGCGCCGATCTCCGCGCTGGCCTTCGACGCCACCGGGCGCACCCTGACCGCCGCCTCGATGAGCCTGCAGGGCGGCTACTCCGGCGCGCTGCGCGCCTGGGACGTGACGGACCCGGCCCGCCCCACCGTGCTCAGCGCCGAATTGCGCCGGCAGGCCCTACCGATTAAAGCACTGCCGATCAAGGCCCTGGCCGCCGCGCCCCGTGGGCCGTACCTCTACAGCGGCGAGGTGCTGGGCACCGTGCACGTCTGGCGGACGGGCGGCGGGGCCGTTCCCGCGCCCGCCGGTCAGGTGGCCACCAACCAGCTGATCATGTCCGCCGACGTCGACGCCCGCGCGCTGCTGGCCACCGGCGGCGGGGACAACACGATCCGGTTGTGGGACCTGTCGCGGCCCGGCTCGCCCAGGGCGGCCGGCACGCCGCTGCCGGCCGGTGGAGTGGTCTCCAGCGTGCGCTTCGCCCCGGACGGGAAGCTGCTCGCCGGCGGCGCGGTCGGCCAGATCCGGCTGTGGGACACCGCCGTGCCCGCGTCCGCGTCGGCGCTGGGGCTGCCGGTCACCGGGCACAACGGCGCGGTCAACGCCCTGGTCTTCGGCCCGCGCGGCGACCTGCTCATCAGCGGCGGCCAGGACGGCACGATCCGGCTCTGGCAGGCCGACCCGGAGCGCGCCTTCACCATCCTGTGCCGGTCGACGCGGCACGCCATGACGCCCGACGTGTGGCGGACGTACGTGTCGCCGGCCCTGTCCTACGAACCGCCCTGCGGCGAGCCGGTGCCGTACTGACCGGTCGTGGCCGGCCGCTCCCCCGCGCGGCGCCGGGCGGATGAGCGGCGCGCTACTCCCGGGGAAGTAGCCGGGCCGCCGCTACTTCCCGCGTGCCACGTCCAGGAGTCTCCCCCGGCAGGATGCCCGCTGACCAGCCCGGATAGCACCATGTCCGGCATGAACACGATCGAATCCCAAGCCCGTACGGGGGTCGTACTCGCCGCGGTGGCCGTGGTGCAGTTCATGGTGTCGCTGGACCTGTCGGTCGTGAACGTCGGCCTGCCGGAGATCGCGGCCGGCCTCGGTTTCGGCGCGGTGGGCCTGACCTGGGTGATCCACGCCTACGCGCTCACCTTCGGCGGGCTGCTCCTGCTCGGCGGCAAGGCCGCCGACCGCTACGGCCGCAGGCCGGTCCTGCTGGCCGGGCTCGTGCTGTTCGGGCTGGCCTCGCTGGCGGGCGGCTTCGCCGTCGAGCCGGGCCACCTCGTCGCCGCCCGCGCGCTCCAGGGCGTCGGGGCCGCCGCGCTGGCCCCGGCCGCGCTGGCCCTGCTGGCCACCACGTTCCCCGCTGGCCGGGCCCGCGTGCGCGCCTTCGGGGTGTGGAGCGCGACGAACGCCGCCGGCGCCGCGCTGGGCGTGCTCATCGGCGGGCTGCTCACCGAGTACGCCGGCTGGCGCTGGGTGATGTTCGTCAACGTGCCGATGGCCGCCGTCGCGCTGGCCCTGGCCTGGCGGGGCGTGCCCGCGCGGCCCGCTCCGGCGCCCGGCCGGCGTCCTGACGTGGTGGGCGCGGTGCTGGCCACGGCGGGCATGAGCCTGCTGGTGTTCGGCATCGTGCGCACCGAGCAGTACGCGTGGACCTCGTCCGTCACGCTGGCGACCCTGGGCGGCGCCGTGGCGCTGCTGGCCGCGTTCGTCCTGGTCGAACGGACGACCACGCGTGAGCCGCTGATCCGGCTCGGCCTGTTCGCCAACCGCTCGGTGGTCGGCGCGAACGTCTACAGCCTGCTGTCCGGGGCCGCCATGGCCGCGTCGTTCTACTTCCTGTCCCTGTATCTGCAACGCGTGCTCGGGAACGGGCCCGCGCTGGCCGGGCTGCAGTTCCTGCCGGTCGCGCTGGGCGTGATCGCGGGCTCGGTGCTCGCGGTCAAGCTCGGCTACCGGTTCGCGCCGCGTACGCTGCTGGTCGCCGGCGGGCTGGTGACGGCGTCCGGGATGGCCTGGTTCGGCATGATCAGCCCGGACGGTGGTTTCGTCACCGACATCCTGGGCCCGTCCATCGTCGCCGGCATCGGCTTCGGGATCGGCCTCGGTCCGCTGGTCGCCCTCGCCACCACCGGCGTCGCCGCGCACGAGAGCGGCACCGCGTCGGGCCTGCTCAACAGCTCCCGACAGCTCGGCGCCGCACTCGGGCTGGCCGCGCTCGGCAGCGCCGCGCACCAGCGCAGCGGCCCGGCCGCCACCGCCGCCGCGCTCAGCGACGGCTACGCGTTCGGCCTGACGCTGGGCGCGGTGCTGCTGGCCGGCGCCGTACTCGTCGCGCTGACCGTCCTGCCCTGGTCGCGGCGGCCCACCCAGGCGGAACGGGCCGAGGCCCGGCCCCGCGCCGACCTGAGCAAGGAAGGACGTTCGGCATGACGATCACCACAGACACACACACCGGCACCGGCAGGGCCGGGGCCGGGCCCCGGATGCGCCGGCTGCTGCGGCCGCACGCGCTGAATTTCGCGGCCGTCGTCGCCTTCCAGGTGGTCGGCGCCGTCGCGGGGCTGGCGCCGCTGCTGGCCGTCGCCGAGCTGGGCCGGACCCTGCTGGCGCCCGGCCCGATCGATTCCGGACGGGTCTGGTTCGTGGTGCTCGCGGGCGCGGCGGGGCTGCTCGCCCGGCTGGTGTTCACCGGGGCGTCGTCCGGGATCGGGCACCTCGTGGACGGCGAGGTGCAGCTCGCCCTCCGCCGGCGGCTGGCCGCCGGGCTGGGACGGGTGCCGATCGGCTGGTTCTCCCGCCGCCGCACCGGCGAGCTGGCCAAGGTGGTCGGCGAGGACGTCAGCGCCGTGCACCCGTTCATCGCCCACGCGCCGGGCGAGCTGGTCGCGGCCTTCGTGGTGCCGCTGGTGTCGCTGGTCTACCTGTTCACCGTCGACTGGCGGCTCACGCTGATCACGCTGATCCCGGTGGCGCTGGCGGTGGCCCTGGTCCCGCTGATGATGACGCCGGCCAAGCTGCGCGAGCAGACCGAGTTCGACGCGGCCATGGGGCGGATCTCCAGCTCGGTGGTGGAGTTCGTGCAGGGGATCGCGGTGGTCAAGGCGTTCGGCGGGGCCGGGCGCGCCCATCGCAGGTTCCGCACGGCCACCGACGACTTCGTGGCCAGCTTCTACCGGATGGTGCGCGGCCTGTCCGCGATCGCCGCGGCCATGCAGGTGGTGTTGTCGCCGCCGTTCGTGCTGCTGGTGGTGCTGGCCGGCGGCGCGCTGCTGATCACCAGCGGCGGGCTGCCGCCGGCGGACCTGCTGCCGTTCCTGCTGCTCGGGCTGGGGCTGACCGCTCCGGTGGCGGCGCTCGGGCACGGCTTCGACGACCTGCAGACCGCCAGGCGCGCGATCGGCCGGATCAAGGACGTGCTCGCGGTGCGCCCGCTGCCCGAGCCCGACCGGCCGCGCACCCCGCGGGGGCACCGGGTGGAGCTGCGTGACGTCCGCTTCGCCTACGACGACGGCCACGAGGTGCTGCGCGGCATCGACCTGGTGCTCGAACCCGGGACGGTCACCGCGATCGTCGGCCCGTCGGGCAGCGGCAAGTCCACGCTGGTGCAGTTGCTGCCGCGGTTCTTCGACCCGTCGCACGGCTCGATCACGCTGGGCGGGGTCGATCTGCGCGAGCTGGACGCCGAGGAGCTGTACCGGCGGGTGTCGTTCGTCTTCCAGGACGTCCGGCTGCTGCGGGCCTCGGTCGCCGACAACATCGCGCTCGCGGTGCCCAGGGCCGGGCACGACGACGTGGTCAGGGCGGCGAAGCTGGCGAACATCCACGAGCGCGTCCTGGAGCTGCCGCACGGCTACGACACCGTGATCGGGCAGGACGTGCACCTGTCGGGCGGCGAGGCGCAACGCGTCGCGCTCGCCCGGGCGCTGCTGGCCGACGCGCCGGTCCTGGTGCTGGACGAGGCGACCTCGTTCGCCGACCCGCAGACCGAGCAGGCGGTGCGCCGCGCGCTGGCGTCACCGGCCGGCGACCGGACGATCCTGGTCATCGCGCACCGCCTGGAGACCGTCGCCGACGCCGACACCGTGCTCGTGCTGGCGGACGGAACCGTCGCCGAGCGCGGCCGGCCCGCCGACCTGCTGGCCCAGGACGGACGTTTCGCCGCGTTCTGGCGCTCACACCAGTCCACCGTTCACGACGTGCCGCGAGGAGAAGACCCGCGATGATCCGCCTGCTGCTGCGCGTGCTCGGCGCCGAGTACGCCCCGCCGGTGCGCCGCACCGTGGCCCTGATGACCGTGACCGCGGTCGCCGAGGGCCTGTCCTACGCGCTGCTGGTCCCCGTGCTGCGGACCCTGTTCGGCGGCACTCCGGCCGATGCCGGGCCGTGGCTGGGGGCGTTCGCCGCCGCGGTCGCCGGCTACGCGGCGCTGCGTTACGCCAGTGACCTGTCCGGCTTCCGGGTCGGCACCACGCTGCTGCGCGGCATGTACCACCGGCTCGGCGACCACCTGGGCCGGCTGCCCGTCGGCTGGTACGGCGCGGGCCGGGTCGGGGAGGTGTCGGTGCTGGCCGGCAGCGGCGTGCTGCAGGCGATGAGCGTGATCGCGCACCTGCTGGCGCCGTTCATCTCCGCCGCCGTGACGCCGCTGACCATCGTCGCCCTGATGCTGGTCTTCAACTGGCAGCTCGGGCTGGCCGCGCTGCTCGCCGCGCCCGTCGTGGCCGCGGCCCAGGCGTGGACGGTTCGCTCGATGGCCGCGACCGACGCCGAGCGCGCCGCGCGTGACCACGAGGCCAGTGCCAGGGTCATCGAGTACCTGCAGGCCCAGCCGGTGCTGCGGGCCGGCGGCCGGACCGGTGAGCGGTTCCGGCTGCTGGACGAGTCGCTGCGGCAGGTGCAGCGGGCGTCGCGGCGTACCGTGCTGGCGACGCTGCCCGGCACGGTGGGCCTGACGCTCGCGGTGCAGGCGGCGTTCACCGCGCTGCTGGTCCTGGGCGCCTACCTGGCGCTCGGCGGCGGCATCGGGGTGGCCGAGGTGCTGGCGATCCTGGTGCTGGCCGCGCGCTGCGCCGACCCGCTGCTGGCGCTGGCCGACCTCGGCGGCAAGCTGCGCGCCGCGCGTTCGGAGCTGGCCAGGCTGGACGAGGTGCTGCGCGCCGAGCCGCTGCCCGAGCCGCGCGAGCCGGTCCGGCCGGTCCGCCACGACCTGGAGCTGGATTCCGTCTCCTTCGCGCACGGCGAGCGCGCGGTGCTCGACGAGGTGTCGCTGTCGGTGCCGCAGGGCGGCCGGCTGGCCGTGGTCGGGCCGTCCGGCTCGGGCAAGAGCACGCTGCTGCAACTGCTGGCCCGCTTCTACGACGTCCAGGGCGGCGCGATCCGCGTGGGCGGCGTCGACGTGCGCTCGATGAGCACCGAGACGCTGATGTCGCAGCTGGCCATCGTCTTCCAGGACGTCTACCTCTTCGACGGCACGATCGAGGAGAACGTCCGGCTCGGCCGGCCCGGCGCGTCCGACGCCGAGGTGCGGGCGGCCGCCGCCGCGGCCCGGCTGGACGAGGTGATCGAGCGGCTGCCCGGCGGCTGGTCGGCGAACGTCGGCGAGGGCGGCGCCCTGCTGTCGGGCGGCGAGCGCCAGCGCGTCTCGATCGCCCGCGCCCTGCTGAAGGACGCCCCGATCGTGCTGCTCGACGAGGTGACCTCCGCGCTCGACCCGCTGAACGAGGCGGCGGTGCACGCGGGCATCGAACGCCTGATGGCCGGACGGACGGTGGTGATGGTGGCGCACCGGCTGCGCACGGTCCAGCGCGCCGACCACATCGTCTTCCTGGACGGCGGCCGGATCGCCGAGGAGGGCACCCACGAGGAGCTGCTGCGCCGCGCGGGCCGCTACGCCGGGTTCTGGAACGTCTCACTCACCCCGTGACCCATGCGGCAGGCGGGCCCGCCGTTCAGGAGGGGCGGGCCAGGTACGCGGTCTTGGCATCGGCGGTGAATCCGCAGGCACGGTAGAACGCGTGGGTGGCGGGCTGGCTGGAGCCGGTCTGCAGCATCGCCTTGTAGCAGCCGGCGTCCCAGGCGGCCTGCAGGGTGCCGGCCATGATCTGCTTGCCGAGGCCCGTGCCGCGCCGCGACTCGTCGACGACGACGTTCTCGATGACGGCGTAGGGCGAGGCCGCCCGGGTGAGGTTGGGGATCACGTTGAGATAGGCCGTCGCGACGATCGCGCCGTCGCGTTCGAGCACGAACAGCCGTAGCGCCGGAGAGTCCAGGATCTGCTGGAAGACGGCGGCGTCGGACCCGTCGCTCAGGACGGGATCGTGGGGCTGCAGCTGCCGGTAGAGGCGGAGGATGTGCTCGAAGTCGCCGGCTCGGGCCTCGCGGAACATGCGCAAGAGCATAGGGCGGCCGCTCCCCCGGGGAACGCGCGGCCCGTCCCGCGAGGCCCGTGCCGTCCCCCGGGCTTGATCGCGGACGGGCGGCAGTGGCATCCTGGCGAGCGCCTGGTGGTCGCTGACTTGGCCGCGCCTGCCGGGCCGGCACTGAACGGGGGGTGCGACGGGGGATGGAGACGCGCTTCGGGCCCACACAACTGTTGAACCGGCAGCGTGAGCGGGCCGAGCTCGACGGCCTGCTCGGGGACGTGCGGTCAGGGCGCGGACGGGTCCTGGTGCTGCGCGGCGAGGCGGGGGTGGGCAAGTCCGCGCTGCTGCACCACACGGTGGGCGCGGCGGCGGACATGCGGGTGGCCCGCGCGGCGGGCGTCGAGTCGGAGATGGAGCTGACGTTCGCCGGCCTGCATCTCCTGCTCGCGCCGCTGCTGGACCGGCTGGAGAGCCTGCCCGCGCCGCAGCGCGACGCGCTGGCGGTCGCGTTCGGGCTGCGGGAGGGCGGTACGCCGGACCGGTTCCTGGTCGGGCTGGCGGTGCTGACCTTGCTGGCCGAGGCGGCCGAGGAACGCGCGTTGTTGTGCGTCGTCGACGACGCGCAGTGGCTCGACCTGCCGTCGGCGCAGGTGCTGGCGTTCGTGGCGCGGCGGCTGCTGGCCGAGCCGATCGGGCTGATCTTCGCGATCCGCGAGCCGGGCGAGCAGTTCCACGGGCTGGCGGACCTGGAGGTGCGCGGCCTGCCGGAGCCCGAGGCGCACACGCTGCTGCGCTCGGTGGTCCCGTTCCCGCTGGACGAACAGGTCAGGGACCGGATCCTGGCCGAGACGAACGGCAACCCCCTCGCCCTGCTGGAGTTGCCGCGCGGCCTCAGCCCGGCCCAGCTCGCGGGCGAGTTCGGGCTGGTCGAGGCCCAGGCCGTGCCGGCGCGGATCGAGGAGGGCTTCCGCCGCAGGCTGGCGGCGCTGCCGCCGGAGACCCGGTCGCTGATGCTGGTCGCGGCGGCCGAGCCGACCGGCGACGCGGTGCTGATCTGGCGGGCGGCCGGGCGGCTCGGGGTCGGCCCGTCCGCGGCGGAGCCGGCGCTGGCCGACGGGTTGCTGGAGGTCGGGGCGCGGGCGCGGTTCCGTCATCCGCTGGTGCGCTCGGCGGTGTACTCGGCGGCGCCGGAGCGCCGGGCGGCGCACGGGGCGCTGGCCGAGGCGACCGATCCGGGGTCCGACCCCGATCGCCGGGCCTGGCATCGCGCGGCCGGACCCGACGAGGCCGTGGCCGGTGAGCTGGAGCAGGTGGCCGGCCGGGCCCAGGCGCGCGGCGGCATCGCGGCGGTGGCGGCGTTCCTGCGGCGCGCGAGCGAGCTGTCGCCCGATCCGGCCGCACGCGGGGCCAGGGCGCTGGCCGCGGGGCAGGCCGCCTTCGAGGCCGGAGCTCCCGACACGGCGCTCGACCTGCTCGTCGCCGCCGAGCTCTGCCCGCTGGACGAACTGCAGAGCGCGCGGCTGACCAGGCTACGCGGCCAGATCGCCTTCGCCCGCAGGCGCGGCGGCGAGGCGCTGCCGACGCTGCTCGACGCGGCCGACCGGCTGGCCCACGTCGAGCCGGGGCAGGCGCGTGAGGCGTATCTCGACGCCATCGGGTCGGCGGTGTTCGCCGGCCGGCTGGGCGAACCGGGCGTGCTGCGGAAGGTGGCCGAGGCCGCCCGTGCCGCGCCTCCTGGGCCGCGACCGGTCGACGCGCTCCTCGACGGCCTGGTGACCCGGTTCGCCGAGGGGCTCGTCGAGGGCGCGCCGGGGTTGGCGCGTGCCCTGGAGGCGTTCAGGCGGCAGGCGGGAGGCGACGGGGACGACAACATGCGCTGGCTCTGGCTGACCTACCTGGTCGCCATCGACCTGTGGGACGACGAGGCGTGCCACGAGCTGACCATGCACGCCGTGCGCACGGCTCGCGAGACCGGCGCGCTCAACTTCCTTCCCCTGGCACTCACCTATCGCGCCGCCGTGCACGTGTACGCGGGCGAGTTCGACGCGGCCGCCGCGCTGGTCGAGGAATCCGACGCGATCTTGAAGGTGACCGGCAACTCCTACCTCGGTTTCGCCTCGGGATTGCTCCTCGGCTGGCGTGGTGAGGAGAGGTCGCCGCAGGTGCTCGACTCGCTCTCCGAGTGGGCGATCACCTGGAACGAGGGGCGGTCGATCGGCGGGCGCCACTACGTGAACGCGGTGGCGTACAACGGTTTCGGCCGCTACCAGGATGCCCTGGACAGCGCGCGGAGCGCGTGCGAGCACGACGATCTGGGGCTGACCGGGTTGTCCCTCGTCGAGCTGGTCGAGGCGGCCGCCCGCAGCGACGCCCCCGAGGCGGCCGCGGACGCGCTGAGGCGGCTGGAGGAACGTGCCACCGCCGGCGGCACGCCCTGGGCGCTCGGCCTGCTGGCCAGGTCGAAGGCGCTGCTGTGCGACGGCGAGGCCGCCGAGCGGCTGTACCGCGAGGCCATCGACCATCTGGGGCGCAGCCGGGGCGCCGTCCATCTGGCGCGGACCCATCTGGTGTACGGCGAGTGGCTGCGGCGCGGGAACCGGCGGGCCGACGCGCGCGAGCAGCTGCGTACCGCTCATGAGATGTTGCGCGGGTTCGGCGCGGAGGCCTTCGCCGAGCGCGCCCGCCGCGAGCTCCTGGCCACCGGCGAGAGCGTGCGCAAGCGCACCACCGGCGGGCCCGGCCGGCTCACCCCGCAGGAGCTGCAGATCGCCGGCCTGGCGAAGTCGGGCCTGTCGAACCCGGAGATCGCCGCCCAGCTGTTCCTCAGCCCGCGCACCGTCGAGTACCACCTGCGCAAGGTGTTCGCCAAACTCGCCATCACCTCTCGTCTCGGGCTCTCGCAGGCGCTGCCCGACCAGGGCCACGACGGTCCGCGAGCCCCGGGTCCACCGGCCTCCTGAGAACGGAGAAGACGCCCATGACCGAACAGAAGCCCTGGCAGTGGGACGAGCGGACGTGGCGCGGCCACGTGGCGCGGGTGCGGGCGGGCCGCTCGCTGCGCCCGTCCGCCTGGCCGGGCGGCGCCCGCGTCGCGGTCGCCCTGTCCTTCGACTCCGACCACGAGACGATCCCGTTACGCGACGGCCTGACCGGGCCGGGCCGGCTCGCCCAGGGCGAGTACGGCTCCCGCGTCGGCGCGCCCCGGGTGCTGCGCCTGCTGGACCGTTTCGGCATCCCGGCCTCGTTCTTCATGCCGGCGGTCTCGGCGCTGCTGCACCCGATGGAGGTGCGCGACTACGCCGCCGCCGGCCACGAGGTCGCCATGCACGGCTGGATCCACGAGAGCAACGCGCTGCTCGGCCCGGCCGAGGAGCGGGAGCTGGCCCTGCGCGCCGCCGACACCCTGGAGAAGCTGTCGGGCACCCGCCCGGTCGGCATCCGCACCCCGGCGTGGGAGTTCTCCGACCACAGCCTGGCCATCACGCGGGAGCTGGGCCTGCGCTACGACTCCTCCCTCATGGCCGACGACGATCCGTACGAGCTGCTGGCCGACGGCGAGCCGACCGGCGTCGTCGAGATCCCGGTCGAGTGGATCAGGGACGACGTGCCGTACCTGCTGCTGGAGCACGGCGGCACCCTGCGGACCTGCCCGCCGCCGCGCGAGGTGGCGGGCATCTGGCGCGACGAGTTCGACGCCGCGCTGGAGGAGGGCGGGCTGTTCCAGCTCACCTTGCACCCGCACGTCATCGGCCACCGCTCCCGCATGGTCGTGCTGCGCGAGCTGCTGGAGCACATCGACGCGCAGGACGGCGTCTGGTACGCCACCCACGCGCAGGTCGCCACGTGGGTCCTGGAGCAGGATTCATGATCGTCGGTCGGCGTGAGTTCGTGGGCGCGGGGGTGCGCGGCTGATGCACTTCATTCACCGCGACTGGGAGGCCGGGCCGCTGTGCAAGAGGGTCGGGCACGTGCCCGGCGTCACCGTCCTGGAGTGGTTTCGCCGCCTGTGGGAGCCGGGCGGGCTGGAGCGGGCGCACGCCGACCTGGGCCACGAAGTGTACGAGCTGGAACGGCTGCGGGAATGCGCCGACGGCCCGCCCGAGGACCTGGTCGAGCTGCGCCGCAGGATCAGGATGCGGCTGTGGCCCGACAACGAGCTGCGCGTCGACGAGCACGCCATCCGCATCAGGAGCATGGGCATGAACCTGGAGGAGGCGTTCTACTTCGTCGACGACGCGTGCGTCGCCGAGCAGCCGGAGCGCTGGGCCTACCCGGTCCACCCCTCCTGGCCGCTGCCCGACGCCGTCGTCCCGGACCCGGCGCCGTTCGTCCCGCCCTTCCCGTGCCCGGAACTCGCCCCCTCTGCGGACGGCGACGTCGGCGCCACCTACCTGCTGTGCACGTCGCTGCAGGCCAGGCACGACAGCCTCGAATGGGATCGGACGTTCGTGTTCCCCGGGGTGCGGCTGCCGCAGCTCGCCGCCGCGCTGCGCCGGCCCGTCCACGACCCGGACGAGTGGTCCGGCTACCTGCTCGACCTCAGAGCGCTGGTCGCCCCGGACGACGACGACATCGCCCCCGCGCTCGAACGATTCAGCCGGTTCGCCGGCGACGCCCGCGAGTTCCCCGAACCGCACGAGCAGGCGCACCGGGCCGCGATGGAGCACCTGCGCACCGTCACCCCGGCCGACGGCCGCCTGCCCGAGCGCACGCTCATCGAGGCCGGCGAGCACCTGACGCAGATGGCCCTGCACGCGGACTCCATCGGCCACCGGCCCTGGTACGTCTTCGACGACCTCTGGGCCGGCTCCCATCCCGGCCTGGCCGCCTCGCTCATCCACTACGCCTTCCACTGGGATCCCGGCTGCACGCGTAAGCACTGGTGGTGGATGCCCTGCAGCCACGACGAGTACCTGGACCTGCGCCTGGGTCACGGAGATCGGGTCCGCGACTGCGAGCGCTACGACGAACCGCTGGTGACCGGGCTGACCGGCGCGCGCAGCGTCGCCGAGCTGCGCCGGCAGATCTTCCAGGACACCGGCTCCGGCGAGCGGCGCCTGCTGCTGGTGCTCGACCAGGACCACCACAGCGAGCTGTACGGGGTCGTCGGCGTCGTCCTGGGGCATCCGACCCCCGACGCGTGCGAACTCCGGTACTTCCGGCTGACCACCCCGCGCCACCGGCCGAAGCTGTCGTCCCGGCTGATCACGGCGCTCTGCCTGGAGCTGCGCAAGCTGGGCTACGCCGAGCTCGTCCTGGGCGCGCCCCCCGACGAACGGTGTCAGAAGCGGCTGAAACCGGTCATCAGGCGGAGCACGTCCCTCACCGAGCGGGTGATCCCGCTGACCGGGTTCCGCCTGCCCGAGCCCTACGCCTGGATGACGAACCCGTTCCGCCCATGAACGGAGTCAAGGGGTGAAGAAGCGCCGCAGCTCGCGGGCCACCCGCTCGGGGTCCCCGCCGCGGTCGGCGTTCCATGGCCCCTCGTGGCCCAGGCCGGCCAGTTCCACCCGCGTGGCCCGCGGCAGCACGCCCTCCAGCGCGGCGAGTGACGCCTTCTGGTAGCGGACGCTCCTGCCGCCGCCGAGCAGGAGCACGTCGGCGCGCAGGGCGCGGAAGTCGTCCAGCCGTCCCTCCATCGCGACGAGCGCCCGCACGTCGTGCGCGAGGGTGGGGGCCAGGTCCCGCATCGGCACGTAGCCGCCCGATCCCTTGCGCTCCTCGCCGCGCATCGCCAGATCGGTGCCCTGTTCGAGCAGCCTGCGGGGCAGGGCGCGCATGAGCGCGGGCCCCATCCGGGCTCCTTTCATGGCGGTGACCAGGGCGGCCGCGGTCCTGCCCGCGGCGAGTTCGCGCTCGTACCTGGCCAGCCAGGCGGTGGGCGCGGTGAACGCGCCTGGATCGTAGACGGCGAGCTTGTCGACGGCCGGCAGGCTCAGCGCGGTCCGCAGCGCGATGGTGGCGCCGACGCTGAGGCCGAACAGGTAGCGGGAGCCGGTCGCGGTGATGACCGCGGACAGGTCGGCCACGTCCTGCCGGAGGTCGTGGCCGGGACGGTAGGGGCCGCTCAGCCCGCGTCCGCGGCGGTCGGGCAGGTACACGGTGTACGCCGCGGCCAGCGCCCTGGCCTGCTGGATGTGGTTGTAGGCCGAGCCCATGCCGCCGTGGGAGATGACCAGGCCGGGGCCGCGGCCCAGCCGGTAGTAGCCGATGGTGGTGCCGTCGGCGGAGGTCACGGTCAGCTCGTCGATCTGGTTGGTCATGGCGGGTTCACCTCGCGATTCGAATACTCGTCTACGAATATACGTAACCGAGTGGATGAATGCGGGTATCCGGTTCAGGGGTGTGGAAAGCCGCAGGTAAGGGCGGGCGAGCGCCTCATTCCGGCGGGCCGGCGGCCCGGCCTACCGTTCCTGGTCATGATCGGAAAGTTGTTCGACGTGCCACGCCGCCTGCCCGCCGGGCTCGCGGCCCTGCTGACCCTGGTCGCGGTGATCATGCTGACCGCGATGGCGGACAGCACCATGCAACCCGTGCCGGCCACCGCTCCCGCCGACCGGTTCAGCGCCGAGCGGGCGCTGGTCCACCTGAAGGAGTTCGCCGCGCGGCCGCGTCCCATCGGCAGCCCGGCCGGTGACCGGGCCAGGGACTACCTGGCCGGGCGACTGCGCGCGGCCGGGCTGGAGGTGGAGGTCCAGCGCTCGGTCGGCGCCCGTTCCGCGGCGGGGCTGGCCACGTTCGGCCAGGTCGACAACGTGGTGGGCCGGTTGCGAGGAACGGACTCGACCGGCACCGTGCTCGTCGCCGCGCACTACGACTCCGCCGCGATGGGGCCCGGCGCCTCCGACGACGGCGCGGCGGTGGCCGCGATGCTCGAGACCGTCCGGGCGCTGCGCGGCGGCCCCGGGCTGCGTAACGACCTCGTGCTGCTCATGTCGGACGGCGAGGAGGACGGCGTGCTCGGCGCCGAGGCCTTCGTCCGCGAGCACCCGCTGGGCAAGGCCGGCGGCGTGCTGCTGAACTGGGAGGCGCGCGGGGTCAGCGGCCCCTCGCTGATGTTCGAGACCTCCGCGGGCAACGCCCGCCTGGTCGAGACCTTCGCGACGGCGGTGCCCGCGCCGCGCGGCCACTCGGCCATGGTGGAGTTGTACCGGCTGCTGCCCAACAACACGGACTTCACGCCGCTCACCAAGGCCGGCTTCACCGGCATGAACTTCGCCTACATCCAGCGTTCCTCGCTCTACCACACGGCGGGCGACTCGATCGCCAACCTCGACCGGGGCAGCCTGCAGCACCACGGCGCCAACATGCTGGCGCTCACCCGCGCGCTCGGCGGCGCGGACCTGCGGACGCTGCGCGCCGATCACGACGTCACCTACTTCCGCGCGTTCGGCGCCATGGTCACGTATCCGGGCGGGCTGGTCGGGCCGCTGGCGGTGCTGGCCGTCGTCGCGGTGGCCGGCCTGGCGCTGCTGGCCCGCGTCAGGCGGCTGCTGAGCCTGCCCCGGCTGCTCGCCGCGACGGCCTCGGCGCTGCTGCCGCCGGTGGCGTCGGCCGCGCTGGCGCAGGGGCTGTGGGAGCTGCTGGTGTCGTGGCGGCCGGCGTACGACCTGATGGGCGGGTTGCTGCACCGGCCGGGGCCGTACCAGGCGGCGGTCGCGGTGCTGTGCGCGCTGTCGGCCGTCGGCTGGTACCTGACGCTCCGGCGGCGGCTGGGCCCGGCCGCGCTGGCGGTGGGTGCGCTGGCCTGGTTCGCCGGGCTGGGCGTGTTGTGCGCCCTGTTCGCTCCCGGGGCCTCGTTCCTGTTCGCCCTGCCGGCGCTGATGGGCGCGCTCGGTCACCTGGCCGCGGTGCTGCTCCGCGGCGCGCCCGCCTGGACGCGGACGGTCGCTGCGCTGCTCGGGCCCATCACGGCCGCGATGCTGCTGCCGTCCCTGGCCGGGGACGTCCTCGACGGGATGGGGCTGGCGCTCGGCGGGGCGAGCGCGCTGGTGCTGGCCTGGTTCGGGCTGGCCGCGGCGCCGGTCGTGGAGCTGTTCCTGCCCGAGCCCACCGTCCGGCAGCGGCGGGTCACCGTCCTCGCGGTGCCCCTGACCGCCCTGCTCCTCACGGCTGGTCTGGTCGCCACCGGGCTCGTGACGGACGACTTCGCCGCCGACCGGCCGCGGCGCACGCATCTGGCGTACGTCATGGACGCCGACACCCGTACCGCGCACTGGGTCAGCGCGGACGCGGACCCGGCGCCGTGGACCAGGCGGTACGTGTCCGAACACGACACCGCCGCGCTGCCCCCGGGATACGCCCGCGGCGCCCTGTGGACCGGACGGGCGCCGGCGATCGCCGCAGAAGGGCCGCGCGCCGACGTCCTGGACTATCGCGGTGGCACGCTGAAGCTGCGGGTGAGCGCCGGCCGGGGCGCGCGCTCGGTGACGCTGCGGCTCGACCGGCCGATCACCCACGCCGGCGTGTCGGCCGGCCGGTTCGGGACGGTGAGCGTCCCCGTCACCGGCACCAGGACCGGCACCTGGCCCGCGGAGATCCGCTTCCGCGGCATCCCGGCCGGCGGGGCGCAGATCACCGTGCGCGTCCCCGGCCAGGACCGGGTCCGGCTCACCGTGATCGCCGAGACCGACGGGCTGGCCGGGGTGCCCGGCTTCGTCCCCCGGCCGCCGGAGCTGGTCGCCGCCACCAGGGAGGACGGCGACCTCACCGCGATCACCCGCGGCTACACGCTGACCGGGGCCGCGTAGCGGCGGCCGGGTGCCGGCGACCGAGTGACGGCGGCCGGGTGACGGGCGGTCAGCGCATGGCCGCTTCGCGGGCCGGGGCCGGGGCGGCCCGGTGGTGCAGCTCCAGCTTGGCGCCCTCGACGTCCACGTCGGGCAGCACCCGGTCGAGCCAGCGCGGCAGCCACCACGCCTTGTCGCCGGCCAGGTGCATGACCGCCGGGATGATCAGCATGCGCACCACGAAGGCGTCCACCAGCACGCCGAAGGCCAGGGCGAAGCCGACCGGCCGGATCATCGTCATGTGGGAGAACATGAAGCCGCCGAAGACCGAGATCATGATGATCGCGGCGGCGGTGACGACGGCCCGGCCCGCCCGTACGCCCTCGGTGACCGCCTGGCGGGCGGGCGCGCCGTGCGCGTACGCCTCGCGCATCCCGGAGGTGAGGAAGAGCTGGTAGTCCATGGCGAGCCCGAACAGGATGCCCACCAGCAGGGTCGGCAGGAAGTTGAGGATCGGCGCCGGATCGGTCACGCCGAACAGGCCGCCGAGCCAGCCCCACTGGTAGACGGCCGTGACGCCGCCGAGCGCCGCGAACAGCGACAGGACGAATCCGCCGGTGGCGATGAGCGGCACCAGGATCGAGCGGAACACCACGATCAGGATGAGCAGCGACAGGCCGACGACGACCGCGAGGTAGGCCGGCAGTGCGTCGGCCAGCTTCTCGGAGATGTCGATGTTGGCGCTGGCGCTGCCCGCGACCGACAGGGAGACCTGGTCCTGGCCGAGTTCCAGGGTGCGGCCGCGCAGGTCGTGGACGAGGTCCTCGGTGGACTCCGAGGTCGGCCCGCCGGTCGGGACGACCTGGAAGACCAGCACGGTGCCCTTGGCGTTGGCGCCGATCGGGGCGACCGCGGTGACCCCGTCGACGTCCATGAGCTGCTTGCCGAGCCCGGCCTGGGCCGGGACGAGCGCGTCACCCGCCGCGCCACGTTCGACGTCGGCGACGACGATGAGCGGCCCGTTGGCGCCGGCGCCGAACTTCTCGGTGATGGCGGCGTAGGCGCGGTACTGCGTGGAGTCGGCGGACTCGGACGCGCCGGTCGGCAGGCCGAGCCGCATCGAGGCGGCGGGCAGCGCGATGAGGGCCAGCGCGCCGACGCCGATCACGATGCGCAGCACCGCGCCGCCGACGGACATCGGCGGGGCGTGCTGCGGCGTCGCCGCGGCGTTCCCGTCGGCGGCCCCAGCAGCGGCTTCAGCGGCAGCCTCAGTGGCGGCGTTCCTGTGCCGGCGCGGGAGCAGCCGGTGCCCGAGCAGGCCGAGCAGCGCCGGGGTCATGGTCACGGTGAGCAGCACCGCGACGGCGATGGCGACGGCGCCGACGCTCCCCATCAGCGCGAGGAACGGGATGCCGGTGACGTTGAGCGCCAGCAGCGCGATGAGCACGGTGCTGCCCGCGAACACCACGGCGTTGCCGCTGGTGCCGTTGGCCAGCCCGATGGATTCGTGCACCGGCGTGCCCGCCTTCAGCTGGCGGCGGTGGCGGTGCAGGATGAACAGCGCGTAGTCGATGCCGACGGCCAGGCCGAGCATGGCGCCCAGGATGGGCGTCACCGACGTCATCTCGATGGTCCCCGACAGGGCCATGGCCCCCGCGACGGCCACGCCCACGCCGAGGAGCGCGTTGAGTATGGGCAGACCGGCGGCCACCAGGGTGCCGGTCATGACGATGAGCACGATCGCCGCGACGACCAGGCCGACGGCCTCGCCGACGCCGCCCAGCTGCACGTCGCCCTGCATGATCTCGGCGGAGTAGTCGGCGGTGACGCCGTCGGGCAGGGCCGCGTCGATGGTCTCGGTGACGGACTTCTTGGTCTCCGGGGTGATCTCCTGCTGCGGCAGGTCGAAGACGACGGTGGCGGTGGCGGTCGAGCCGTCGGCGGAGACCGTGCGGATGTCCTCCGCCATGCTCAGCAGGTCACGTCCGACGAGCAGTTGCCGCTCCGACGTCTCCAGCGCGGCGCGCTGCCCGTCGAGCTCGGCCTGCTGGGTGTCGAGCTGGGCGAGCGCCGCCTTGAGCCGGGCGTTGGCGCCGGCCTGCTCGACGGCCGCCTCGGTCTGCGCGCGGGCCTGGTCGAGCCGCTGCTGTCCCTGGTCGAGCTGGGCCCGGCCGGCCTCGACCTTGGCCAGGCCGTCCGTGATCTTCTTCGCCTGGTCGGCGCGGGCGGCGGCGGCGGTGAACGGGTCGACGACCTGGTCGACGCCGTCGAGTCCGGCCGCCTCGCGCAGCGCGGCGCTGACGGCCTCCCGCCGGTCGGCGGTGAGTTCGGCGCCGTTCTCCGCCCGGACGACGACCTGGCCGGTGCCGCCGCTGGCCACCGGCAGCTCGGTCTTGAGCCGGTCGGTCACCTGCGCCGTGGGCGTGCCCGGGATGGTCATCGTGGAGCTCATGGTCCCGCCGAAGGCCAGGAAGGCGCCGACCGCCGCGACCAGCACGACGGCCCACGCGATGATCACCCGCCAGGCCCGCCGGGCGGAGAACCGGCCCAGCCGGTAGAGCAGTTCGGCCATCGAGGACTCGCTTTCTGGTGCTGGGGCGGGCATGCAAGTAAGCGGATAGCGCGTATCCGATTTGGCAGTCTAGTGAGAAGTGGATAGCGATCATCCGTTCTCGCCGGGCACGCGGGCTGTGATGTTGATCCCACCTATCCGCTTACCGGTACGCTGGGCCCCGTGACGCCGCCACCCGACTCCGCCCAGGGTCCGGCGCGGCGTGGCGGCCTGCGCCGCGATGCCGAGCGCAACCGGGATCGCATCGTGCGCGCCGCCCAGGAGCTCTTCGCCGAGCGCGGCCTGGCCGTCGGCTTCAACGAGGTCGCACACCACGCCGGTGTCGGCGTCGGCACCGTGTACCGGCGCTTCGCCGACAAGGAGGAGCTCATGCACGCGGCGCTGGAAGAGCCGCTGAGTGAGCTGGCGCAGGTCGCGCAGCGGGCCGGCGAGGCCGAGCGGGCCTGGGACGGCCTCGAACTCCTCCTCGGGCGCATCACCGGGCTCCTGGTCGACAACCTCGGGCTGCGCGACGTGGCGCTCGGCGGCGGCGGCTGGCACCTGGGCAGGGCCGCCGCGGAACGCGTGGCCGAGGTGATGCAGCACCTGCTGGAGCGGGCGCGGGCCGAGGGCGACCTGCGCGAGGGCGTCGGCGGCGACGACGTGGTGATGATCCTCTGGCTGGTCACCGACCTGGCGCAACATTCCGTCCAGGTCCACCCCGCGCTGTATCGCCGCTACCTGCAGGTCACGCTCGACGGGCTGCGGGCCCGTCCTGGGCAGACGCCGCTGGTGGAGCCGCCCAGCGAGCAGCAGACGCTGACGATCTGCCGCCGCTGGGCCGGCGCGCCCCTCTGACCGGCGCCGGGGCGCGCCGCTCCGCGTCCTAGCGTGGGACGACCACGGTCAGGACGCGGTTGCCGCCCAGGAAGCCGCCCCGCCGGTCGAGCTGGTTGACGTCGAAGGCGCGCACCTCGCCGGGACGTCCGTCGGTCGCCGTCAGGAGCGTCACCGGCACCCGCTCGCCCGGGCCGATGACGATGCGGTGCTGGGGTCCCGACCCGCCCGGGCTGATCAGGTCGAGGTGCCTGACCGGGCCGTCGGCGGGCCGCAGCGGGATCGGCTCGCGGCCGAACTCCCCGGACAGCGCCAGTTCGCCGCCCTCGCGCAGCATCCGCCGCTCGATCGGCTCGTCCGGCGGCTCGCCGTCCGGCCTGATCTCGTGGCCGTCGCGCATGAGCCTGACCACCTCGCTGGACAGCAGTTGCTCCCGCTCCAGCGGCCCGAACGCCTCCTCGGGCGGCAGCTCCCTCACCATCAGCGTGAAGACCTGCTCCTCCTCGCCCGGGTTGAGCGCGCGCAGCGTGAGCGAGCCCTCCTCGCCCCCGCCGGGCACCCGCAGCAGCCCGATGTTCCGCTGCGCGTGGTGCTGGTTCCCGGCCGGGTCGAGGAAGCCGAACGACTCGGGCTTGCCCTCCACGTCGCCCAGCTCGACGTAGACGTTGGCGGCGATGCACACGTGCCCGGAGTTCGGGTCGTTGCTGTTGATCAGATCCGCGGGGACGGGGGTCCACGCGATCTGGGCCGTGCCCGGCGCGCCGGCGGAGACCCCGTTGAGCGTCACCGCGTTGCCCATGTTCCCTCCCGCGCTGCCCGAGGTCAGCACCGCGGCGGGCCCGATCCCGCCGACCGTGTAGTCGCAGACCCAGACCTGCACCGTGACGTTGGCCTTCGGCTCGACCGACATGCTGTCCACGCGGACGTTGATGGTGTTCCGCACCCCGACCTTGGCCGTCGACAGGTCGATGCCGCCGGTCAGCCAGATCGAGGGGGTCACCCAGAAGTGGATCCCCTGGGGGACGGGCCGCTTGCCGGTGTCGGACAGGGCGTACTTGACGAAGAGGTCATTGGCCATGGTGTCGCTCCCTTCAGCGAAGGACGTAGGTGATCTGGAAGGCGGCCAGGCTCACCTGGCTCACGGAGCCGAGCAGGGCACTGTTCAGGTCGGCCGTGAGGTAGTAGCGGAACTGCTCGTCGTCGACCTTGGCGATCTCCGAGGACGGCGCGGCCACGGAGACGTCGAACGGCCCCGCCGGGGCCATCATCCCGACGACGATCTCGGCGGCGGCCACCGCCGCCAGCCCCTGCCGGCGCAGCGCGACGGTGAGGTTGCCCGAGTCCTTCTGCCCGATCACGCGCAGCGCCTGGATCAGGCTGCCGTGCGGGAGCGCTACGGCCTGCATGCCGCCCGCGGCAGTCTCCCCCGTCCCTTTGACCGCGCCGCCGTGGACGTGCGTCCAGGCGGTGGTGGTGGTCACCAGGGCCGGGGTGAGCGTGAGCTTGACCGGCCTGGCCGGCGGCTGCGACAGGGCGTCCAGGGTGTCGGAGACCTCGCCGACGATCTCGGAGAGCCGCTCGAACTCCGCCTCGATGGTGGCGAAGCGCAGGTTGAACCCGTTGTCACCGCCAGCGGAGACCCGGTCGATGCCGTCGGTCCACGGCGTCGGGTGGAACTTGGGCGTGTACTCGATGCTCATGGGGCTCCTCGTCGCGGGCGCGGCCCTCGGGCGCGGAAGTCGGGATAGGTGTAGCCGGGGAAGACGCCGAGTGGGTCGTCCTTCAGCTCGGCCACGTGCTCGCGGATCGCCCCGGTGTCCACCTCCACGCCGATCGGGTGCAGCGCGTTGAGCACGTTCATGATCAGGTCGTACCGGTCCTTGCTGATGACGGCGTGCGCGAGCTCCGGGACCGGCTCGACCCGCAGGGTGCGGGGCGGGACCCCGTCGGGCCACTGGTAGGCGGCCAGGACCCGGACGGCCGCCGTGGCGGTCAGCCGCGTGACGGGCGCGGTGGTGCTGGTCAGGGTGGCGGCGGGTCCCGCCGTCCAGGTGAGCCGCTCGCCGTGGCCGCTGCCCAGGGGCCAGACGGTGGCGACGCCGCCGCCGTCGGCCACGGCGATGCCGTCCCCGCACGCGACGTAGGCCCGCTCGTCGTCGGCCGCCACCGCGCCGCCTGCCCACGTGGTCGCGTCGAGCGGCAGGCGGACGGAGGCGCGGGCGGCGCCGTCGGGCTCCCGCAGGTGGAGCCGGCCACCGGCGGTGTCGGTCACGTACAGGGTGGCGCCGCCGAAGGCGAGGCGGGCCGGGAGGCGGCCGAGGTCGGTGAAGGTGGCGGTCACGGTGGCGGTGGCGGCGTCGATGACGTGCAGCCCGGCGACCGGCCGGACGGTCACGGCGTACACCCGGCCCGCGACGGCCAGCACGTCCGACGCGGGCCCGCCGAGGTCGAGGCTCGCGGTGGTGTCCAGGGTGCCCGGGTCCAGGACGACGATCTCGCCGGACGCCAGCGCGGCCCACACGCCCGTGCCGGTGGCGTCGATCGCGGTGGGGACGTCGCCGAGCGGAACCGTCCTGGTGACGGCGTCCCCGTCGATCTCGGCCAGGCTGCCGTCGCGCAGTGCGGCGTACACCACGGCGGCGCCGGCGCGCGCGGCCAGATCGACGGGCGCGGACGGCAGGTCCACGGTGCGGGCGACCGCGCCGGAGTCGACGACGGTGACGGTGCCGCCCGCGTCCGCCGTGCACACCAGCGGCCCGGCGACGGCGACCGCGACGGGCGCGACACCGGCCTTCACCGCGCCGGTCACCCGGCCGGAGCCGGTGGCGACGAAGGAGACCGAGTCGGTGCCCGCGTTGGCGGTGACCAGCGTGGCGCCCAGCAGGGCGAGTGCCGCGGGCCGGGCGCGGGGCGAGACCTCCAGCGCCACGCTCTCGCCCGGCTCCACCCTGGACGGGCCGCGCACCACCAGCCCCTCCCCCGGCCCGCACGCGGCCCTGATCACCGTTCCCGCGTTGGTGACCTGGGCGAACCCCGCCGCGTACGCCAGCGCGCCCAGCCGTTCCACGGTGGTGCCCTGGCCGGGTTCGAGTTCGAGCACCCGGCCGGCCCGCTCCAGCGGTTCCGCGCCGCCCGGCCGCCAGGCCGCCACCACCCGGACCGGCGAGACGAGGTCGAGCAACCGGCGTAACCGGGCCGCCACCTGCGGCTGCATCCGGCGGGAGCCCGCTCCCCCGGCGAAGACCGCGCGCGGGTCGGTCACGGTCTCCAGGTAGAGGGGATCGTGGAAGCCGTCATCTTCGGCGCCGCCGCGGCGGATCGTCGCGCCGGGCGCCAGGGTGTCCAGGCCGATGGCGAGCGGGCGGACGGCGTCCAGCACGGGCGCGGACCGCGTGCCCGAGGCGTCGGCGGCCGGGGTGAGCACCGCCCGCACCTCGACCGCGCCCGCCCGGTCGGCGCGCAGCGTGGCGACGGGCCCGCGGTCGCCGGCCACGAGCGTGGCGTGCCCGCCGCCGCAGTCCACCGTGTACCAGGTGACCCGCGCGCCGGGCGGCGGTTCCGGCCGGACGGTGAGCCTCAGTGTCTGCCCGGCCAGCAGGTCGAACCCGTGTTCCGGGGTCGCGGTCCCGCCGGGCAGGTCGCCGATCAGCAGCGGCGGCGGCGCGGCGGTGTCCCCCGTCGTGAGCTCCAGGCCGCCGGAGACCGTGCGCGCGTTGGCGTCGATCACCTGGAGGGGCGCGGCGATCCCCTCGATGGGGCCGACCGCGTCGTTGAGCGCGTCGCGCAGCCCGGCGGGGGTGGGCAGCGTCCACCGCTGGAAGATCCGCAACCTGCGCCGGTAGCCGTCGTCGTGCTCGCCGAGCACGGGCGAGAAGCCGGTCCTGGGCAGCCCGGAGATGCGTACCTCGTCGAGCACGCCGGTGAAGCCGCCGCCGATGATCAGCGGTGCGGCGCTGGTGATCGAGCCCAGGGCGCCGAGCGGGGCGAAGGCGGCGAGCGTGCCGTCGACGTGCAGGCGGGCCTGGCCGGCGGCCCTGTCGACGACCGCGGCGAGATGGGTGAACCGGCCCGGTTCCAGCGGCTGGTCGGCGTAGAGGGTGAGCGGGCCGGCGCCGTCGGAGAGCAGGAGCCGGACGTTGCGCGGGATCCCGCGCCCGAACTCGCCGTAGGACAGCGCCCAGCCGGCGCCGTCGTGCTTGGCCAGCAGGTCGCCGTGGTCGGCGGGGACGCCGGCCGGGCGGGCGAAGCACTCGGCCGTCAGCGAGGGCACGTCGAACGCCGGATGGTCGGGCACGGTGATCGACGAGCCGCCGGCGAAGGCGAACCCGGCACCGAAGCGGCCGACCGCGCCCGGGGTGGCGGTCACGGCCGACGGCTGGTGCCCCGGCCCGCCGTACAGCGGCATGGCGTCTTCCGGCACGGCGTCGTCGAGGTGGTACAGCGCGATGGTGCCCGGCTCGAACGCGTAAGGCAGCGGCGGGAACCTCGGCACGCTGAGCCCGTGTCCGATGAGGTCGAGCGTGCGCCCGGCCGCGTGCTCCAGCCGAGTTCTCGCCCCGACCCCGGCCAGGTGGGCACGCAGCAGGTCGCGTTCCGCACCGATCACCCACAGCAGCCTGGCCAGGGTGCCGAGCAGCGCGTGCGCCCGCCACCAGCCGCCGGCCCGCCCGCCGGGCGCGGGGGTCATGGTGAGCGAGGTCAGCCGGTCCGCGGCGGCGAACGTGCCGGGGAGCATGAACGACGTGCCCGGCGGTGTGCCCGCGGGCACGGCCACTTGGACGTCGCCGCCGGTGTGGGTGATCCGCACCGTGACCGCCTCGGCGATCTCCCGCCTGGCCACGATCACGTACGCGGGCGCCGGGTCGCCGCCGAAGCGGGCGGCGTGCTCGGCGAAGTCGTACGGCTCGAACGCGTCGGCGTCCGGCACGAAGGGCAGCGGCAGCCGGTCGGCGCCGCGCTGGAACGGCGCGGTCAGGCGGGCGGCCATCCGGTCCGGGGCGAAGGCGGTCACGGCGCGCTCACCGCCACGTCGATCAGCGCGCTGTCCAGCTGGAAGACCGCGATCTCCCGTGGCCCCATGATCAGGCTCTCGCCGGCGGCGGCCTCCACCGTCCCCTCCTGGTAGGCCACCGAGCCCAGGCCGATCCTGCCGAAGACGGGAGCGCAGCGCCGCAGGCGCAGCCCGCGCACGTCGATCACCCCGGGCTGCTCCGCGAAGGCGCGCATGACCTGCGAGTACAGGACGTCGCCGCCGAGCCTGAGCCGGCCGATCCCGGCGGCCACCCTGGACAGCAGCGCCGCCAGAGTGCCCTGCTCGTCGTAGCCCGGCCGCAGCACCACCTCGGCACGCACGCCGACGTCGATGTGATCGGCCTGGACGACGTTCGGATGCACCCCGGCCGGGCGCACCCGGTCCAGGGCGTCGGTGACCCGTTCGAGCACCCCGGTGACCGCCCCTTCGGTGCGCCAGGGCCGGTACGGGTCGTGGGCCACGACCACGTCGAAGAAGTACGGCTCGGCGGGCCGCGGCTGCCCGCTGAAGCGCCGCCGGCCGAAGGCGAACAGGTTGAAGTAGCTCTGCGAGACGTCCACGCCGCCCAGCAGGTCGGTGAGCAGGGCGTCGGTCACGCCGGGCACGTCGAGCACGGCCGCGCGGGCCGCGTCGAGCGTCCAGAGGTTGCGTGGCCGGCCGAGCAGCCGGTCGCGGTAGTCCTCCTCAGGCTCGGGTTCGGCGCCGCCGGTGAACGGGGCGGCGTTGGTGACGGCGATCGTCGCGGGCGGGCCGATGACCAGGGCGCGCGCCCGGTGGTCGGGGTCGATGCCGGTGATCGCGGCGGCGGGCACGTCACCGTCCGGTCCTTCGTCGAAGGCGACGGCCGCGACCGTCACGTCGGTCGTCGCGGTGTCCAGGTGGGCGGCGGCGGTGGTGTGGAAGGCGCGCACGGGCGGGTCGGTGACGACGACGGTGCCCGCGGGCAGCGTGTAGCGGCGTCCCGGCTGCGCCTGTGAGACGGTGAAGGTGACCTCGCCGCTCGCGCGGCGGTGCCGCCTGGCCACGCCCAGGTCCTCGCCGAGCAGGTCGAGGTCGCCGCCGACGGCGGTGGAGACGAACCTGCTGTAGTAGAGGTCCTCCAGGCACTGCCAGAGCAGGGCGTCCTCGGCGGCGGTCACCTGCAGGATCTTCAGCAGCGGGCTGGTGGGAGACAGGTCGACGTCGGCGCCGAACGCCTGCCTGGCCCGGCCGACGGCTTCGGCCAGCACGGTGTCGAGCCCCTTGACCACGAACCCCTCCGGGGTCACGCCGAAGTCCGCCATGTCAGGCCGCCACGCGGAGTCTCAGCGCCCGCGGCTCGCCGTCGGCGGTGACCAGCGAGATCTCGGCCGTCCACGAGCGGCGGCCGGGCGTGCCGGTGAACCCGATCTCGCGGATCTCGCGCACGCGGGCGTCGCCGGCGACCGCCCGGACCAGGCTGAGCCTGAGCAGCTCGCGCATGGTCGCGGCGTCGGCCGGGCCGGTCAGGACGGTGGCGTCGAAGCCGTAGGCGGTGTTGAAGACGTCGCTGCCCAGCGGCGTCAGCACCCGCAGTTCCAGCGCCTGCGCGAGACCGGCCGCGCCCTCGGTCAGGGCGAGCGTGCGCTCTTCCAGCACGAGGTCGCCGTCCGTCAGCCGGAGGCTGTGTGACACGGGGCCCTTCCTTTCGTCAGCTCGCGTCGAGAATCGACTGGCCCGCCGCCCGCACGTGCCAGGTGCCGGACGGCAGTCCGTCGGTGAGCCCGTGGGCCGTCTCCAGCAGCACCGGCCTGCCGCCGGCGGTGAGCGTGGCGGACGTGCCCGTGATCATGCTCAGCACGGTCCTGCACGGGCTCGTGCTGTTGGTCTGTTCCACCCGGCAGCCGCTGACCTGCTCGCCCTCCAGGTCACCGGCCACCAGGACGCCGCCGCCGCCCACCCGGAGGACGTCCTGCCCGGCCCTGGGCTGGATCGTCCCCTGGTGCGCGCAGCCGATCGCGGCGCGTTCGGTGAGCACCTTGGGCATCAGGTCACCTCCACGCCGGCGGAGCCGATCTTGACCGCGTGGCCGCCGGTGCCGATCGTGATGTCCTTGCCCCGGGTGGTGATGGTGACCGAGCCGTCGGCGGCGATCGTGACCGTCGTCCCCGAGGCGTGCTCGACGACCAGGACGTCCGCGTCGCCGGGCTCCGGCCGCTCGCCGACCTGGGTGAGCGTCCGCTCGCCGACCGTGATCCGCAGCCCCTTGGCCTGGACGACCCGCAGGCCCGCGCCGTCGGTGAGGTCGTTGACGCCCTTGCCGGTGGGCTTGCCCCGGGCGTCGAGCCCGGTGGGCAGGCACAGCCACCAGTCGCCTGGCTGGTTGCGCGGCGGCCGGCCCGTCCACAGGAATCCCGCGGTCACCGCGTCGTTGACCAGGGCCTTGTTGTGCGCGAGCAGCGCCCGCATGCCCTTGTAGACCGGGACGATCAGGCCGCAGTCGTCGAACGCGAACGGCGCGGCGATCGGCTTGCCGTGCAGCGTCTGCCGCTCCACCGGGCTGTGCACGCTCGGGGTGAGCGCCTTGGCGTCCGGTTTCTGGCCGTGGTCGAGGCTGGCGAGGTGCCCGCTCGCGTACCCGGTGATCTGCCCCACCTCGATGGACGGCGGAGCCGACTCACCCATCCGGTGTATCCGCTCGGCCACGGCGTCCGCGTCGGCGGCGGTCACGGTGGCCGGCTCGCCGGGGGCGGCGGCCACCAGGGTGACGTCGCAGGTGTAGCCGGTCCTGGTGGAGAAGGAGTGCTGGACCCGCTCCACCCGCAGCGGCCCGGGCGGCGCGGCGGGCGAGACGACCACGACCGGCGTGCCCGGCTTGAGCGCCGGGTCGCCGAGTACCGTCAGCCGCAGTCCGGTCCCCCGGTCCTGCTGGACGGGCTGGAGCTCGATGATGTGCGTCCCGGCCACCAGCCGCACCGGGACGCCGAGCCCGACGGCCGGGCCGATCCGCACCGTGCCGTCGCCGATGACCAGCGGCGCGCCGGCCTGGTCGGCGAGGGTGCGCAGGGCCTGCATGCCGGTGCCCGTCACGGTGTAGTCCTCGACCGTGCCGAGCCCGCCGGGACCGGCCACGCCGAGTCCGGCCTGCGCGGCCACGTCGGCCACGAACGCCTCCAGCGGTGCCACGCCCTCGCGGTGGACGTGCACGTGCCTGGCCAGCAGCGCGCGGCCGGCCTTCTCCTGCCCGGTGAGCACGGTCTTGAGCGCGCCCGCGTCGTCCACCCTGGAGGTCAGGTGCTCCAGGGTGCCCTCCAGCACGGCCGCCCGGCCGGCCGGGTCGTCGAAGTAGCCGAGCGAGGCGGTCAGCGTCAGCGGGGCCGCCGCCTGCGCGGCCGCCAGCGCCTCGACGGCGGGCCTGGGCAGGTTCTTCAGCGTGATGCTGAACGATCCCGCGGCCGGGCCGCTGACCAGGTCGATCGTCAGGTCCGCGTCGAGGATGAAGTCGCCGGCGTAGACGTCGTTGGACACCCGCAGCCCGGGCAGCCGCACCTGGTACCAGATCACGAACCCCATCGCAGGGCCACTCCTCCCGTGATGCGCGAGCCGTGCGAGCCGGCGGCGTTGAGGTTGGCGGGAGAGACGAGCATGCGGCGGAAGACCAGCGCCAGTTCGGCCGCGCCGTAGACGTGGTCGCGCACCAGCTTGCGGCGCAGCAGGACCGTGTCACGCGCGACGGTCAGCACCAGGAAGGCGCCGGGCAGCGGCAGGTCCAGCGGCTCAGGCGAGCCCAGCAGCGACTCGTCGGTCACCGTGACACGGAACGCGAACGTGTAGACGCGCGCGCCCAGGCTCAGCCGGAACGCCTGCGGGAACCCCTCGTCGGCGTCGACGGGCAGTACCAGAAACGGGGCCAGGAACGGCGTCAGAAACGGGGCCGGGAACGGGGTCGTCACAGCGGGCCTCCCGGTGCGCGCGGAACGGGCCCCGGCTGCGCGGCGCTCGCCGACAGTGCGGTTCCCGCGGCCAGTGCCAGCTCGGCGGCCTCGCCGAGGAGGGCGGCCACCGACGTGCGCGGCACGTGCTGCAGCGTGATCGAGGCGTCCAGAGCCTCCAGCCTGGCCGCGCTCACCGAGAAGCGCAGGTCGGTGATCTGCATGTCGAGGCTGACCGTGAGGCCGGAGACCACCGGGATGCCCGCGACGGCCAGCAGCGGCGCGGTGGCCGCCACCAGCACCCGCGACACCAGGGCCAGCGCCTCCAGCCCCTTCTTCAGCGCCATCCGCTCCGGCCCGGCCAGCAGCGCCTCGATCGTGATCGTCTTGGTCGACGGCGCGAGCGCCTGGGCGAACGGGCCGCCCGCGATGCGTTCGATCCGGTAGCCCTCCGACATGCTCATCGACTGCACGTACATGAGCGGAATCGTGCCGATCAGGACGGGTGCGGCCACGGCTCACTCCGGGATCTCGTAGGTACGCGGGTTGCCTGCCGCCAGCCAGCGGCGGAACGCGGCCGCGGCGGTGTCCGGGGCCACCCCGGCCGCGACCAGCCGCGCCCGATTCGTGTCGAACAGCTCCAGCATCCGCGCGCCCACCTGGGGCAGCTCGCCGGCCACGTTCGGGTGGAAGAGGTAGAGCAGGTCGTCGTAGCCGGTGGGGGCGTGGTGGATCAGGTCCTTGAGCAGCTGCTCGTCCTTGAGCCACCTGATGCTCTCCAGGTACGTCTTGACCTCGACGCTGACCAGGCCGTTGGGCCCGTCCGTGACGATGTCGACCACCCGGTCGCCGCGGACGACCTCGAAGCTCAGCGACGTGGCGCCGTGCCGGCGGAGCAGGGTTCTGGCGGCGTAAAGCTGCCCCCACGAGCCCTGGATCGCCCTGTCGGTGGCGCCTGCCCGCACGCCGTGCGGGTTGAGTATCCCGGCCAGCACCTCCTCCAGGTTGTGGAGCCCGCCGGGCAGGGCGTCGGTGAGCTCGCCGACCAGGCCGAGCAGTTCCGAGCGCGGCCCGGCGGGGAGGTCGAGGACGTTGGACCAGTCGACGCCGCCGTACGCGTCGTCGTCGGCCAGCCGGTTCAGGGTGACGAGCTCGGCGTCGTCGAGCTCGCCGATGGCGGCGGCGAACCTGTCGCGCTGTCTCGTGTACGCCGCGGCCCGGGCGGGCGACGCCGCCTTGGCGATCTGCTCGTCGCCTTCCGCCAGCGTGGCGAGCAGATGGTCGTGGGTGCCCGGCTTCAGCCGCGCGCGGGTGGCCGCGGCGAACCTGGTGGTCGCCGCCTCGGCCTCCCCGAGCACGCGCTGGTCGCCCGCCGCCATGCGGTCGAGCAGCCGCTGGTATTCGGCCGGGTCGCCGAGTTCGGCCCGGCGCAGCGCCAGGCCCTGGGCCAGCGCCTCGGCGTCGAAGGCTTCCGCGCCGGCTCGGCGTATCAGGGTCAGCAGCGCGTCGCCGCCCGCGTCGCCGGCGAACTCCATCGTCCTGGGGAGGTAGGCGAGGGTGCGGAGGCTTTCCGGCCCGAGCGCGGCCAGGTGGTGCGGCCCGAGCCGGCCGACCAGCAGCGCCCACTCGGCCGTTCCCCCGGACGGCAGCCCGTCGACCAGGGCGAGGAGTTCCTTGCGTGACCATCCGGTCTCCATCAGCCGGGTCAGCGCCGCGGTCAGTCCGGCCGTGCTCGCCCCCGCCTTCGCCTCCAGCCGGCCGGCCACGGTCAGCGCCTTGGCCAGCTCCCTGGCCGTGCCGTGCAGCCCGCGCTTCCTGGCCGCGGCGAGCAGCACGGGCATCGTGGCGTCCGCCGGCAGTTCGAGCGCCTCGGCCAGGCGGGCCAGTTCTTCGAGGTGGCGCTCGGGCAGCAGCTCGACCACGCGCAGCAGCCGGGCCTCGTCGCGGATCCGGGCGCTGCGCGCCAGCGCACGCACCACGCGCTCCACCTTGCCGGCCTCGCCGGCCGCGCCGGCCGCGCCGGCGGCCGTGCTCGCCCGGCGGATCCACACCAGCACCTTGGCCAGCTCGGCGCCGAACGCGGACAGCCGCACCGCGGCGACCGCCGCCTTTATCTCGCCGACGCCGACGAACCAGCTCAGCACCTCCAGGACGAACGCCATCCGCAGCCTGGTCAGCAGCGCGGCCGTCAGCTCGTGGTCCGGGCTCTGCCCGCGTGACAGGCCGAGCCGCTCGGCGTACTCCAGCCCCGCGATGGCGGTCCTGATCTTCCCCCCGGCCCTGGCCAGCAGGTCGCGCACCGCCGCCACGGCCTCGGGATCGCCGCGGCTCGCGCGGTCCAGCAGGCCGAGGAGGTCGAGCATCCTGCCCAGGGCCCTGAACAGCTCGCCCGCCTCGTGCTCGAACAGCTCGGCGATCCCCTCGAACGTCGCGCGGGCCCAGAACACCGCGCCGTCGAACCCGCCCTCGGCCAGGACGCCCGGCGTGATGCCCGCCCCGGCCAGGATCTCCAGCAGGTAGCGCCCGCTCACCCTGACGGGTCCCCGCCGTTCGCCCAGGACGATCAGCAGGTCGACGACCGTGGCGTCGAGGTGGCCGAACAGCGTTTCGTACAGGCCGTGCGCGCGTAGCAGCGAGAAGAGCGCGTCCAGCTCGGAGTCGCCGCGCGCGGCGGCGATCAGCTCGACCAGCGTCCTGCGCACCGCGGGCGTCGGCCAGAAGCGGTCGGCCAGCAGCCGGATGTAGCCGGCCCGCTCCTCCCACGGGATGCAGGCGAACATCGTGCGGTCCATGGACAGCAGGAACCGCTCGGTGTCGGCAGGGCCGCCGTCCCCGTCGCCTTCCAGCAGGCGCCGGCCGACGGCGTGGGCCATGTCCGGGCTGATGAGCTGGGCCTGCGGGGTACGGCCGAACTCCGCCGCCGCCCGGTCCGGGCTCCAGGCGCCACCGGGCAGGTCGAAGATCATGTCGGTCGAGCGGGTGAGCCTGACCAGCACCACGCGGTAGTCGCGCAGCGGCATGACGCCGGCCTCGACCGCCCGCAGCCCGTGCGGGAACGCGGCGTCGGCGGGCCTGACGAGGCGGCCCTCGGCCAACCGGCCGGGCGGCAGCTCGTCCGCCAGGCCCAGGACCAGGAACGAACCGTCCGCCTTGATCTCCAGCACGGCGAAGCCCGGGGTGGCGAACAGCAGGTTCCCCCAACCGACGGCCCGGGCCAGGCTCGCGGAACGCACCGAGGGCGGGCCCGCGGCGTAGGCGAACCGGTTGCCCGTCCTGGCGACCACCGGCACGCGGTAGGGCCCTATGCGGTCGACGCGGTCGGCTCCCGCCATCGGCTCGCCGGTCGCCGTCCGCCGCCGCGCGATGGCCTTGCCGATGCCCCGGCGGATCGTCCGCTCGACCCTGGCGCGGTCCTCGCCCTCCAGCGGCCGGCCCGGCGGCCCCTGCGGGCGGGGTTCCGCGATCGGGTGCCTGGCCAGCAGCCGGGCCGTCACCGACCTGGCCACGCTCTCCTCCAGCTCCGCCAGCAGTTCGTCGGTCGGCCGGCCGGCCAGCCGCACCAGGATCGGCACCCGCATCTCCCGCGGCCCCGTCACGCTCTCAGCCCCTGGCCTTGAGCGCCGCGTCGAGCTTGGCGAAGACGTGGTCGGTGACCTGCTTGAGCTGCGCCTCGCCCAGCTCGCCGATCACCTCCACCTCGATCGGGAAGGTGTAGACGACTCCGCCGTCGGTCCAGGTCAGTTCGTCGGCCATGCTCACTCGATCCCGGGCGCCAGCGAGGTGCAGGTGAAGGTGGCGGTCGGCGCGCCGTCGATGACCACGTTGCTCGGGTTCACCGACGTGATCACGCAGCGGCCGAACTTCAGCGCCTTGAACGACCAGTCGCCGCCGCGCTTGACCGCCGTGGTGATCTCGAACTCCTTCCCGGTCACCGCCAGCTCGGTCAGGTCGGCCACGGCCGTGCCCATCGCCAGCACCGTCATGGTGAAGGTGAAAGCCTGCGGCTGGCGCACGTAGCCGAGGTTGTGCTCGTCGATGCTGTTGATCACCGTGAACGGGGTGTTGAACGTCGGCGTGAACTGCGAGATCGGCGTGATGACCTGGTCGCCCAGCCGCACTTCGAGTCGGGTGTTCCAGTCGGCCATGTCACTCCTAGGTGAACTTGAGCGTGATCGCGATCCGGTGCACGGCGCCCGCGTAGTCGACGGAGACGAAGACCGAGATCGCCCGATCGTTCTGCGCGTCGGCGATCTGCTGGACCTGCGCGTCGGTGAGGCTGTCGGGGTCGGCGTCGAGCAGGTCCAGGATGGGCATCGAGATCGTGTAGTCCTCGATGCGTTCCGCCGCCACCAGCGGCCGCAGCACCGCCTCCAGCAGCACCGACAGCGAGCGCAGCCCGGAGCGGCTGATGCGCAGCGAGCCGACCGTGCGGATCAGCCTGGCCTTGAGCTTGAACGAGATGTCGTCGATGGTGCGCACGATGTCGATGTACTTGCGTCCGCCGCCGGTGTAGCCCTCGCCCAGGTGGATGCCCCTTCCTGGGATGAGCGGCGGGTCCACCAGCCAGTTGACGCCGTTGCCCGCCGGGCCCGAGCCGAAGTCCTCGGCGCCGTTGATCGTGTCGATCTCCGTGGAGGTGAACGGGTCGGAGGCGATCGAGACCGGCTTGAGCAGCATCGAGACGTGCGGCGGGTACCCGGCGATGGTGCCGGCCACGGCCGCCGCCGCGTCCTGCTCGCTCTTGTGCGCGATGTACACCATGCGCTCGCTGGCCAGGTCGCCCCGGACGAGCGCGACGTCCACCGAGCCGCGTTCCAGCATCGCCACGCCCATGCGCTCGCGGCCGTCGGCGCCCGCGGAGACGCTCTTCACGTGCGCGGCCAGCTTGACGATCGTGCCGCCCTGGGCCGCGCTCGCCTGGTTGAGCGGGGTGTCGGCGATCACCACGAACTGCACGTCGAGGTTCTCCACCGCGGTCAGGGCGCCGGCCGGGTCGTTGCCGTACCGCACCCCCCACACCTGCGACGGGCCCGGGCTCTGCTCGAACGCCAGCCGGATCGCCCTGGTCAGCGCGGAGCCCTTGGGCGCGCCGAACAGGCGGTCCGCGTCCGCCGGGCTGCCCACCCGGACCGGCTCGTCGGCGGTGCCGGTCGAGGCCGCGCCGATGATCGCGAGGTTGCCCGTGGGGCGGATGACAGGTGAGAAGAGCTCGTCGATCGTGTCGACCCGGATGTATCGGACGGCCACGCTTTACCTCCCTCGATGGAACTTCCTGCTCGCCGGCTCAGTGGAACCTCCTGCGCAGCCGCCGGCGGAACGCCTGCGCCTGCGCGGGCGTCAGCCCGGCGCGCGGCTCCTCCTCCTTTTCCGCCTCTTCCTCCTCTTTCGCCGCGTCCTCGGGCTCTTCCTCGGGCCTTTGCTGGTCGGGCTGGTCTTCTGGGGACATGTCGGGCTCCTCCTACGGGGTCATGAACACGGCGAGCACGCCTGCCGCGCCGAAGAACGCCGCCAGCCGTCCCTCCTGCGCGCCCGCCGCGGGCAGGACGAGCACCACGGCGTACGGCGCCCGCGCCTCCGCCTCGCCGTCCGTTCTCCGGTACGGCACCGCCTGCTCGGCCAGCTCCCGCGCCAGCCGGGCCGCGCGCAACGCCGCGACCACCGCCAGGTCGTCCCTGATCAGCACGGCCACGCGGAGTTCCAGCCGGCGCCGGTTGGCCGGGGCCGCCGGGTCGAAGGCGGGCAGCGGCTTGAGCCGGATCTCACCCCGCAATCCGGTCTCGCCGGAACGTTCCATCCGGACGGACTCGATCTCCCCCGGGTCCACGCGCAGCACCACGGTCACCGCGAGGCGGGCGTACACGTCCAGCCAGAGCGGCGAGCGGCCACCGACCGCGTCGACGCGCAGGTCGGCCCGGGTGTGGGCGGGTTGTGACCCCGCCCAGACGCCGGCCAGCCGCACCGGCGGGAAGAGCGGGCGCTGGAACTCGGCCGACAGCAGCTCCACCGCCGCCACCTCGTGCAACGCGGCCCACGGCAGCTCGTAGAGCTGGGAGAACAGCTGACGCAGCCGCTCGTGTTCGACGTCGGCGGCGGGTGAGTGCAGTTCCAGCAGCCCGGCCGGGTCGTTCAGGCGCAGCGACACCTCGTCGGCGAATCCGCTCATGACGCCGCCGCCTGCCTGATGCCCTCGATCAGGCCGTGGGGCCAGGCTCCCATCGCGTGCCGCAGCTCCAGGATCGACTCCCGGTGCAGGATCACCGCGCCCAGGTCGGGCCGGGCCCTGATCACGTCCAGCAGCTCCGCCAGCGCGCCCACCCCGTTCAGCAGCAGCACGTCCGCCTCCGCCAGGACCGCCTCGGCGGCGTTGGGCACCCAGCCGACCACGGCCATGTCCGGCTGCTCGGCGACGATGCGCACGACGATGTCGCGGTGCAGCGCGGGCAGGTCCACGACCAGGACTCGAATGGGGCTCACGAGCAGTGACTCTCCGCGCCCGCGGCCGCCGCGTCCATGGACTCAAGGGACGACAAGCGATTCAGACCGGGGCGTGGATCCTTGGATTCAGACCCTCAGCCGTTCGCCGCGCAGGATCGCCCCCATCTGGGCCCGCCGGTTGGCGCCCAGCTTGCCCAGGATGTTGTGCACGTGGTTCTTCACCGTCGCGAGCTGGATGCCGAGGCGGCGGGCGATCTCCTTGTTGGTCAGGCCCGCCTCCACCAGGTCGATCACCTGCCGCTCGCGGTGGGTCAGCATGGTGAGCTGGCCGCCGCTCCCCTGCCTGACCCGCACCGCCATCCGCTGGGCCATCTCGCTCGGCATGCTGAACGTGCCGACGGCCGCCTGGCGTATCGCGTGCACCAGATCGTCCAGGGTGCCTTCGCTGCTGACGTACCCGGCCATGCCGCCCTCGGCGTACGCGATCAGCTCATCGGGGCTCTCCAGGATGCCCACCACGAGCACCCGCCGGGCGCCGGTCGCCTGGCGGGCGAGTTCGCCCAGGCCGCAGACGACGTCCAGCAGCACCACGTCGGGCTCCGCGTCGAGCTCGACGAGCTGGATGCCCGGCTCCTGCCGCAGCAGGTGCGACAGGCCCTCCCGGTAGATGCGCACCGGGGAGACGATTCCGACCTGCACCTCGTCCATGGGGACACCCGCCCACTTCTCACCCATGTGTTCACATCGACGTGCCGCGTCGATGTGGCGCCGAGGCGGCCGGAAAGGGAATACCCGATCGAGAGTCATCCCCCCGTCTCGACACCGGCCCCTCGATACTGAATCCGCTCCGGCCTCTTGCCAAGCCCTCCGGGCGGGCGCGGCTCAGCCGTCCTGAACGCCGGTGGTCACCTGGGCGGGCCCGAAGACGTAGTCCGGGTCGATCTGGGCGGTGAGATCCTGGCCGGTGGCGCGGTTCGCCCAGGTCTGGGCGTTGCGGAGGTGGAACCAGATCGCCTGGCGGCCGAAGCGCGCCCAGTCCTTGTCCTGGGCGTCCAGGTGGCGCGACAACGTGCGCAGGACCTCCACGTCGTCCGGGTCGAGGTCCACCAGGCTGAACGGGCGGCCGCGTTCCATGGCCCGGATCGCGGGGGAATGCCGCAGGCAGGCGACCAGGTCCACGCCCACCTGCTCGCGCAGGAACGCGACGTCCGCCCCGTCGTGCACCTTGTTGCCCACGACCAGCACGGGCACCCCGTACTCGGCGGCGTGCTCGCGGTACTGGCGGAACACCGACACGCCCTGCCTGCTCGGCTCGGCGACCAGGAACGTCAGGTCGAAACGGGTGAACAGGCCGGAGGCGAAGGAGTCGGCCCCGGCGGTCATGTCCACGACCACGTACTCGTCGGGCCCGTCCAGCAGGTGGTTGAGGTACAGCTCGACCGCGCCGACCTTGGAGTGGTAGCAGGCCACGCCCAGGTCGTCGGCGGCGAAGGGACCGGTCACCATCAGCCGCGCGCCGCCCGGCAGCACCGTGGAGAAACGCTGGTGCAGCGCGTTGTCCCGGTCGCCGAGCCGGACCAGCCTGGAGCCGCGTCCAGGCGGGGTGGTCTTGACCATGGCCGCGGCCGAGGTGATCCGCGGGTTGTCGCCGCGCAGGTACTCCTTGATCTCGGGCAGGTGCGCGCCCAGGGGTGGCGGCGACGCCCCGGCCGGCGCTTCGAGCGCCTGGGCCAGGTGCTGGTTGATGTCGGCGTCGATCGCCAGCACGGGACGGCCGATCGCGGCCAGGTACCTGGTGAACAACGCAGCCAGCGTGGTCTTGCCGCTGCCGCCCTTACCGACGAATGCCACCCTCACGTTGGTGATCCAATCCAGGACAGGGGTTTCGCGAACGTTGCGCCCAGGCTGCCATCGATGATCGGACCGGCACACCCCACATTTGTGTATAACGCAGTGATATGTTCTGACAGCGCTTGTCAGGATCTTGGCCGGACGGCGCGTCCTCGCAGGTGGCGGCCGCTCGGCGGGGTCACCAGCGGGCGATGAGCGGCGGCGTGGCCGGTTCGCTCCGTCGCCAGGCCTCGGCGAGCCGGGCCAGGCGGGCGGGGGCCGCGATGCCGCGCACGGTCGCGATCCTGCCGTCGGCCAGGTCGAACGTCACCGCCCCGACGACCCGGTCGCCGGGCACGAAGAGGATGGCCGGGGCGCCGTTGACGAGCGCGTAGTGCAGGGCCGACACGCCGCCGGCGAGCCGCTGTTTCGCGGGCGTGGGCTTGAAACCGGCCCGCGCCACGGCCGCGATGCGCTCCGGGGTGTCGTACCGCAGCAGCGTCCCGGTCAGGCCGGCGTTGTCGGAGATCGCGATCGCGTCGTCGGTGAGCAGCGCCGCCAGCCGGTCGGTACGGCCCGAGGACGCGGCGGCGAGGAATTCCTCGACGATCCTGCGTGCCGTTGCCGGGTCGACGTCGCCGCCGCGGCGGCGGGCGGCGGCGACGCGTCGCCTGGACCGGTGCAGGTGCTGCTGGCTCGCCGACTCGGTGATGTCGAGGATCTCGGCGATCTCGGCGTGGCTGTGGGAGAACGCCTCACGCAGGAGGTAGACGGCGCGCTCGACGGGCGACAGGCGTTCCATCAGGGTCAGCACGGCCAGGGAGACCGATTCGCGCTGCTCGAACGTGTCGGCGGGGCCGAGCATCGGGTCGCCGTCGAGGAGCGGTTCCGGCAGCCAGGCCCCGACGGCGCGCTCGCGGCGGGCCCGCGCCGAGCGGAGCCGGTCGAGGCACAGGTTCGTGACGACCTTGGTCAGCCAGGCCTCCGGCACCCTGATCCGCCGCCGGTCGGCGGCCTGCCAGTGCAGGAACGCGTCCTGCACGACGTCTTCCGCGTCGGCGGCGGAGCCGAGCAGCCGGTACGCCAGCGAGGCCAGCCGGTCCCTGCTGGCCTCGAACCGGCCGGCGTCGAAGCGGTCGGCGGCGGTGCTGTTCACACGGATCACCCTCTGGCTCTCGA
>NZ_JABCPZ010000180.1 GCF_013283785.1 Nonomuraea antri
CCGGCCCACTGCCCACCGGCCCACCGCCCACCGGGCCGCTGCCGTCCGCCTTTGGGGCCGCCGGTTCGCCGGGGTCGGACGCCGCGACCGCCCGGGGCGGCTCGGCCGGTCGCAGCCGGTAGCCGTCGAACGCGCCGGTCGCCTCCGGCTGGGCGAGCGGCGCCGAGGGCGTCCCGCCGGCCCGTCCCGACCCGTTCATCGGGGCCGATCCCAGCGCGTCGGGCCCGGACGTCGCGGGCGTGCGCGGCGTCGGCACCAGCGGGCTCGGCGAGCGCAGCGGCGCGTCCGACTCCTCCAGCAGCGAGAACAGCAGTTCCCTGCTGCTCGGCCGGTTCCTGGCGTCCTTGTCCAGGCAGGCCTCCACCAGCACGCGCAGCCGCCCGTCGAGCCGGCCGAGCTCGGGCGGCGCGGTGAGGATGCGGTGCAGCACCGGCGCCACCGAGTCCTGGCCGAACGGCGCGCTGGCGTTGGCCGCGAAGCACATGGTCGCGCCCCACGAGAACACGTCCGCCGCCCCGGTGACCGCCAGGGCGGTGATCTGCTCGGGCGCCATGTACGCCGGGGTGCCCACGCCCCTGCCGCTGACCGTGGCCGCCGCGTCGAGCGCCCTGGCCAGGCCGAAGTCGATCACGCGCGGCCCGTCTGAGCCGAGCAGCACGTTCTGCGGTTTGAAGTCCCTGTGCACGATCCCGGCCCGGTGGATGGCCGCCAGCGCGGTCGCGGTGCCGACCGCCAGCCGTTCCAGCGCGCCGCCGCGCCTGGGCCCGGTGAGCGCGACCTCGCGCTGCAGCGACGGGCCGTCCACGTACTCGCTCACGATGTACGGCCGGCCCTCGTCGAAGCCGGCGTCGATCACCTGGGCGGTGCAGAACCGCGCGACGTGCTTGGCCAGTTCCACCTCGCGCAGAAAGGCCGCCCGCTCGTCACCCAGTGACCCGTGCAGCAGTTTGACCGCGTAGGCCTCCTCGCCGTCCGAGCCGAGGAACACCACGCCCTGGCCGCCCTCCCCCAGGCGTCCCGACAACTCGTAGTCGCCGAGTCTCTGCGGGTCCCCCGTTCTGAGCGGCTGCGCCGTTGGCACGGGGCGCCTCCCCTCGCCGCCACCCCTTCGTCCCTTCCACTGAAAGCAACCGGCGGCGGAGAGTCAACGATTGTCACCGCAATCGCCACCTGACTGTGACACTGCGGGTCAGGAGGTACGCAGAACCGTGCCCGAGTACGCCACCACGTCCTTACCTTCGCGGCTCACCTTGATGTCCATCCGGTTCGGGTCATCGGAGGGGACGAGTCGCACGGTCCCCGGATGGCACTCCGCGCCGCTGACCTTCGTGAGCGTGTACACGAATGCGCTCCTGGTCGGCTCCAGCCGTCCGGTGCAGTGCAGATCGGCGCCCCAGCGCATGCCGGACTCCCCGTCCGCCGCCATCCGCATCTCCATCGGGAAGACCCGGCCGGCGCTGGGGTGGGTGGCCGATCCGGTCCAGGTTCCGTCGAGGCCGGGGCCCTGGGCGCCGCGCAGCCAGAACACGAATCCGGACACGCCCATGGCCAGGCCGGCCACGCTCACGATCACCTGCCAGCGGCGCAGCCGGCGTCGGGGCGCGGGCGTGGCCGCGGTGTCGTCGGGGCGGCCGCTCTCGTCGGTCACCGACCAGGTCGCGCCCAGTTCGCCGGTGTCCACACGGCCGGATATGGAGTCCCCCGCCGGGCCGAGCGCGGCGCGCGCGCCGGAGGTGAGCACGTCGCCGACCGGCTGGTCGAGCAGCCGTCGGAGGACTTCCTCGGCGTCGGGCCGCCGGCCGGGCTCCGGCGCCAGGCACGCCTCGACGATCTCGCGCAGCCGGCCGGACAGCACGCCGAGGTCCGGCGCGCCGTACAGGATCCTGGCCAGGACCTCCTGGTAGGTGTCGGCCGTGTACGCGTGCCGCCCGTTCGCGGTGAAGGCCACCGTCAGCGCCCAGGCCCACAGATCGGCGGCGGGACCGGCGGGTTCGCCCTTGATCCGTTCCGGCGCCAGGTAGGCGGGCGTGCCGACGGGCATCTGGTTCGTGGTGGCGGCGGTGTCCATCAGCCGTGACACGCCGAAGTCGATCACCCGGGGGCCGTCCAGGCTGAGCAGCACGTTTCCCGGCTTGAGGTCGCGGTGCACGACGCCGGCCCGGTGGATGGCGCCGAGCGCGGTGGCGGTGCCGATGGCCAGCCGGTCGAGCGAACCGCCGAGCCGCGGCCCGTTGGCGATCACGTGCTCGCGCAGCGAGGGGCCGTCGACGTACTCGCTGACCAGGTAGGGGCGGTCGCCGTCCAGGTCGGCGTCGAGCACCTGCGCGGTGCAGAACGGCGCGACCCTGCGCACCGCCTCGACCTCGCCGAGGAAGCGCCGCCGCACCTGGGGGTCGCTGGACATGGAGGCGTGCAGCAGTTTGATCGCGACCTGTGCCCCGTTCGGGGCGTGGCCGAGGAAGACGACACCCTGGCCACCCTGGCCGAGCCTCTTGGACAGCCGGTACGAACCCAGCTGCCGAGGGTCATCGGCACGAAGCTCCGACATAGCCCGCCATTATGACAGGGAGGCGTATTCGTCCAGGAGTGGCAGGATGACATTCGCGGGACCGCTGGGCAGCGTGGCGACCGCCTCCTCGATGCCGAGCCCGGCGAAGTAGTCGAGCTTCTCCCTGGTCGGCCGGGTGCCGAACGGGATGACCCGGGCCATCGGCCGGCCGGCCTTCTCGCACGCCTCGCGCAGGGCGGGCAGCGCGGCCTTGACGCCGTGGCCGCCGATCGGCATCCAGCCGTCGGCGTACTCGGCGACCTGGGCGAACAGCTTCGGCCCCGCAGCCCCGCCGAGGTGGACGGGCAGCGGCGAGACCGGCTTGGGCCACGACCAGGACGGCTCGAACCCGTCGAAGGCGGCCACCTCGTCGCGCCAGAGCGCCTGCATGGCCAGCACGTTCCTGCGGGTGACCGCGCGCCGCTCCCGATACGGCACCCCGTGGTTCTCGATCTCCTCCACGTTCCAGCCGAACCCGACCCCGACCGCGACCCGCCCGCCCGACAGGTGGTCGAGGCTGGCCAGGGCCTTGGCGGTGACGATCGGGTCGCGCTGGGCGGCCAGCAGGATGCCGGTGCCGACGCGCAGCCGGGTGGTGACGGCGGCGGCGTAGGAGAGCGCGACGAGCGGGTCGAGCGTGCGCTTGTACTCCTCGGGCAGCTCGCGCTGGCCGCCCGCCGGCGGGGTACGCCGCGAGACCGGGATGTGCGTGTGCTCGGGCACCCAGAGTGAGTCGAATCCCCGCTCTTCCGCCGCCCTGGCCAGGTCCTGGATCGGCATGGACAGATCCGTGGCGAACATGGTCACGCCCAGCCTCATACGGCCTCCCCATGTGAACCAAGCGATTGCTCGGTTAAGATTTCCAGAGTACCTTGCTGAGAACCATCCCGCGGAAAGAGGTCCCCGGTGAAGTTTTCTATCTTCCTGAACCCGCAGATTCCAGGCTCTGGTTACGCGGCCGAGGAGAACGCCAAGGCCAAACGGCCCATCGGGCGCGACACCGAGTCGTACCAGAAGCTGCTGCACGAGGTGCGGGAGATAGCCGTGCACGCCGACCAGGTCGGGTTCGACGCGCTGATGATGACCGAGCACCATTTCCATTCCGAGGGGATGGAGTTCTCGGTCAACCCGCTGATGTTCCTGACCGACCTGGCCGCGCGCACCGAGCGGATCCTGCTCGCCCCGCTCGGCCTGGTGCTGCCCGCCTGGGACCCGATCAGGGCGGCCGAGGACGTGGCCCTGCTCGACCAGTTCAGCAAGGGCCGGCTGCGGCTGGGCGTGGCGCGGGGCTACCAGAACCGGTGGATGAACGTGCTGGGCCAGCGCTGGCAGGCGGCGGCCGCGCGCTCCGACGGCTCGGCGTCCGACACGCGCAACTTCGACGTGTTCGGCGAAGTGCTCAAGATCATGAAGCTGGCCTGGACGCAGGAGACCCTCCGCTACAAGTCGGACGTGCTGGACTACCAGGTGCCCTACCCGTACGAGGGCATCGAGGGCTGGCCGGCCCAGGAGTGGACACGCACGTTCGGCGCGCCCGGCGAGCTCGACGACGAAGGCAGGGTGCAGGCGATCTCGGTCTGCCCGAAGCCGTACCAGAACCCGCACCCCGAGCTCTGGCAGCCCTTCACGATCTCCGACCGCTCGGTGATCAGGGCCGCCCAGGAGGACATCCTGCCCTGGATGTTCACCCCGAACCCGGACGACCACGCCGCCAAGGCCAAGCTGTACCAGGAGGAGTCCGCCAAGCAGGGCCGCCACTACAAGCTGGGCGAGCACACCGGCATCCTGAAGATCGTCGGGATCGCGGACACCACCGAGGAGGCGATCAACACCTTCGGCCGCAGCATCCCCAAGGACTTCGCCGCCTTCTTCGGCCCGTTCGGCTACCTGGAGGTGCTGCGCAAGAAGGAGGACGAGAAGCACAAGCCGATCTCCCCGGAGAAGGGCGACGCCAAGCGGATGAACGACGTGGAGATGGCCCTGTTCGGCACCCCGGACGACGTCAAGCGCGGCATCCAGCGCATGCTCGACCGGATGCCGGACCTGGAGTGGTTCGGCCTGTACATGCAGGGCCAGCAGGGCGTGCTCCCGCTGGACACGGTCAAGCGCAACCTGGAGCTGTTCGCCACCAAGGTCATCCCGGAGTTCCAGTGAGGTACTGGCTGGGCGCCTCGTTCGCGGACACGGGGCAGTTCCTGGAGCTGGCGCGGGCCGCCGAGCGCTGCGGGTTCGACACGCTGACGCTGTCGGACCACCTGTTCTACGCCGACTTCGCCTCGCCGTACCCGTACTCGTCGTCGGGCCGGCCGCGCTGGGACGCCACCACGCACTGGCCGGACGTCTGGGTCACGATCGGGGCGATGGCGGCGGTCACCACGTCGCTGCGCTTCTCCCCCAACGTGTACATCGCGCCCGCCCGCGACCTGTTCACCGTGGCCAAGCTGGTGTCCACGGCCGCGGTGCTGTCGGGCGACCGGGTGACGTTCGGGGTGGGGGTGGGCTGGTGCAAGGAGGAGTTCACCGGCACCGGCCAGGACTTCCACACCCGCGGCCGGCGGCTCGACGCGATGCTGCCGGTGCTGCGGTCGTTGTGGTCGGGCGAGAGCGTCGAGCTGGATGGTCTGCCGCCGCTGTCGATCTCCCCGACGCCGTCGCGTGACGTCCCGGTGCTGGTGGGCGGCGACAGCGAGGCCGCGTTGCGCCGCGCCGCCCGGCTGGGCGACGGCTGGATCGGCAACCGCATCTACACCGAGGAGCAACTGGACGACGTCCTCGCCAGACTCCGGCGGCACCTGGACGAATACGGCCGGACCGGGCCCTTCGAGATCATCGCCCCGCTGGCCGTGCTGCCCGACGCCGACACCTACCGCCGCTTCGCCGACAAGGGCGTGACCGGGACCATGGCCGCGCCGTGGTGGCTGGCCACGCCCGAGGAGAAGGCCAGGTACGGGGAGGGCACGCTGGAGCTCAAGCTCGCCACCATGGAACGCTTCGCCGAGGAGGTCATCGCGAAGAGCGGGTGAGACGCCCCGGAGGTCAGCGCTCGGGCAGCCCGAACGCGGCCATCGCCTGGTCGACCAGGTCGGGCGGCACCTCGGTGAGCGCCCCGATGCGCGCCAGCGCGGCCAGGCCGAGGTAGCTGCCGTAACCGGCCAGCACCCGCCGGTGCGCCTCCTCCGGCGCCAGCCCCAGTTCCTCCATGGTGGCCCGCATGAACGCCAGCCGCCGCCTGCTCACCCGCCGGGCGACCTGCGCCACCAGCGGGTCGTCCGCCTCGCTGATGAGACGGAACGACACGGCCGCGTCGTGCCCGTCGCCGAAGGCCAGCCCGAGCAGCGTTCGCATGCGTTCCACCGGGTCGGGCACGCTCTCCAGCCCGGCGATGACCTCCTCGGTCTCGGCCTCCCAGCGCCGCAGCGCCGCCTCGACCAGCGCGCGCCGGTTGGCGAAGTGCCAGTAGAAGCTGCCCTTGGACACCCCGAGCCGCACCGCGACGGGCTCCACCGCGACCGCCGCCAGCCCGCCTTCGGCCAGCGCGGCCAGCGCCGCGCGCGCCCAGTCGTCCGCATTCAACCGCCCCACCCGATCAGCCTGCCATACGCCGCCGTATAGTCGGACCATACGCACCCGTATGGAGGCTTTCATGAAGTCAGTCCAGCTCACGCTCACCGACCGGCTCATGCCGTCACCGGACGCGGCGGAACGCCACTCGATCGTCATCGACGCCCCGCGCGACCGGGTCTGGGACGCGGTCACCCACCAGGACCCCAGGGACATCCGCCTGGCCAAGCCGCTGTTCGCGGCCCGCGACCTGATCTCCCGCCTGCGCAACGGCCACGCCCAGCGCGACCTGCCGGACTTCACCCCGCTGGCCGAGGAGCCCGGGCGCGAGCTGGTGCAGGGCGTGATCGGCCAGTGGTGGCGGCTGGGCCGGGCGGAGAACGTCGGCGCCGTCGACGGACCCGACGCCTTCCACGCCTTCGACCGGCCAGGATTCGCCAAGGCCACGTTCAGCTTCCTGCTGGACGACACCGGCGACGGCCGGGTCCGTCTCACCACCGAGACCCGCGTCAAGGCCACCAGCCCGGACGCCAGACAGGCGTTCCTGCGCTACTGGGTGGTGATCCGGCTGGGCAGCGGGTTCGTCCGCCGCGTCATGCTCGCCGCCATCCGCGCCCGCGCGCTCAGGGCCCGCTGACGGCGTCCCCGGCCGGACGGGGCGCGGTGCGTGCCGCGGCGAGGTTGCCCAGGATGCGTTCCAGCATGTCCTTGACCTGGCCGATCTCCTGCCCGGAGAACCCGGAGAACGCCGCCAGGCTGATCGCGCCGAACACCGGCGGCAACACGTGGGCCAGCTCGTGACCCTCGGCCGTCAGCTCCACCACCACCGAGCGCCGGTCCTCCTGGTGCCGCACCCGCCGCAGCAGGCCCTTGGCCGCCAGCCGGTCGAGCAGCCGGGTCATCCCCGCGGTGTCGGTGCCGAGCCGGCTCTTGAGCGCGCTGGGCGTGCTCTGCCCGCTCGCCGCGTACAGCAGCAGCGCCGCCTGCTGCGCGGTCAGGCCGTGCGGGGCGAGCCGGCGTTCCGTCTCGGTGTTCAGCTCCCGCCCCACCTGGACGAGCAGCGACCCGCCACCCAGGATCAGCCCGATCGGCGCTTCCGGTGCATGTGTCATGATCCCCACTATAGCTGTTGCAACAGTTGCTGTCGCGACAGCTATCGAGTGGCCGCCCCCGAACCGGGGCCAACACCCCCGAACCGCCCGGACGGCGATAACCTCGTGTGGTGCTGGAAAAGATCGCGGCCACGCGTTACGTGACCCCGCTCAGGGAGGGCGGGTCGCTGCCCGGCGTCGTCGAGGCCGATGACCTCGGCACGTACGTGGTGAAGTTCCGTGAGGCCGGCCAGGGCCGCCGGGTGCTGGTCGCCGAGATCATCGCCGCCGAGCTGGGCCGCGGCCTCGGGCTCAGGACCCCCGAGCTGAAACTCATCGACCTCGACCCCCAGCTCGGCATCCGCGAGCCCGACGAGGAGGTTCAAGACCTGCTCAAGGCCAGCACCGGCCTGAACCTGGCGGTCGACTTCCTGCCCGGCGCGCTCGGGTTCGAGCCGCTGGCCTGGACGCCCGACCCGGTGTTCGCCTCCCGGGTGGTCTGGTTCGACGGCCTCATCCACAACATCGACCGGAGCTGGCGCAACCCGAACCTGCTGGTCTGGCACCGCGACATCTGGCTGATCGACCACGGCGCGGCGCTGTGGTTCCACCACAACTGGCGCACCGCCGACCCGCGCCGGCCGTTCGACGCCGGCGACCACGTGCTCGCGCCGTTCGCCACCGACGTGAGCGGCGCGGGCGCCGAGCTGTCGGCGCAGATCACCAGGGAGCTGCTCGAATCGGTGACCGCGGCGGTGCCCGACGAGTGGCTGGACGGCGAGCCCGGATTCGACTCGGCGCAGGACGTGCGCCAGGCTTACGTCGACCATCTGCTGCGGCGGGCGCGGGAGCCGCACGACTGGCTCACGGCCCAGCAGACGACACAGCAGCGCACGGGACCGGGTTCCGTCGGCGAGTTCTGGCGGGGAGGCGGCCGGTGACCAGGGACGTGTACGAATACGCGGTGATCCGCGTGGTGCCCAGGGTGGAGCGGGGCGAGCTGATCAACGCGGGCGTGCTGCTGTACTGCCAGCCGCGTGACTTCCTGTGCGCGCGCGTCGAGCTCGACCCGGCGCGGCTGCGCGCGCTCGACCCGGGCGCCGACATCGACGCCGTCCGCCAGGCGCTCGGCGCCTACGAGCTGGCCTGCGACGACAAGACCGGGCCGCTGGCCAGGGAGCCGCTGGGCGGCAGGTTCCGCTGGCTGACCGCGCCGCGCAGCACGATCGTGCAGACCGGCCCGGTGCACGCGGGGCTGACCGGCGACCCGGGCACCGAACTGGCCCGGCTCTTCGACAAGCTCGTCCGGCTGTAGGCCCTCCGGCGAAGCCCGGCCGCCGCGCTAGCGGAACGCCGCGGCGTTGGCGGTCGCCCACTCCGCGAAGGTGGCCGGCGGCCGGCCGGTGACCTCGGCGACCGTGGGCAGGACGGTGGCCTCGTCCAGCTCGCCACGGGCGAAGAAGCCGAAGAAGGCGTCCACGTACGCGGCCGGCATCGCGGCGGTCATCCGGGCCCTGGCCTCCTCGTCCGTCAGCGGCTCGAAGGTCAGCTCGCGGCCCAGCGCCTGCCCCAGGATCGTCACCCGCTCAGCCGGGGTGAGCGCCTGCGGGCCGGTCAGCCCGTGCACCTGCCCGTCGTGGCCCTTGTCCAGGAAGGACGCGGCGGCCACCGCGGCGATGTCGAGCGGGTCGACGGTCGCCACGGCCGCATCAGGAAACGCCTCTCTCACGACATTTCCGGTCTTGATCTGGTCGGCCCAGCGCAGCGTGTTCGACATGAACGTACGCGGCCGCAGGATCGTCCACGGCACCCCGCACTCCCGCACCAGCGCCTCGGACTCCACGTGATACCGCGAGATCGGATTGTCCAGATTCGTCGCCTCGGCCGCGACGGCCGACAGCAGCACCACGTGCTCCACCCCGGCCTTTCTGATCGCCGCCAGGGTCTCGGCCATCCGGTCGTACCCGGCCAGCAGGAACACCCCGCGCACGCCGTCCAGCGCGCCCGACACCGAGGCCGGGTCGTTCAGATCGCCGATCGCCAGGTCGGCCGGCAGATCGGCGGCGCGCCGCACCAGCGCCCTGACGTCCGCCCCCGCCGCGGCCAGCGTACGCACCAGCGCGCCGCCCGCGTTCCCCGTCGCACCCGTAACAAGGATCATGTTCCCGATGCTAGAACACGCCGCTAGAACAACACGGACATGAAGGTATCGACCTCCTGGAAGCCGACCTTCCGGTAGACCGCCCTGGCCGCGTGGTTGAAGTCGTTGACGTACAGCGAGACCACCGGCGCGAAGCAGGCCATCGCGGCCTCCACCACCGCGGCCATGCCGGCCACCGCGTGCCCCTGGCCGCGCAGCGCCGGATCGACCCAGACGCCCTGGATCTGGCAGGCGTGCGGGGTGACCGCCCCGACCTCGGCCTTGAACACCACCCGCCCGTGGTCGATGCGCGCGTACGAGCGGCCGATGCGGATCAGCTCCGCCACCCGGGTGCGGTAGAGCGCCCCGCCGTCACCGAGGTTGGGCGAGACGCCGACCTCCTCGGTGAACATGGACACGCAGGCGGGCAGCAGGATCTCGAACTCCTCCGGACGCACCCGGCGCACCAGCGGATCGGCCGGCACCGGCGGCTTGCGCGAGGTGGCCATCACCGGCTGTGCCCAGCGGATCGCCCGCGCCTGCCCCCAGTACGGCTCCAGCCGCTCCCACAGCAGCGAGACCGCGTCGACCGGGCCCACGATGGACGAGCACCGCCGCCCCTGCTTGCGGGCACGGTCGGCGAACGCGTGCACGGCTTCTGGGCCGGCGTTGACCGGCACCATGTTGGCCCCGGCATAGCAGAGCGACAGGAGCCCGCCGCGCGGTCCGAAGCCCCACATCTGCCCCCCGAGCCGCGCCGGATTGAGTCCGACGGTCCGCACCCGGGAGGAGACGAAGACGTTGGCGACCGGATCGGTGTCGAGCAGGGCGACGACCTCGTCCCGGTCGCTGTCATCGAGCACGCGCGACGCCGATGTACGCAGCATCACATGGTCAGACTACGCGAACGACCACCGATTAGCTCATCTCGCGATGACCTCGGTGAGCCGATCGTGACCAAGCGGGCCGACCGGCAGGGGCGACCCGGCCCGCGCCGACATGTGCGCCTTCTGCGCGGTCGCCGGTTTCGGGGCCGGCTCGGGCGCCGGCATCGCCCGGCAGGAGGTGTCCTGAGCAGGCAGGGTGCCGTCGGCCAGGTACGCGGCCAGGTGCCCGTCGATGCAGCGGTTGCCCCCCAGCGAGACGCCGTGGTTGCCGCCCCGGTCCACCACCATGCGGGCCGACGGGAAGCGCCGCCGCATCACCAGCGACCCCTCGTACGGGGTGGCCGCGTCGCCCACGGACTGGATCATGAGGATCGGCGGCAGCTTCGGCGAGGCCGTCACGCGGACGGGGGTGCCGCCGGGCACGCTCCAGAACGCGCAGGGCGCGTTGAACCAGGCGTTCGGCCAGGTCAGGAACGGCGCGTGGCGGTGCATCCTGGTCATGTCGGCCCGCCAGACGGCCCAGTCGCGCGGCCAGCGGGCGTCACGGCACTGCACGCCCAGGTAGATGGCGTAGCCGTTCTCGTCCTCGGCGTCGTTCTTGCCGTGTTTGGCGTAGGCGTCCTGCAGGCCCTTGGTCGCGCCCTTGCGCACGTAGTCGGACCAGGCCTGGGCGAGCTCGGGCCAGGTGCGGTCGCTGTAGCCGGCGATGGTGAAGGTGTCGTCGAGCTCGCTCGGCCCGATCACGCCGGCCGCCGGCTTGCCGCGCAGCCTGTCGCGCATCGCGTAGAAGGCGAAGGACGCCTGCCGGGTGGTGTTGCCCAGCTTGTACGCCGAGTGGTGCCTGGCCACCCAGGTGAGGAACGCCCGGTGCCGGCCCTCGAAGGCCGGGTCCTGGGTCAGGTTCGAGCGGTACCAGACGCCCGTCGGGTCGACGACGCTGTCCAGCACCAGGCGCTTGACCCGGTCGGGGAAGAGCGTGGCGTACACCGCGCCCAGGTAGGTGCCGTACGAGTAGCCCAGGTAGCTGATCTTCTCCTCGCCCAGCGCGGCGCGGATCCTGTCCAGGTCTCTCGCGGAGTTCTCCGTGGTCAGGTGCGGCAGCAGCCAGGCCCACATGTCGCCGCACCGGTTGGCGTACTCCTTCGCCCGGTCCAGCAGCGCCTGCTCCTCGGCCCGGCTGTGCGGCACGGCGTCAGGGCGCGGCGCCTTGTAGTAGACGTCCGGGTCGACGCAGCGCACGGACGGCCGGCTGGCGCCGACCCCGCGCGGGTCGAACCCGATGACGTCATAGCGTTCGCCCAGCTTGTTCGGCAGGGCCATGGAGACGAACTCGGCCAGCTGCCGCCCCGACGCCCCCGGGCCGCCGGGATTGACGAGCAGCGTGCCCAGATGGTTCGCGTCGCGGGCGACCTTGGCCTTGATCCGGTTGAGCGCGATCGTGATCGAGTGCCCCCACGGATCCCGGTGGTCGAGCGGGACGCGCACGCTGGCGCACTCCACGTTCGCGGCCACCGGCTTGCCCTGCTCCTGCGGGCAGGCCCCCCAGGCCGGCCCCTGCGCCACCACCGCCGGCGTCTCGGCGGCCACCCCGCCGTGGACGAACTGCGTCAGCAGCACCGCGATGCCGGTGACCACCCCAAGAACTCGCTTCACCCGACCCCTCCCCCAATGTCATAGGCCTAGCGATGCTCCCGCGAGCGACAGGGGGACGACAGGGGCTATGAGGAAAAGCTTGCCAATCTGTAATCGCAGCATTGCACGCCGTAATCGAGCCAGACCCGCCGCACCTCCGTCGAGGTGCGGCGGGCGGCGCCGATCAGTCGTTCGGCTCGGTGTCCGTCCAGCCCGCGGTCAGGACGGCCTGGGAGTTCCAGACCGTGCCCGGCGCGAAGCCCGCCTGCCGGCCGCCCGGCTCGACCACGACGTTCTCCCTGGCCAGGGCCTGGCCGGTGGAGACGTCCACGATCAGGCGGTCTTCCAGTACGCCGGCCTTGCCCGGGTCGCCGGCCTTGGCCTGGGCCGGCTGCTCGACGGCGACGGCACTGCCGGTGCGGCCCTCGGCGTCGGTGACCTCGGGGATGACCTTGATCGAGTCGAGGTCGGCGAGCATCCTGAAGGCCGCGCCGCGCACCTGCGGGGTGACCGGCATGTCGACGATCAGCCCGGCGCTCACGGCGAACAGCCAGGCGTCCGAGGACATCGGTTTGCTGCTGGACTCCGTGTCGTGGCCCGCGTACGAGCGCAGCAGCCATTTCTTGAGCGCGCCCGGCTCGGCCGGCAGGCCGCGCAGGTCCTTCATGGTGACGTTCCTGCCGAGCCAGAACACCTTGTCGCCGTCGACCAGCGGGGCGTGGGTGAGCTCCGCGCGGCCCGGTTCGATCGGCAGCATGAACGAGCCCTTGGGCTTGCCCGGGAGGTCGATCGCGACCTTGGCCGGGGAGCCCGCCGCCCGCCAGGCCGCCTCGTCCTCGGGGGTGGCGGGCCGGGCGCCGAGCGGGGTGCTCCTGCTCCACTGCTCGCCGCCGACGGCCGACGGCGTCCAGCTTTCGAGCCTGCTCTGTTCCAGCAGGCGGAAGCCGTCGGCCTGGAACAGCGACCTGTTCACCGACGCGGTGTGCCAGTAGGCGCCGGTCGTCTCCTTCGTGCTCTCCGCGCGTTCCGCGGCGGCCAGCAGGATCTGCCTGGCCGACAGCTCGACGGGGCGGCTGCTGCTCTGGGTGGGCGCCGGCTGGGCCACCCCGGGTTTCACCCGCGGCGCGCCGCCCGTGCCGTTGACCACGACGACCGCGGCGGCGGTCAGCGCGGCCGCGGCCCCGAGCAGCCCGAGCCCCCACGCCGGGCGGGCCCGCCTGCGGGCGCGCCCGCTCCGCCTGGCCCCCGCCATGGCGTGCGACAGCTCGGCGCTCCTGGTGGCCGGGTCGACCGCGCGGTCTGCCAGGTGCGCGGGACGGGAGTCACGCAGCTCGTCCATGGCGTTCATGACCACTCCTCACTGAGATTCATCACCCGGGGACGCGGCGCCGTAGGCCCCTGCATGGCCTGCTCCAGCCGTTTACGCGCCCGGTGCAGCCGCACCCGGAACGCGGTGGCGGAACAGCCGATGACGCGGGCGCCCTCGCGGGGGCTCAGCCCCTGCCAGGCGACGAGGACGAGCAGCTCCCTGTCGTCGTCCGACAGCGTGGTCAGCGCCTTGAGCACGGCGAACCGGTCGGCGACCTGGTCGGCCACGTCCTCCTCGGCCCAGGCGCGCAGCTCGGCGCCGAGCGACTCCCTGCGGACCTCGGCCCTGATGTTGTCGCGCAGCACGTTGCGCGCCACGCCGAGCAGCCACGGCAGCGCCTGCTCGGGCACGTCGTCGAGCCGCCGCCAGGCGATGGCGAACGTCTCGCTCACCACCTCGTCGGCGACCTGACGCCCGGCGCGGCTGACCGCGTAGGCCCACACGCGCTGGCGGCATTCGTCGTATATACGGGTGAACCGCTGTGCGTCTTCCGACACACCCACGCTCCCTTCACCCCGGTAGGTTTCCTTTGACACCGGGTAGTGGTCGCGCGGGCCTCAGTGTTACAGCGGTGCGGGAGAAACTTCTCTCAGCCGACCGTGACCTGCGGGCCGGAGTCATCGTCGAGGTCGACCTCGACGCCCATCTCCTCGGCCAGGCGCAGGGCCTCCTCGATCAGGGTCTCGACGATCTGCGACTCGGGCACGGTCTTGATGACCTCGCCCTTGACGAAGATCTGGCCCTTGCCGTTGCCCGAGGCCACGCCCAGGTCGGCCTCGCGCGCCTCGCCGGGGCCGTTGACCACGCAGCCCATGACGGCCACGCGCAGCGGCACCTTCATGCCCTCCAGGCCGGCCTGCACCTGCTCGGCCAGCGTGTAGACGTCGACCTGGGCCCGGCCGCACGACGGGCAGGAGACGATCTCCAGGCCGCGCTCGCGCAGCCCCAGCGACTCGAGGATCTGCGCGCCGACCTTGACCTCCTCGACCGGCGGCGCGGACAGCGAGACGCGGATCGTGTCGCCGATGCCCTCGGCCAGCAGCGCGCCGAAGGCCACCGCGGACTTGATCGTGCCCTGGAAGGCCGGACCGGCCTCGGTGACGCCCAGGTGCAGCGGGTAGTCGCACTTGGCGGCCAGCAGCCGGTAGGCGTTGATCATCACGACCGGGTCGTTGTGCTTGACCGAGATCTTGATGTCGCGGAAGCCGTGCTCCTCGAACAGCGAGCACTCCCACAGCGCCGACTCCACCAGCGCCTCGGGCGTGGCCTTGCCGTATTTCTGCAGCAGGCGCGGGTCGAGCGAGCCGGCGTTGACGCCGATGCGGATCGGCACGCCGTGCTCGGCCGCCGCCTTGGCGATCTCGCCCACCTTGTCGTCGAACTTCTTGATGTTGCCCGGGTTCACCCGGACGGCCGCGCAACCGGCCTCGATCGCGGCGAACACGTATTTCGGCTGGAAGTGGATGTCGGCGATGACCGGGATCTGCGACTTCCTGGCGATGATCGGCAAGGCGTCGGCGTCGTCCTGCGACGGCACCGCCACCCGGACGATCTGGCACCCCGACGCGGTCAACTCGGCGATCTGCTGCAGGGTGGCGTTCACGTCGGCGGTGACCGTGGTGGTCATCGACTGCACGGAAACCGGCGCGTCGCCGCCCACGGGCACGCTGCCGACCATGATCTGCCGCGAGTGGCGGCGTTCGGCGAGCGGCTTGGGACGGACCGTCGGGATTCCGAGTGCTACAGAAGACATTTCAACCCTTTAGGTGTCGACGACACTACCCAGTCTAGGTAGCTAACGGGACTGCCCGGCTGTGAGTTCGGCCGCACGGGCCCGGGCCCAGGCGTCGGCGGCCAGCACCTCCTCGACCGAGTCGGCCGGGGTGGCCCGGTGCTCGGCGACGACCTCGGCCACCGTGTCGACGATGCCCAGGAACGGCAGCTCGCCGCGGAGGAAGGCGTCGAGGCAGACCTCGTTGGCGGCGTTGTAGACGGCCGGCGCGGTGCCGCCGGCCGCGCCCACCTGCCTGGCCAGCGCGACCGCGGGGAAGGCGGTGTCGTCGAGCGGTTCGAAGGTCCAGGTGTGCGCGGCGGACCAGTCGATCGGCCGGGCCGCGCCGGGCACCCGGAACGGGTGGCCGAGCGCCAGCGCGATCGGCAGCCGCATGTCGGGCGGGCTGGCCTGGGCGATGGTCGAGCCGTCGACGTATTCCACCATGGAGTGGATGATCGACTGCGGGTGCACGACCACCTCGATGCGGTCGAAGCCCAGGTCGAACAGCAGATGCGCCTCGATCACCTCCAGCCCCTTGTTCACCAGGGTGGCGGAGTTGATCGTGATGTGCGGGCCCATCGACCAGGTGGGGTGCGCCAGCGCCATCTCGGGCGTGACATCGGCCATCTCGGCGCGGGTGCGGCCGCGGAACGGGCCGCCGCTGGCCGTGATCACGAGCTGCTTGACGCTGTCGGGGTCGTAGCCGTCGGGCCCTGCGGCCCACAGGCACTGCTGCACGGCCGAGTGCTCGGAGTCGACCGGCAGGATCTGGCCGGGCTTGGCCAGCCGCTTGACCAGCGGCCCGCCGATGATCAGCGATTCCTTGTTGGCCAGCGCGAGCGTGCTGCCCGCTTCGAGCGCGACCAGCGTGGAGGTCAGGCCGAGCGCGCCGGTGATCGCGTTGAGCACCACGTCGCAGCGCCGGCCGGCCACCTCGGCGACCCCTTCTGGACCCCACAGCACCTCGGGGTGCGCGCCGCGCGCCGCCAGCGCCTCCTTCAGCGCCGGGACGGCCGCGCCCTCGGCCACCGCGACCACCTCGGCGCGGACCGCGGCCGCCTGCTCGGCCAGCAGGTCGACCCGGCCGCCGCCGGCGGCGAGCCCGGTGACACGGAAGCCTTCTGGGTTGGCGGCGATGACATCGAGAGCCTGGGTGCCGACCGAGCCGGTGGAGCCGAGGACGACGACGGAGCGGAGGGTCTGTTGCACCCGTCCATTGTCCCCGCTTCCGGCCGCGCCCGGGCCCGGGGCCGCGACACCTCCACAATTGCGTCACCAGTGTGACGTGCGGTAATCGAGAAGCTTTATGCCTGAATATCGCTATATCGGTATGCGCATAACTTGAGAAATCGCGATATTGGGGCCGCTACCTTCCAAGCCCTGGTCCGGTTTCTGGAGGTACCTAATGCGCCGCAGACTGGCTCTGCTTTCCGTCCTCACCCTCACCGCCGCGAGCGCGGCCCTGCTCCCATCAGGTACGGCGGCCGCCGCGGTCACCGCCGACCCCAAGCCGGCCGCCCACGCGGCCGCCGACTCCACCGGCGAGCAGCGGGCGGTCCTGCGGTACTGGACGGCGGACAAGATGGAGGACGCCCAGCCGCTGTCCGCCCCCATGCCCAAGCGTTCGGCCAAGATGGCGGTGGGCGAGCCCGGCGAGCCGACCGAGGGCACCCCGTGGCAGGTCCCGCCCACCTCACCGCCCGGCGGCGGCACGCGGCAGCAGGCGGCCAACACCGCCGGCTCTCCGTGGACGGGCGGCGGCGCCGTCGTCCGCACCACCGGCCGCGTCTTCTTCACCACCGCCCAGGGGCGCAACGCCTCCTGCTCGGGCTCGGCCGTGACCAGCGCGAACAAGAGCGTGGTGATGACCGCGGGACACTGCGTCAAGCTGAGCGGCGCCTATCACACCAACTGGGTGTTCGTCCCCGGCTACGACCGCGGCACGCGCCCCTTCGGCACCTGGCCCGCCACCCGGCTGCTGACCACCCAGCAGTGGAACGCCCGCGAGGACATCAACTTCGACGTCGCCGCCGCCGTGGTCGCGCCGCTGCAGGGACGGTCGCTGACCGACGCGGTCGGCGGCCAGGGCGTGGCGTTCAACCAGGCCAGACGGCAGCAGATGCACGCATTCGGCTACCCGGCGGCGGCGCCGTACGACGGGTCGCGGCTGATCTACTGCAGCGGCCGGGCGTTCGACGACTTCCTGCTCTCCGACGACCTCGGCCTGACCTGCAACATGACCGGCGGCTCCAGCGGCGGCCCGTGGTTCGTGAACTTCAACGAGTCGACCGGGCTCGGCACCCAGAACTCGGTCAACAGCTTCAAATACAACTTCGCGCCGAATTGGATGTTCGGCCCATATTTCGGAAATGAGGCTCAGGCCGTCTATCAAGCCGCCCAAAGCACCAACGCACTCTAAGAGATTTACCGGAAAGTAGTCACAAGAACACATCTCGTAGTGCACACTCGGGGGGCATGACCCTGAGCACCCCCCTGCTCGCGGCCGCTCCGCTCGTCGCGGGGCTGTTGGGCCCCGCGCTCGTCGGCGCCGCCCCCGGACCGCAGCAGGCCGACCGCCCCGCCGTCTCGCCCGTCGACACGGCCAAGCGGAGCGAGGTCGTCGAGCACACGGCCGCCCGCAGCCCCGCTGACCTCCAGCGAGTGATCGACTACTGGACTCCGGAACGCATGGCCGCCGCCCTGCCGATCAACCTGCTCGACCTCGTCAGCGAGAGCGGCGGCCTCGTCGGCGACCTCACCGGCGAGGTCGGAAAGATCGCCGGCGACGTCCAGGAACTGACCGGATCCGCGGGCCCGGGCGACGGGCTGGGGCTGGGCGGCCTGACCGGCGGGGCGAGCGGGCTGACCGGCAAGGCCGGCGTGCGCACCGCGCCCGACCTGTCGGGCGCGGCCGCGAAACTCGGCGTCCCCCGGCACCAGGCCGCCACCCGCCCCCAGGCCACCACGCTGGGCTCGCGCTGGATGACCGGCGGCGCCGTCGCCAGGACCACCGGACGCGTCTTCCTGACCCTGGCCGGCACCGACTTCGTCTGCTCGGCCAGCACGATCAAGAGCGCCAACCGCGACGTGGTCGTCACCGCCGGCCACTGCGTCAAGGACGGCACCGGCGAATGGGCCGCCAACTGGACGTTCGTCCCCGGCTACGGCCTCGGCAACGCCCAGCCCCACGGCCAGTACGCCGCCCGCCGCATGTTCGTGGCCGGCCCCTGGTCGCGCGAGGGCGACGACGACTACGACATCGCCATGGTCGCCCTGGCCCCCTGGCGCGGCAAGCACGTGGCCGACGTGGTGGGCACCCAGGACATCGCGTTCAACGCCCCGCGCGGCGGCCAGGCCTTCGGCTTCGGCTACCCGGCCGACCCGCCGTACGACGGCGAGCACCTGGTCTACTGCGCCGGACGGCTGCGCGACGACCCGCACGGCCAGACCCGCGACCAGGGCCTGGGCTGCGACATGACCGCGGGATCGAGCGGCGGGCCGTGGATGTCGACGTTCGACCCGGTCACCGGGCGCGGCACGATCACGTCGCTGAGCAGCTTCAAGTACAGCGACGACCAGCGCACCATGTACGGCCCGTACCTCGGTGACGCCGCCAAGACCCTGTACGCCACGGCACAACGCGCCTAGCCGGACATATCCCGGCAACGCCCGCGAAACACGCCTTCCCTATCGTTTCCGCATGCGTATCACCCGGCCGCCGTCCACCGACCCGATCGTCGTCGAGCTCTGCGACGAGCAGCAGGCCGAGCTGGCCGAGCGCGAGAGGGGCGTCGTCGACGACGCGCTGAAGCCGCCGCTCGACCCGCGCATCTCGTTCCTGGTGCTGTGGCAGGGCGACCAGGCGGTCGGGTGCGCGGGGCTCCAGCCGATGGAGCCGGGGGCGGGCGAGGTCAAGCGCATGTACGTGCGGCCGGCCTGGCGCGGGCGCGGGTTGTCGCGGCGGCTGCTCGCCGAGGTCGAGTCGCTGGCCGCAGAGGCGGGCGTCACCGTGCTCCGCCTGGAGACCGGCCGGCTGTTCGCCGAGGCCGTCGGCCTCTACACGTCGTCCGGGTTCCAGCAGATCCCGCGCTTCGGCGAGTACGTGGACTCCAGCCAGAGCGTCTGCTTCGAGAAGCGGATCGGGTCCACGGCGAACGCCCGTGTCCCGCGGATCACGGGACACGAGCGGCATTCCGCCTAGAGCGTCAGGCCGGTCAGGACCATGACCTTCTCGTAGGTCAGGTCCTCCATGGCCGAGTGCAGGCCCTCGCGGCCGATGCCCGAGTCCTTGACCCCGCCGTACGGCATCTGGTCGGCCCGGTACGACGGCACGTCGCCGATGATCACGCCGCCGACCTCCAGCTCGCGGTTGGCCCGGAAGGCGGCGTCCAGCGACCGGGTGAACACGCCGGCCTGCAGGCCGTACTTGGAGTCGTTGACCAGCGCGTACGCCTCGTCGATGGACGCGGCCGGCTGCAGGATCATGACCGGGCCGAAGACCTCCTCGCAGGCCACCTTGGCGTCGTGCGGGACGTCGGCCAGCACGGTCGGGGCCACCGTGGCGCCCTCGCGGGTGCCGCCGGCCAGGACCTTGGCGCCCGCGGCCACGGCCTCCTGGACCCACTGCTCGACCCGCTCGGCGGCGTGCTCGGAGACCAGCGGGCCGACCTGGGTCTTCTCGTCGGCCGGGTCGCCGGTGACGAGGGCGGCCACGGCGGGCAGCAGGCGCTCGACGAAGGCGTCGTACACGGACCGCTCGACGATCACCCGCTGGACGGCGATGCAGCTCTGCCCGGCCTGGTAGTTGGAGAACAGCGCGATGCGCTGGGCCGCCCAGTCGAGGTCGGCGTCGGCGAGCACCACGGCCGCGGCGTTGCCGCCGAGCTCCAGCGTCACGTGCTTGCGCGGGACCTGGTCGGCGATGGCGTAGCCGACCGGCGCCGAGCCGGTGAAGGACACGACGGGCAGGCGCGCGTCGTGCACCAGCGCGGAGGCGCGCTCGTTCTCGACGGGCAGCACCGAGAACATGCCGGCGGGCAGGTCGGTCTCGGCCAGGATCTCGCCCAGCACCAGCGACGACAGCGGCGTGGCCGGGGCGGGCTTGACGATGACCGGCGCGCCGACCGCGATCGCCGGGGCGACCTTGTGCGCGACGAGGTTCAGCGGGAAGTTGAACGGCGTGATCGCCAGCACCGGGCCCTTGGGCACGCGCGAGACGTAGGCCAGGCGGCCGGCCGCCGCAGGCTCGGTGTCGAGCCGCTGCACGTCGCCCGACCAGCGGCGGGCCTCCTCGGCGGCGAAGCGGAAGGTGGCGACGGCCCGGCCGACCTCGCCGCGCGCCCACAGGATCGGCTTGCCGTTCTCCGCGCTGATCAGGCCGGCGATCTCCTCGGCCCGCTCGGCCAGGCGGCGCGAGACGTGCGCGAGCGCCTCCGCGCGCACGTGCACGGGCAGCGCGGCGGCCTGCTTGGCGACCGCGTGCGCGGCCGCGACGGCCTCTTCCACCTGCGCGTCGGTCGGCACGGAGTAGCGGCCGACCTCGCGACCGTCGTGGGGATTGGTCACGGTGAGCTCGGCGTCCCCGGTTGCGGGACGACCGGCGAGCCAGAAGGTACGCACGTCCATACCCATGACGTTATGCCAACTGTAAGATCGGGGATTTACACCACCGTGCACAAGACTCTCACGAGCGCTCACCGTTAAGTACAAGCCCTGTTGTATACCCAGGATGTAACAGAAGTAGACCTAATTCGGGATGTTTACCATGCGGAGCGGTTTGAACGATCTCCGCTATGGCTAAGTCATCGGGTGCGGGTCTCCAGCGCGGCGGGCCCCCGAGCAGAAAGGCGTGGGCCCCGTGACCGAACAGCGTGAGGTCACAACGACGCATGGCTCCTCGGGCGCGAGGGAGATCTCATGACCTCCACACCCATGGGGCTGCAAGGCGCCTATCTCCTCGGAGAGCGCGCCACTCACGACGAACTGCGTTCCCGCCTCCTCGACGTGGCGGTGAACCTGCTGCAGACCGACGGCCCCGACAGCCTGGCCATGCGCAGGATCGCCACCGAGGCCGGCTGCACCACGACCGTCATCTACACGATGTTCGGCAACCGTGAGGGCCTGGCGGAAGCGCTCTATCTGGAGGGATTCGAACGCTTTCGCCGTTTCCTCGAAGCCGTGCCGCAGCGCGGCACCCCGTTCGAGCACCTGACCGCGCTCGGCCCCGCCTACCGTCAGGCGTGCCTGGCCGAGCCCGGCTACTACAGCCTGATGTTCGAACGCGCGATCCCCGGCTTCGAGCCGAGCGAGCGGGCGCGAACGCTGGCCAGGGCCGCGCTCAACATCCTCGACCGGGCCATCGCCGACTGCATCTCGACCGGCTACCTCGTGCCGACCCAGCCGCGGAAGATCGCCGACGCGCTGTGGGCCGCCGCCCAGGGCGCGATCAGCCTCGAACGCGCCGGCCATCTGCGCGACGGCCGCACGTACGAGGCGGTCACCACGGCGACGATCTGCTGCTACCTGGTGGAGAAGAACTAGTCCTCGAGCTTGGTGGTGACCTTGGCCGGGTCCGGCGCGCTGAACCACGGCGACACCTTGTCGAGTTCCTTGAAGGTGATCGTGCCCGTGTAGGTGATCGTGCCCGTGTAGGTGTTCTTGCCCGGCTTGGCCTTCTTGACGAGCGCGGCGAGGGTGGCCGGCTCGACCGGGTTGATCACCTGGCCGAAGAAGGCCGAGCCGCCGACGAAGCCCTTCGTCCGGTACCAGGTCTTGCCTTCCGGCATCTGCTCCTTCCAGGTGCCGCCGGACAGGTAGCAGACCTTGCCGATCACGATCGAGCGTTCCGGCACGCGCGTGTCGGTCAGCGCGGCGATCGGGGTGCGCAGCTTGGCCGTGATGTCGGCGGCGGCCAGGCCCTTCCTGCTGAACTCGAACGTGCCGGTGCGCCGGAGCAGCGAGTCCTCGCCGCGCTCGTCGGAGACCGTGGTGGAGTCGGTGAAGCGAACGCCGCGGCCCGGCGTCAGCTCGGCCTTCAGCGCCTTCACCGGATCCTTGGGCGCCGCCGTCACTGCCTGTGCGGGGGCGGCGGTCATCAGCAGGGCGCCACAGGTGGCGGCCAGCGTCACGATCGTTTTCCTCATGACAGTGATCGTGGCAGCGGCTGATCACGATTGGGGCTGTCGTCCGGACGCTTCCAGGGCGAGCCAGAGCTCGGCGCGTACGCCGGGGTCGTCGAGGTCGCGGGCGAGCAGTTCGCTGACCCGTTTCATCCGGTAGCGCAGGGTGTGCCGGTGGATGCCCAGGCGCTGGGCCGCGGCGTCCCAGTGGCCGTTGCTGTCCAGGTACGCGCGTAGCGACTCCACCAGGTCGGCGCGCGAGCCGTATCCGGTCAGCGGGGCCAGCAACGCGGCGGCGAACGCGCGCGCGGCGGCCGGGTCGAGCAGGGCGAGCAGGCCCTGACCGGCCAGTTCGCCGAACCTGACGGTGCCGCCCCGGCTGCTGTCGAGCGCGCGCCTGGCCTGGTCGAGTCCGCCGCGCAGGTCGCCGTAATCGCAGGGCGAGCTCAGCCCGACCGGCCCCGACACCTCGGCGGCCACCTTCTCCGCCCGCCCCTCGAACCCAGCGACCACCTTCTCGGCCGGCCCCTCCGAGACGGCGGTGGCCGTCTTCTCGGCTCGCCCTTCGGGGACGGCGGTGGCCGTCTTCTCGGTCGGCCGTTCCGAGACGAGCGCGACGACGACGCCGTCGTCGGCGTCCGCCCGTGCGGGCTCGTCCGGACGCGCGCCTTCCGCGGGCCGTCGCTCGCGCAGGCGGGCCGTGAACGTGTGCGGTTCCAGGGTCTCCAGCGCCTCGGCGTGGGCGGCGAGCACCACCAGCGGCGGGTCGGGCAGCCGGGCGCCGAGCGGCGCGAGCACCTCGCGTGCCTGTTCCTCCGCCCCGGCCAGCAGCAGTTCGAGCACGGCCGTCCTGACCCGGCGGACGGACTCCGACTGGGCGTTGCCCTGCTCCAGCGCCAGCGTGAGCAGCGAGCCCGCGGCGTTGATCACGGTGTGCGTGACAGGCGAGAACGGCTGCCCGGAGCCCACGGCGAAGAAGCCGCGCGGGCGCGGGCCGCCCCCGCCCAGCGGCTGGACGATGACGTGCTCGTCCGGGCCGGACAGCGCCAGGCTGGCCAGCACGCGCCCACCCGACTCACCCGCCGCCCCACCGC
>NZ_JABCPZ010000181.1 GCF_013283785.1 Nonomuraea antri
TCACGCTTGGCGCGCGCCGCCGGGGTCAGACCACCACCATCCGGATAACGCATCCCACCGGCATACTCCCGAACCCCGCCGAGAGCACGCAACCGCGAGGTGATACCTCAGTCTTTCAACCTCTGTAGCCGCGAGCCAGCAGAGCCTCACACAGGTGAGAGCCAACGAAGCCCGCGCCACCTGTGACGACGGCGCGTCGCAGCCCATTGGCGGCGCTCACGGCAGGTGCTCGCCATGCCTGGGAGATGCGGTGGATGCCGTATGGCGCGCAGGGGCCTCCAGCCATTGGTTCAGGCCGTCCACGATTTCGGCGATGTCGTTGGTGCCCATCTTCCACTGCAGCGCGGTTCCTCCCTGCTGCTGAAAGGCCGCGCAGTTGTCCGCCCGGTCGTCTATGAGCATCGCGTCGGCGAAGGTCATGGCGTGCCGGCGCAGCCAGGGTCCGAAAAAGGTGAGGGGATCTTCGCTCTTGAGCGCCGCGACGTCGCTGGAGCAGATGATGTCGTCGCAGACGAACGCCCAACCGGCCATCGTGCTCGCTTCGGCTCCGGATCGGGCACGCCGCCTGCCGGATCTGCGTACGTGATCGAAGGTGTCGGCGAAGCAGTCCATGTTGTCGGTGGCCACGACGACCATGGCGACGGCCTTGACCCGTCGGAGCACCTCGAACAGCGAGACGTTGACCTTCATCCGCGCGCAGTCGATGTAGAGACGACGATGCAGGAAGTCGTCGCGAAAGCGGCCGTCCACATGGATGTCCATGGCTGCGATGACCTCGCCGGAGGACATCAGTCCCTTCATCCACGCGTTGGCGTCGTCGCTGGCGAATATGCTGGTGAGGTTTTCTTCCAATTGGGCGCGAAGAGGGTGCCGAGCGCTTTCTCGGATGGACACCCAAAAGGGGTCGCAGGAGAGCACACCGTGCCAATCAACGAATACCACCCTTCCGGAGAGCGGCACTTGTTCCATTGCTTCGGCTCCTCCGGTTGGCCAGTGCTTCTCTGATTGTGCTCACGGCGGCGTGAGTCAACACCTGGATGGGCCGCATCGCGTCAAGCCACGCGACCTGGGGTTCCGTGGCTGACCGCAGCTCAGCGAAATATGAGCGAAACGCATTGTTGAAGGCTGGTTCGACCAGAATATTCCCTGTCTGGAACTTCCCGTTATTTCGATCTTGTACCGCAGTCTGCGGTACGTCCAGGTATATTACGAGGTTTGGCCATGCTGACGCGCGGGATTGGATGAGGATTTGCCGTGCGGGTTCGAGACAGGCCAGCCCCGTGAGCTGTTCTATGGCGCAGCGGTGGGCCAGAAATGTGTGGACACTGCGATCGAGAATGATCACAGGCGTATTGCCCAGGCGAGACGGCGCCATACGGCTCTCTTCGACTTCGAGCAGTCGTCCCATGGCCTGTGCGTCTTCCTCCAGCGACTCCGGCACGGGCTTGGGCAGGCAGTGTCCGCCGCCGGCATGGTCGGCGAAGCACTCCACGTAGACGGCGAGGCCGAGCAGGTGGCGGGCGAGTTCCTTGGCCAGCGTGGTCTTGCCCGCGCAGCACGGTCCCTCCAAGGCCACGAGCAGGCGGCCTTGCGGGCTATGCGGGTGCCGTTCGTTCGGTTTTCCCAGCACCGGATCCTCCCTTCAGCAGGTGGAGAGCGCCGATGAAGCCGCCCATGCCGAACAGCACCGTCGCAGCCGGACACGCCACCACTCTCAGCAGTCGTCTCGGCCATCCGTCCGGCGTGCCGAGGTGGTGTTCGGTCAGCACAAGCTGGGCGATGTAGAGCACGGTCAGCACGGCGGCGATGATACGCGGCACAGCTTCCCCGAAGGTGAGGATCACCAGCACGGCCGGTGGGACGACGGCACAGCCGAGCCACTCGACGGCCGAGCCGAACGCCGACAGGGCCAGCAGCCGGGCGCGCCAGCCGCTGCGCGTGGCGGGGTCCTTCAGGTAGCGCGCGAAACGGGCCGGGCCGACGAACCAGCGCGAAGCCTGCTCGATTTGCGCGGAAACGGTATCGGGCACTTCGGCGCGATCCAGGCTGCGCAACGCGACCATGGGCATATCGCGCGAGCCCAGATAGAAGCTGTAGTGCATGTCCTCCAGGGGAGAACGGGCCGGGAAGGGCAGCTGCCGCACCAGCGACAGGCGCAGGCACACTCCATGGGTGGTGACATGCGCGTAGACGAACGAGCTGAGCATTCGCTTGAGCGGGCCGACAGCGCCGGTGCGGTTGAGCAGCCGCGGCAGCTCATAGCCAGTCACGAAGCGATTGGCACGCAGCGCGCCCCCGTCACACAGGGCGCGTGACAGCCCCGATGCCGGAGCCCGGCCGGTGATGCGGAGCTCGAATCGGGAGGATTGGTGGAATACGCTGGCGCGTGGCGAGTGCTCGATCGCGGCGGCGAAGTCGTGCAGGGAGTTCACCGGGGGACGCGAGTCGGCGTCGTAGCAGACGAGCCATGTCGCGGACGTTGGCCGGTCGGTCATGTCCGCGAGCTGGCGCGCGGCGAAGTTGAGCTGGTCGGATTTGAGCCCGGCCGCATCTGGCGCGTGCAGGTGGAGGAACGCGTGCTCGGTGGCGAGCTTCTCCACCAGGGCGATCGTATCGGCCTCTGCCGCACCCGGTGCCCGCTCGGCGAGCTCGCGTTCGGTGGTGACGATCACGAGCTGGGCGTCCAGGCCCTCGATGAGACGGGAGAGGTGCGTGACCGCGTCGGCGAGCACCGCTGTTTCGCGCAGCACAGGAACCACCACGAAGAACCGCGGAGCCGCAGCCAAGCCGGCCCTCTCTCGTTCGTGCTGCCGGCTGAGGAAGCGGCCGGTGCGGACGACCGCCGCTAGCACGAACACCTGCCGCAGCAGGAGGCAGGAGACGGCGATGGTGATGGTAATGGTGAGCAGCGACGAAACCGGGGCGCTCATCTCGGCCTCCGGCTGCGTCTCACGCCCGCCCGGCCATCCTCGCCGACAGGCCTGTGCACATCCGCGAGCGATCCCGGCCGCAGTTCCTCCAGGCGGTGAGCGGCCTCGTCGGAGGCGGTAGTCGGGTAGCGAAGCTTGCTCTGGCCTCTGATGAAGTGCGTGGGGTCCTGGACGGGTGGCCCGGGGTATGGGCTTGCCTCCTCACCGCCCCAGCGGGCCACGTACTGCGGATGGAAGCCGTCGCAGATCTCCCGTAGGGCGCAGTCGTTGCATGCGGGCACGTGGATGTAGCCGTGCCGCTGCTGCTGTTGCCGGGAGGCCTCCAGGTACCACTGCGGTAACGGGCGGCCTTCGTGACCCGCGTCGTACCAGGAGTTGTAGTCCCACTCGTGCGGGTCGTAAGGGAGCTGGAAGCCGGTGTAGACGTGAGCCTCGCGTCCGGGGAGCTGGCAGGGCGGCATGTAGCGGACGTTGGCCTCCACGCCGAGCTGGGCGCATCGGTCGATCGCTTTCGCCAGGTGCGGGGCAATTTCCGAATGCCGTGCCTGGAACTCAATCTCGCCTTGCTGCGCCCACTCGAAGTAGGGGTTGAAGGTCAGGAAGTTGACGACCCGCGCTCCCTTGTCGCCAGCCAGATCGGCGATGGCTTCCAGCTCGCTCATGTTGTCGCGGATCATCGTCACGTTGAACCGGAACGGAATGCCCAGCAAGCGGAGATTGTCCAGCGCCTGCATCTGCCGGGAGTAGTTGTGCCTGTCACGCTGGTGGATCTCTGCGACCGTCTGCCCGATGCCGTGGATGGACACCAGGAAGTCATGGATACCGGCCTCGGCGTAGGCGCGGACCAGGCGCAGGTCGGCCAGCCTCATGCCGTGGGTGATGACGGTGGGGCGCAGTCCAAGGTCGGCTGCGTGAGCGACGATCTCAAGCGCATGCGGGTGCAAGGTCGGCTCACCGCCCATGAAGTCCACGAATTCGTTGTGGTAGAAGCCGCGGAACTTCTCCAGCGCCCCGAATGCCTCCTCAAGGGGCATCCATGCCTTCTCACGGAGCGGAACCAGTTCGTCGTAGCAGAACTTGCAACGCACGTCGCAGTGCAGGCCCAGCCACAGCACACCTCTGCTGGTGGTGGGCGGGCCGCCGTCGGGCGCCACGACGGGCGGGTCAGATGAGCGCACCGCCTGTCACCTCCTTGCTCGGTTGGCTACGCGGCTACAGGTAGAGCTGACGAAAGCGGAGCGAGCCGTAGAGTTCGCCGCAGAACACTCCGGCCGCTTCCACGAGTTGCAGGGCCGCGCGTGATGTTGGCGCCGGATCGCCGACCAGCAGGCCGATGATCGAGTGTGGCAGGGTCGACAAGGCGTCGGCTGCCCGGCGGAAGGGGTAGCTGTCGAGGATGAACCGCTTGCCGGAGATGTGCTTGTACTTGGCGTACAGCAGCACCTGATAGACGGCATAGCGGAAGAAGCGCTTGAAGTGACGGATGATGTCATCGCGGTCGTCGTGCAGGACGACCGCGTCCGGGGCCAGGCCCACCCGGTAGCCGCGCAGACCCAGCTTGTAGCAGACGTCAACGTCGTTTCCGGACAGCAGTTCCTCGTCGAAGCCGCCGATCTCGCGCAGAGCGCTGGTCACGAATCCGGCATTAGCTCCAGCCACGTAGGGGTGGGGGGATGCCGGAAGGTAGCTGAGCGCGTGCTGGCCATCGACGATGGTGATCGCATGGCGTTGCGTCCAGGTGCGAGGCGGATACTTACGGATCGTCCCGCCCGCCCCGGCGAGGCGTCCGCCGCCGAGAGGCTCGGTCAGCTTCTCGATCCAGTCGAGCTCGGCGACACAGTCGGCGTCGGTGAGCAGCAGGTAGCGTCCTCGTGCCGCCGCGAGTCCGGCGTTACGAGCTGCGGCGGCGTTCGCCGCATCGAGGTGGAGATAGCGGACAGTGCCGTCGCCGTGGCCGTCGAGGTCGGCGAAGTCGCTGCTGCCGTTCTCCACCACGAGCACCTCGTAAGCCGTTGCCGGCAGCGTCTGAACCATCAAGGATTCGACGAGACGGCGCAGGCGTGGATCGGTCTTGACGGCCACGACGACGGACGCGAGCACGGGCGCGTCAGTCACGGAACTGCCTGCACATGTACGGGACCAGACCCAGCGTCCGGTTGCGGGGGGACGGGCATTTCTGACAGAAGGGGATGCGCTCGCGCCTGAACTTATCGGCGTCCTCGCCCGTGAAGACCTCGGTGAGGCTGCGGTCCATGACGTTGCCGATCTCACCCTCGTGGGAGATCTCGACCAGGCAGCAGGGCAGCGTCCGCCCGTCCGGCTCGATCAAGGCGTAGTAGTCGGGGACGTGGCACGCGATGCGGGCGCTTTCCCGGTCGGGCCAGTAGACGCCCTGGGCGTAGTTGGCGTCGCTGTTGTCGGCGGAGAAGAAGCTGGCCAGCACCTGTGCCGCGTTGGCCTGGACGATGTCCGCGGTGTTCTTGCTGCGCAGAATGTCAAGAATCGACGGAACTGTCTCGCCCCGGAACTCCCTGATCTCGGGCTCGGTGAGAAGCGACTTGCCGGTGGTGTCGCCGTAGACGTTCATGAGGTAGATCGACGCGATGCCGGTGTCAACGCAGTGCGCGACGATCTCGGGGATGTCCCGGAAGTTGAGCCGGGTGATGACGGTCATGTAGTTCATGCGGAATTCGGCGACGTCCCGTCCCCGCCCCGCCTCCCGCACCGTGTGGACCGCGTCGAGGATGGTCGGCAGGGCGTCACGAACGCCGCGCAGCAGCTCGTACTTGAGCGGGTCGAGGGTGTCGATGGAGAAGTTCCAAGCGCCGAGGCCGGCTTCGATGATTTCGCGTGCCTTGGCGACGGTGACGCCGGTGCCGACTGAGTTCATCAGCACGAACACGCCGGGGTGGCGCTTGGCCGCCTGGATCACCTCGATGAGGTGCGGGTACAGCAGAGGGTCGCCGCCGCTGAGCTGTAGCTCCTCCATGCCGAGTTCGGCCGCCTCCTCGATGGTCCGCAGCGCCATATCGAGCGGCATGTGTCCCGGGTTCGGCTTGCGTGCCGGTTGCTGCTCGGCCGACTGCCCGTTGGTGGAGACGATGTGCAGCGACCGTTTCCTGTCCGCGACCATTTCGCGGTAGTAATCCTGACGTAGATCGCAGTACGGGCATCGGTGATAGCAGAACACCGTGGGCTTGAGCACGAACTGCTTGAGTCTGCGTGATGCGGGCTTTGCTGCTACGGGCTCGGCCATTTTGTGACGTCCGCCCTTCTCTTTGGGGGATGAGCAAGTGATCTCGCTGGTCAGATGATGAGCGGCTGGTCTGCGGCGCACCAGTGCTCCGAGGCGAGGGTGATGAACACCTTCGCGGCGTGGGCGTACATGCCTCTGCCGGTTTCCTCGTGCCCGCCGTCACTGGTCGGGCGCAGCACGAAGTATTGGCCACCCAGGGACGCCAGTTCGTAGGCGCCACAGCATGAGGTGGCCCTGATTCTGAGGATGCCGCCCTTGGGCGGCCTGTGTGGCTCCCACTCGATGGAGGGTGTCTCTTCAACTCGCCGCGTTTTGCGGCGGGCTTTCGTCATCGAAGGCTCTTCCCGCGCGCCCGTGCCTGTTGGGTTTCGCGGGCGGAGCGGTAACCGCCGACCGAGCGGCTTTGGAGGGCGGCCAAGGGCCTGTGTGTGACTGGGTGGACTGAAGGAATGCGGGCACGATCCCGGAATCCATCGAGGGGACCTGCGTGCAGAAGGCAGGGCGGTAGCCCTGCCAGAGATGGAGAGGAAGGCGGGCAGGCGACTCTGACCCGCCTTCCTCGTTCCCCGGACCCCATGCCCGAAGGCGAGCCGAGTCGCTCGCGGCGGCGGGAACCGCAGGGGCTGGGATGTGTTGCTCGCAGCCCTCGATCGATACCTGACCTCGACGGGGGCTGCAAGCGTGGGCGGCATGGGCGTCGTGAGTGTGATCGTGGGCGATCCGCCCGTGCCGTCGTGCGCGGCTGGTCGGAGGCTGAAGGCTCCTCCCAGCCACTCCAAGATGTGGGGAGGCTGCCGGACTTGAAGGTGCAGCGGCTCGTTAGTGACCCTGAAACATCCGCGGAGGTCGCCGTAGGCGCGTCGTGGTGCTCCGTAACGTCCTTGGTTCCAGCGGTACCTACCGCAGTGTCTTTCAGGAGCCACGCGCTCCCTCCAACCCGGTTGAATCCGCTGTCCAAACAGCTGCATCTCTCGTCGACTCTCCGTAACTCGGCGCGCTCGCGCTATCGTCGGGTTGACTGCCCAAGAACCATTCAGGCCTGCCGCACAGCGACACGTCCATGAGGTCGATGCGGACAGGCGGAGCACGAGCACGACTGTCCGCATGGGAGGTCGTCATGGGGCAACGCCCACGGGACCTCGAGGCCCATCTCTCGGCACGCCACTTCTTCGGCGCTGAGCTGCGACATTGGCGTGAACGCCGAGAACTCTCACAAGACCGGCTCGGGCATCTCCTGCATGTCAGCGGCGATGAGATCGCCAAGGTGGAGAAGGCCGCCCGCTGGCCCACTCCCAGCCTCGCGGCCGCCTGCGACCAGGCACTGGATACCGATGGCATCTTCGGCAGACTCATCCCCCTGGTGCAGCACGAACGTGGCCGGATAGGAAGAGCCAACAGCGATCAGGACTTGTTCGGCATCGCCTCGGGGGCGCAGAACATCACTCCCGAGTGGCGCCGCCTTTCCATCCCCGGAGGAAGGGCGTTCTCAGGCGGTACCCTGCCGATCCGCGTTGAGGCAGGCCGGACGAGCTCCGGCGATGTCTGCGTTAGTACCGGCGACCCATCAGCCGCACGCTTGATCGCCATCCCCAACGCACCAGACGACCTTCTCCTCCTGGCCGATGCACGCTCCCGAGCGCCGATCGGCGGCCACACCATGCGAGTGCCGAGCGCCTACCGGCTGGATGAGTTCACCGCTGCCATCATCTGGGCCGTCACCAATCTGGATTTCGCCCTGCTCGACGACGACGGTCTCTTGTCGGAGGCAAAACGCCGCCTGGACGAGTATAAGTTCCTCTCCCGTTCCGCGGTCTCTCACGATGCGGCGCGCGGGCTGTCCATGGTCTCCCGCATGTGGCTCGGATCACGGTTCTGCGCCCAGCACATCCTGCGCAATCTCGGCGCCGGAGTCCCGCTCTTCTGGTCGCGGGAGCAACGAGGTGAGGACGCATGCACCTGGCTACTCTTCACGCACAAGCTGACCTACCTTCGGCAAACGGTGGCGGGGCACACGACGGGCGTCACCCGTTCCTTCTGCATCCCACAGCAGGCAGTAGATGACTCGCCCGCTCACGAACGCATCCTGCTGTTCCTGACCGCAGCGCTCATGGAAGCCCTGGGAATCGGCGTACAGGTGTGCGGCGAGCCCGACTACACCCAGGTGGACGGCTTCGCGCTCCAGCCGGGCAAACGAGCGATCATCGCCACCTGGGTCGGCGGCGAAGGCCTTTGGTACGTGGATGTGACGCCCCAGCGCCCCGTGCTCCGGCAGTTCACCGACGTCTGCGCCTACGCCCAGGCGCATTCCATCCTCGGCGAAATGAACCCGCAGGAGCGGCTCATCACATTCGCCGAATACCTCCGCCTCGACTGGAAGTGGCTCGTGCGACGTTGTTCGGAGCTTCGACAGGAAGGAACTGCCGGCCTCATCACGCCACGCTCCCGATTCCTGTCCACCACCGCCCTCGACATATCGTGCGCTTACCTGGCGGGCCTTCGCGACCCGGCTGCGGCACGTTAGGCTCCCGCCTACCGACCGGACCTGGAAGGGGTACGACGTGGGAGCCGACATCACCGTCTTCTCGCTAGGTGGGACGGTCGCCATGGTGCCAGAGGCCGACGGCCGCGCCGTCCCGGCTCTGACCGGCGACCAATTGCTGGCATCAGTACCGGGCCTCGCCAACCTGGACGCCAAGATCGAAACGCGCGACTTCCTCCGCCTTCCCGGCGCGTCCCTCAGCTTCAACGACCTGCACCGCCTGGCAACAGACATCAACGCCTGCGCAGCCGACGGCATCGTGGTCACCCAGGGAACCGACACCATCGAGGAGACGGCCTACCTACTGGACCTGCTGCACCTGAGCTCCACACCGCTCGTCATGACCGGAGCCATGCGCAATCCGGCCATGGCCGGGGCCGACGGCCCCGCCAACATCCTCGCTGCCATCCAGGTCGCCACCGATCCCGCTGCCCGCGACCGCGGCTGCCTGGTCGTCCTCGCCGACGAGATCCACGCCGCCGCCCGCGTACGCAAGACCCACAGCACCAGCCCCGCCACCTTCGCCTCCCCCACCACCGGCCCGCTGGGGCATTTGGTCGAAGGCCACCCTCGCTTCTGGTCGCCACCTACCCCCCGGATCACCATCCGGCTCCCCGACAGCCCAGACTTCAAGCGGGTCGTCCTGTTCACCGCTACCCTCGGCGACGACGACCAAGCTCTGCACGCCGTCGCACGCCATGCCGACGGGCTGGTTCTCGCCGCGATGGGCGTCGGCCACGTCCCCCAGACCTACCTTGACGCCCTCGCCGAGATCGCCCTGCGCATCCCGGTCGTGCTCGCCACCCGGACCGGCGCAGGCTCGACCCTGACCAGCACCTACGGCTTCCCCGGCTCGGAAAGCGACCTCCTGGCCAAAGGACTGATCAGCGCCGGATTCCTCCACCCGTACAAGGCCCGCATCCTCCTCACCACCTTGCTGACCGCAGGCGCCCGCCGAGAAGAGATCATCCAGACCTTCCATGAGGCCGGAGACGTCAATGCGTAGCCACGAACTCACCACCGGCCGCACCTTCGGCGTCACCTTCGATCACGGCGAGGACTTCTTCACCGCGCTGAGCGACTTCTGCCGCACTGCCGGCGTACGGCAGGGATACATCCCTATGTTCCTGGCCGGCCTCGCCGAGGCGGACATCGTCGGCACCTGCGAGAAACTTCCCGATCCTCAAGCACCAGTCTGGTCAAAGATCCAGCTGGCCAACATCGAGGCCCTCGGCTGCGGCACCATCGCCTGGGACGACGAGGCGAACCAGATCCTTCCGCACATCCACGTCGCCGTCGGGCTCAAGGAACACTCCGCCAACGGCTACACAAGCCACCTGCTCGCAGCCAACGTCCAGTTCCTCACCGAACTCCTCATCGTCGAAGTCAGCGCCCCCGCCATGCGCCGCCCCCGCAACGCCGACCTCTACAACGTGCCCCTGCTGACCTTCGGCGAGTGAGGTTACCTCTGGACTAAGGTCTCGGAGATTGCGGACCGCGCCATGGCAGCCCCATTCACACTGCGTACTGCCGGGTCGCGGACCGGTGTCTTCGACCTTGGCGGGTCTGATTTCTCCTACCTGAATGCACGTCGCCGACCGGCAACCCCCGGCTGGTCCGGTCAGACCGCACGCAGAATCTCGACGCCGCTGCGGACCAGCAGGGCACCGACGGTCACGTGCATCGGAAAATTCCGCCGCGAGGCGAAGTCCCGTCCCTGAGACAGCAATCGCACCGGCTCAGCCAGCAACGCGGCCTCGTCCGGGTAACAGTCGAGATGGGCGGAAAGCGCACGCGAGATGTCCAGGTCACTGATCGCCACGGGGCCGCCCTTCCTTCCCTGCAGGGAACCCGGCTTCCAGCGTCATGACCCCGCGATGGCCATCATCCGTCTCCGGGTCCAGGCGCTGAACGACGCCGAGCTGAAGCCAGGCCGCCCACCGACGGAGCATCACGGTGTTGACCGCGCGGTGCAGCCGTCCGACGGTTTCGATCAGGGCCGGTAGCCCGTCTGCTCACGGGCGGGTCGCCTCGCCTGCCAGAAGACCGGCGTCCTGAAGAATGTGCCCGACGGTCTCGGTCAACGTGCTGCCCTCGCCGATGATCGTCTCCATCGCGTCGGGCAGGACATCCTGCCCCAGATACCACCGCCGCATGTCATCAGGGCTGAACCGGGCACGCTGGGGCCGTGTCTCGTGTCTGCGGAGCGTTTCCTCCCAGGAGACATCCAAGTAATAACCGCGGTTTGCGCCTCGATGATCGCGAAACAGCGCTTGCAGCATCTCGCCGTAGCGGCTCCGGGCGAGGATGCCCTCAAGGATGACGTGGTAGCCGGAGTCGAGGGCGTGACGGCACATGACATCGAGCAGCCCGATATTCACACCGCCAGGTCTGTCGCGCTCGCGCAGGATCTCACGGCGCACCACATCCTGACCGATGAGTGCCATACCACGCTGGCCGTACGTCTCCCGCACGGTCCGGGCCAGGGTGGACTTACCCGATCCCGAGTTGCCGCGAATGACGATCAAGACCGTATTCGGTGAGCCAGTGAGCACCGTACGACGGTACAGGGTCACCGCTAGGCAGGAGCGGCACACTCGAGAGAGCGGCTACTCGGGTCGCGAGGATCAACAGTCGCGCATCCCGTAGAGGGACACCTTCAGGAGGCTGTCTTGCGACGAGGCAGGGACCGGTTGTCGACGGCGGCACGCTGTCGGAGGCCGACACGTTTAAGCCGGTCAGCGCCCACAGCCAGGGGTGCTCGGCGATGGCCGTCCGCCCTTCGGTCAGGTCGGTCAGGAACCGGCGCCGCTCCCGCCGCGCGGTCGGCGGCAGGCGCAGCGGGGCCAACACCGCGTTCGAGACCAGGAAGGTGACCGCGTCCCAGAGGGGGATAACGCCGGGGCTGATCGCGGCGATCACCAGATCGGCCAGTCCCGGCCCGACGATCGCGACGCGTTGCAGCAGGTCTGCAGCAGCGCGTTGGCCTGCCCCAGCACTGGCCCCGCAGGGACAAGCTGAACGACCAGCCTCTTGGCGGCCGGTTGGAAGAATGTGCCCGCCGCACCGGCGGGCACCATCAGTCCGTCGGCGCCTCCACCGTTGCCGTCCCAGACAGCACCAGGGCCGCGCCGAGCTGCGTCAGGCCGCACACAGGCTGGCAGGTCACGATGATGGCCAGCCGCGCACCCGGTGGGCCAGTATGCCGAAAGCCGGAGTGACCGCAAGGAAGATGACCAGCTCGCTCATCAGCACGAACCCGAGCACCGTGGCTGTGCCGCCGCGATCGACGACGGCGGATGCGAGCCCAACGGCGCGATGGAACTGCCGCTGGTGGAGGAGACCCGGGCGAGCGCGTACCGAAGGTAGCGATGGTTCTCAGGTCCAGGTCATGACGAGCTGCGTGTGGTGCTTGCGGAAGACCCGGCCGATCGCCGGGGCCGCCTCGATCGGGTGCAGGGTAAAGTCCGCCACTCCCGATCCCAGGTCTCGACCTCGGCGGCGAGTTGCCGGGCCAGGTTGTCGCCGTGGCGGCCGTGGCCGTAGACGCCGAGTTCGTAGCGGCGTTCTCCACTCGTGCTGTCCTTGTGCTCCGGTCCCATGGTGAGGTAGGCGAAGCTGTCGGGCGTGATGAGGGCGGGGGTGAACCAGCGCATGGCAGGCTCGATACGGTCGCTGCCACGATCAGGGTCGGCCCGGATCACGCCGAAGGTCTCAGTCTGGGCCGCAATCCACAGGTGAAGGGTGTCGAACGGGTAGTCGTAGCCCACGGTGACGCCGGTCCAGCATCCGGTCCGGTCGCCGTCCAGGGCCCGGCCGAGCGCTGCTGCGTCGAGCGCGGGGTCGGCGTCTACCAGCAGGTTCACCGTCCTGTCGGCCAGCGCGGCCAGGTGCTCCTGGTGCGCGCCCGCGCCTTGGATGAACCCGCACACCGTGGGGTTCAGGCCGGCGAAGCGGTCGCCGTCGCGGACGAAGGTGAAGGAGCGGGTGAGCCCGCCGAAGCGCAGCGGGACGATCATCCGACCGCCGGGAGCCAGCAGGTGACCCCAGGGGCAGTCCCAGGCGCCGATCGTGACGAGGATGACGTCGAACGGGCCGAGTTCGTCGGCGACGTGCTCGGCGTCTCCGAGCACCACCTTCACGTGCGCGTAGCCGGTCTCGGCGAGGAAGCGGTGGCCCGCTCAGTGACGAACGGGTCGATGTCCACGCTGATCACCACCCCCTCAGGCCCGACGAGTTCGGCGGTGAGCGCCGCATTATAACCGCCGCGGCCCACCTCCAGAACCCGCCCGCCCGGCCTCAGCCGCGCTGCCTCGAGCATCTCCGCCTGCAGCCACGGCGCACTGATCGAGCTGGTCGCCCTTCCTTCCGCACTTCGCTTGGTAACGACCGTGTCACGGGTGGAGTAGGTGGCGGCATCGGGGGCGAACTTCTCGTGCGGCACCGCAGCGAAGGCGGCGGCCTCGGGCGAGCGGAGCACGCCGCATGTTCTCAGTTCGGCGACCATATCGGCGCGCAGACGGTCAGAACACTCAGCTGGTGACGCACTGTACTTTGACGCTCACGCAATGCTACCGGGGTGGGCAGGTGTGCCGCCGCCTCGCCACCGATACCCCTGCCATCTTCAGCAGGCCCCGTGTTTTGGGCGCCCCACTGCTGCGCTCGAGCGTTCGTGACTTTGAGCTCGTTGTGTCGGCGACGTCTGCCATGATGCCGGGTGCGGGAGATCGGAGTGGAGGCGCCGACCTGCAGCAGGAGGGCAGCCCGTTGGAGTGTGGAAGAGGGATCGCCCTGCAGGGGCATCGGTCCGCTGCAGACCGCGTCGTGCGCTCGGGCCGATTGTCGAAATCCGTGATCCTGGTGAGAGATATCGTTGTTAGGTCGCCTATCAGGAGTACGACGCCTTGTGTGGTTTTCTCAAGCCGCGCCCGTTGTGAACATGCCGGTAACGCCCCCGATGGGTGACCAGTAGGAATTCCCCGGCCTTCGGGCCGCCACCTTTGACGAGCGAGGACCCCCGATTGATGGCAGTGACCCAGCAGGAGATCGAGAGCCGCTTGTGGGATGCCGCTGACGAGCTGCGCGTGGCGATGCCTGAAGCGCAGTATGCTTCCGTCATCTTCCCGCTGATGTTCTGGAAGTACCTGTCGGATACCTGGGAGCACCGGCACAAGGAGTTCCTGGCCGACAACGAGGGCCTGGACGGCCTGTCCGCCGAGGAAGCTCACGAGATCGAGTACCGCGACTACCAGTCGTTCGAGATCCCGTTCATCCACCCCGGTACCGTCCAGCAGCGTCGCGCCTCCTGGTCGTCCATCCTCGCCACCATCACCCAGCCTGGCCTCGGCCAGCGCGTCCGCGCCTCGCTGCAGGCCATCGAGACGGCCAATCCTGACAAGTTCTCCCGTCTGTTCGGGTCTATGACCTGGACCTCCGAAGAGGTGCTGTCGGGGGAGGTGCTGGCGGCGGTCATGCAGACGATGGACCGCACCCCGAAGATGCACGAGGGCAACATGTCCCACGACGTCCTTGGTGAAGCGTACGAGTACCTGCTGAAGCGGTTCTCCGACGGGTCGGGTACCCGCGCTGGCCAGTTCTTCACCTCCCGCGAGGTCGTCGAGCTGATTGTCGAGGTCCTGGATCCCAAGGGTCACGAGTCGGTGTACGATCCGACCTGCGGATCGGGCGGCATGCTCATCGCCTCCGCGAACCTTCTGAAGGCCCGCGGCGGGCGTGGCTACACGCTCAAGTTGTACGGGCAGGAGGCTGTACCGGACACTGCGGGTGTGGCCCGCATGAACCTCTTCATGCATAACCTCACCGAGTTTAAGGTCGAGGTTGGCGACACCTTGAAGGACCCGCGTTTCAAGAAGCCGGACGGGTCCGTCGCGCAGTTCGACGTGATCGTCGCCAACCCGCCATACAGTCTGAAGTGGAAGCCCTGGACCAATGACCCGCGCGCCCTCGGCGGGGTCGCCCCGCCGTCGACGGCGGACTGGGCGTTCGTGCAGCACATGATCGCCAGCATGAGCCCGAAGAAGGGACGCGCCGGCGTCGTCCTGCCCCACGGCGTCCTCTTCCGAGGCGGCCAAGAGGCAGCCATCCGCCAGCGCGTCCTGGACGATGACCTGCTCGAAGCAGTCATCGGCCTGCCTGCCAACCTCTTCTACAACACCAACATCCCTACGGCGATCCTGGTGTTTCGTGCACCCGGCACCAAGGCCCCCGAGCGGCAGGGCGGCGTGCTGTTCATCGACGCCTCCAATCGGTTCACCAAGGCGAAGAACCGCAACATCCTCACCAATGCCGACATCGCCGACATCGTGACCGCCTACCACTCGAAGTTCGACGCCGATGGCAACCCGGTGGACCCCGACGGGGAAGGTGGACTCGCGGCGCGCTTTGTCCCCGTCACGGAGATCGCGGCGAACGGGTTCAACCTCAACATCGGTCGCTACCTTAAGCAGGCCGCCGCCGAGCAGGAAGACCTCGGCACCCTCATTGAGGCCTACAACATGGCCCGCGCCGAGCGCCAGAAGACCGAACAGCGCATGCTCACCGTCCTCACCGCCGCAGGGATCGAGGGCTTCGATGAGTGACGGCTATTCACTTCGTCCGCTCGGAGAGGTGATGCGCCTCGACATTCAGCGCACGCCGATGTTTCCTGCAACCACCTACCGTCTGGCCGGGGTCCTGAACGCAGGACAGGGGCTTGTCGCTAAAGGCGAACTCGACGGCGGAGACACAGAGTACGCGGCAATGAACGTGCTGCGCGTCGATCAGGTCGTGATGCGGAAGCTGACTGCGTGGGAAGGCCCGATCACCGTAGTACCTGCCGAGTTCGACGGATTCGTCGTCAGCAACGAGTTTCCGACATTCACGCTCGGCCCAGAACTGGTGCCCGACTGGATGAGGCACGTCTGCCGCTCACCGCGACTGTGGGCAGAAATGAAGAACCGAGTAAGCGGGACAGTGCAACGGCGCAAGCGTCTTAATCCAGAGCAACTTTTGCAGATCCAACTCCCGATCCCGCCGCGCGAGGTACAAGAGCGGATCGTCGAGGTGCTCGACGCAGTTGATGACCAGGTAGCCGCACTCGACGCCGAGGCGGACGTGCTCGATGAGCTTTGGTGGGCGCTGGGACGGGAGATGGCGGCAGAGGTTGCCGGCGATGCGACGGTGCCCTTGGCGTCATTCTGCGACATCTCAGGAGGCCTCACGAAGAACAAGAAGGACCTTGAGCAGCCAGAACTTGTGGAAGTGCCCTACCTGCGTGTGGCGAATGTTCATCGACGCCACCTGAATTTGTCTGAGGTGGCGACGATTCAGACCACCCGGGCCAAGGCGGACAAGCTCCGACTGCATGCGGGCGACATCCTGATGAACGAGGGCGGAGACAAGGACAAGCTTGGTCGAGGGCACGTTTGGGAGGACCAGATTCCCAACTGCATTCACCAGAACCACGTCTTCAGAGTCCGGGTCACCGATCAACGATTCGACCCGTATTTCGTGTCAGCATGGGGTAACACCTTCGGCCGGGAGTGGTTCGAGACCTTCGGCACCCAGACGACAGGGATCGCCTCCATCAACCGCGCGACGCTCAGCAGATTCCCCGTCCCGGATATCCCGTTGTCCGTCCAGCAAGACTGGGCGGAGCGTCTCGGGGTCGTCGTAGAGACGATGAACACCCTCCGCAGCCAGGCAAGCAGTCTCCGAGCAATCCGCGCAAGCCTGGTGTCGAGTCTGCTGGAGCAGAGCATCACCATCAACATCGACTCCGCCGAGCTGGAGATGTGAGCCGTGGCAAAAGGCATTCGGGAGCGTGAGTTCCAGAACCTGATGATCCAGTGGTCCCTTCCGATGGGCTGGGACTTCACGGCGGGCAGGTCGCTGGCGCGTGAGACGACACAGACGGTGATGGCCGGCCTGTTGCGGGACGCCATCGTCCAGTTCAACCCCGGAGTGATCGACGGGTTCGACGTGGAAGCGGTGATCGAGGAGATCGTCGCCACGGTCAACGCCGTCGAGGGCGGGCTGGTGCGGGCCAACGAGCAGGTGCTGCGCCTGCTGCGCGGGCACAAGGAGTTCCGAAATGCCGACGGCGCGTGGCACGCCCTGAAGGTCATCGACTTCGAGCACCCGACCGCCAACACCCTGGTCGTGTCAGACGAGGTGACCATCACCGTCCCTGGCAAGACCTCCCGCCGATTCGACCTCGTGTATTGGGTCAACGGCCTGCCCCTGGTCGTGGTCGAGGTAAAGTCGCCAACCGCGAGTTCTGGTTGGGCGGACGCCGCCCGCGAGATCAACGACGTGTACGTCGTTGAGTACCCGTGGTTCTTCACCCCCAACGTCTTCGCCGTCGCCTCCGACGGGCTGAAGCTGCGTTTCGGTGCCGCCGGCGCCCCCACGAACCTGTGGCAGCCGTTCCGGTCGACTGCCGACGACGAGAACCTGTCCGGGCAGGCCGACGTGAAGCGCTCCGTCGAACTGCTGCTCAACCCAGCCACCGTCTTGGACATGCTGGCGAACTTCGCCTTGTTCGACACCTCCGGGGGTGGGGTGGACATGAAGTACCTGCCCCGCTATCCACAGATGGAGGCCGCCCACCTCATCCACCAGCGAGTCCTGGCCGGCGGCCGGAAAGGTCTGATCTGGCACCACCAAGGCAGCGGGAAGACGCTGCTGATGGTGTTCGCCGCCTCGCTGCTGCTGGCCGACACCCGCACCGAATCGCCCACGATCATCCTGCTCTCGGATCGGACCCAACTCGTCCGCCAGACCTCCGGGGTGTTCACCTCCGCCATGGGGAGCGCCTACTTCCACCGGCCCGCCACCAGCCAGGAGTTGCGTGCCCTGCTGGCCGGCGACGTGCGTGGCGTCATCTCCACGACCGTCCACAAGTTCGCCGACGCCGGCAAGAACCTGTCGGCCCGGGACAACATCATCGTGCTGGTCGACGAGGCACACCGCACCCAGTCCGCCCGATCGACATCTCTGGCCGGGCAGATGCGCGCAGCGCTGCCGCGCGCGAAGTTCTTCGGCATGACCGGCACCCCCGTCAGGAACCTCTCCACCGACACCTTCTCCCTCTTCGGTGAAGAGACCGACCCGGGCAGGGTTCTGCACCGGTACTCGGTCTCCCGGTCTCTCCTGGACGGGGCCACCGTTCCGGTCTTGCTGGACCCGCACCCGGTCGCCTTCGATTTAGACGACCAGGCGTTGCAGGCTGAATTCGACCAGTTCGCCGATGACTTCGACCTCGACGACCCCGACCGCGAGCTCCTGTCCCGCAAGTTCGGGCGTCTCACCTCGGTGTTCGCCAACCCCGACCGCATCCACGCGGTCTGCCAGGACATCGTGGACCACTACCTGGCCGGCGCCTACCGCAACGGCCTGAAGGCCCAGGTCGTCGCCTACAACCGTGAGCTGGCCGTGGCCTACACGGACAAGATCAACGAGCTGCTGGCAGGCTTCGAGGCGTCACAGGTGCTCGCCGAGGTCGGCAAGCACGGCCGAATCACCGCCGAGGTGAACATCTCCGTCTCGGACGCCAAGAGCGAAGACCCCGCTATGCGCCCGTTCCAGCTCTCGGAGGCCGAGGAAGAGGAGCAGAAGCGGCGGTTCCTCACCCCGGACGACCCGCTGTGCTTTCTGGTGGTGACCGCGAAGCTGATGACCGGGTTCGACGCCCCCAACGAGGGCGTCCTCTACCTGGACAAGCCGTTGAAAGCCCACACCCTGTTCCAGACGATCACGCGCCCGAACCGTACCTGGGTGTCCCCGACCGGGTTCGTGAAGACCTCCGGCGTGATCGTGGACTACATCGGGCTGGCCGAAGAGGTGCAGCGGGCGGTCGTCGATCCCACCTCGCCGGGCACCGGTAAGGGCGGCGGGTTCGTCACCGACCTGTCCGAGCTGGTCGACGAGTTCCGCACCACCTTCGCCCGCATCGAAGACCTTCTCGTGGACGTGGACGGCCTGGACCTCACGGTCCACGGATACGAGTCCGTACGAGCCATCAACGCCTACCTGGACGCCAACCCTGGCACAGCCGAAGTGTTCAGCAAGGACTACCGGCTGCTGGCCCGCCTGTACCCGCTCATCAGCACCGACAAGCGCGTGGCCAAGTACCGGGACGGTCTCGGGTTGTTCGGGTCCGTGTACACAACCCTGTTCAAGAAGTCCTCCGACGAGGAGAGGAAAGAGCGGCTGAGTGAGCTGGGACCAATGATCCTGGAGATCATCAACGCCCACGTCCACTCCTTCTCCGTGGTCGCCACCCGAGAGGAAGCCCTTGTCCTGGACGCGCAGGGCATCGCCATCCTCAAGGAACTGATGGCCCTTGTCCGGCCCAAGCACGGCAAGGACGGCGAGGACAAGAGGCCGCCGTCCGCAGCGGAGATCTTGGACCACATCAAGGCCGCCCTCGACAAGGGCGTCGAACCGGGGTCCGCGAAGTACACCGCCCTCGCAGAGCGGATCAAGCTGCTGCGGGATCGGATCATCCAGAACTCACAAGACGCCCTGGAGTTCCTGTCCGAGGCGCTCCGGATCGCTCGCGCCATCGTGAACGCCGGCAAGCACCCCGACGAAGCGGTCGTGCTGGACGACGACCACGTGGGTGTCCTGTCGCGGATCATCCACGACCACGCACCGCCCGGTCTCACCATCACGGAAAGGAACCTGGCCGAGGAGATCGACCAAGTGGTCACCGGCACCCTCGCCCAGTCATGGGACAACGCCGACGCTCGCAACCGCGGCGTCCGTCGCGCCACCGCCGCAGTCTTCCGCCGGTACATGCTGAAGCCCGTAGGGGAGCCATACGACTCCACTGTGGCCTACGTCGAAGCCCACTACCTAGTTGACTGACGAACAGAGACCCGGCACGCCTGTGACGGCCGCCGGGTCACCTCGTGGCGATTGAGCTCATAGTCCATCTCTGAGCCCGTTCGGGAACGCGCCTGCGCCCCGGTTTCAAACGCGGATGGCAACCCCAAGGCCGTTGGTCAACCTCTGATCCAAAGCGCCGCGATGATCTGCGCTATCGGGCAGCCTCTGTCCGATGCAGGAGCCCCGGAGGAAGATCGCAGCAAGGTCCCCAGCCTTGGTCGCGGAGCTCCGGGTCGAGTCGAGCGTGGGCCAGATCACGCCTCCCGTGAACCGAAAGGTGCCCTGATTGCCGCTAGGCGTCGCTGCCAGTGGACCTGTCCGATGACCCCGCCGAGCGCCTCTGGGAGGCATCTACCCACTCGAAGTTGTTGCTTCAATCGAGCCAGGTGACACGAACGATCAGCACAAGACGCAGGTGGTCGGCGACAATAAAGTGCAGGAAACCCCGGCCGCCGAACAGATCAAGAGTTCGCAGGCCTCCCCCATGGAGCGGTCCTCTGCCCGCACCTGCCGCGTCACTTCCCAAGATCACGAGCTGGTCGGCCAGCCGCTCGACTTCCGCGGCAACCGGTGCGGGAAGGCCCGAGGCGACATGGTCCTCGTCCGGGTCGTACTCCCAGGCCCAGACGTCACTCACCGGCGGCGTCACGACGCGCGGCGTCGGTGATGTCCCTGATCTCCGCCAAGCACACCGCCACCATCTCCCGGTCGACCCCGGTGGCTACCTGCCGCTCCAGCTCACGCAGGCGAGCAGCGGTCACAGGGTGACGGTGAATCGCCACGAACTCACCCCACTGAGCCAGGAACGCACGCAAGGGCGCCACCGTGCTCTGCCGTGCAGCCTGCTCCGTCGCCTGGTCAAGGTGCTCCACGAACTGCCCCAGATAGGCCGGCGCAATCTGAGCCACCGCCGCCCGCAACGCGGCCGTCGTCAACGGCGGACGAGGGATCAACGCCTCACCATGCTGATGCGGAGTGGACACCGGCGACCTCCAACCTGCCTACGCGCCCAGCCTACCCACGACCGCCGAAAACCTCATCCGTTCACCACACCTCGACGCTCGCGGCCTCATGCCCCCCGTCTCGACAACACATCCCGGCGGCCTTCAGCGCCACACCAATCCTGGCGCAGGCCCGGCCCAACCGTAGGCAAAACGCATTAGTCAAACCGACGCCAACCATGCGATGGATGCTCGGCGGTTGCTCTTCGGCATCCGATACGGCCTATCACCGGGCGTCATTCTTGGACATTTTTCACAGCGACATTGACGGCTGGAGTGGCACATTGGAATACGGAATGACAGTGCCCGATATAAGAGCTGCGGACTTTTAATCCGTAGGTTCCGGGTTCGAGCCCCGGGCGCCCTACCACTCCACACCCCATCTGACCTGCATTTTCTCGATTCTCGGCCGCCTTTTGAGAGGCGGAGACGGCCGAGTTGATGCTCGTCAGATGCTCTTCGGCACGCGTCCGGCACATCGCTGGGCGCCACTGAACATGGATTAGGCCGTTTTACGCTGTCAGCCGCTGGCCACCTTGACCTGGTCTGTGAAGCCAGGCCTGTAGAACTCCCAACGGGAGGGCAGGCTGGAAGGGCATTCGGGTGTGACGCACCCGACTTGATCGCAGACCTGCCCAAGGGCTGGCCAAACCGCCTTCTTAGCTCGAACGCGGAGGCTCCCGCCTGCCCGTGCCTACCTACACTCTCCCTCAGCTCTTGCGCGGATAGCAGTGGCGCGGTCAGTGAGCCGTCCAGGTCACCTGCCGCAGACGGCGAGAAGCGGAACTACTCCAGACCGTCTTGTTCTTTAGGAGTCCAGTTCGGCTGCTTCCCATCAAGCTATTTATCGACTATCGTCGATTGACGATGAACGAGGAGCAGGAGCTTCTGCCGCGCGCGGAAGCCGAAGAGTACGCGGGCTGGTTCAAGGCCCTGGCCGACGCCACCCGGATCCAGATCGTGTCGCTGCTGGCCCGGCGGCGTACGCCGATGAGCGTGGGCGAGATCGTGGCCGCCTCCGGGGTGGGGCAGTCCACCGTGTCGCACCATCTGAAGATCCTGGCCGAGGTGCGGTTCGTGCTGGTCGAACGGCAGGGCACCTCCAGCCTGTACCGGATCAACGAGGCATGCGTGAGCTGCTTCCCGACGGCGGCCGACGTGGTCATGGGCAAGCCGGTCCCGGTGGCGCCCACCTGCGAGTGAAGGAGCAGTCCATGGCGCATGACGAGGTCGTGGCGCGGTATTCGAGCCTGGCCCGGGCCGCACTACAGGGTGAGCCCATCGCCGACTGCTCGGCCACCGAGTTCGAGCGGGGAAGCTTCGGCGCGGGCGGCTACGACGACACCAGCGCCCTGCCCGCGGCGGCGGTACGGGCGAGTCTGGGCTGCGGTAACCCGGTCGCCGTGGCCGAGCTGCGCGAGGGCGAGACGGTGCTGGATCTGGGGTCGGGCGGCGGGATCGACGTGCTGCTGTCAGCGCGGCGGGTCGGACCGTCCGGCACCGTGTACGGCCTGGACGCCAGCCCCGACATGCTCGCGCTGGCGCGCCGTAACGCCGAGCAGGCTGGCGTGGCCAACGCCGAGTTCCTGCACGGCACGATCGAGCAGGTGCCGCTGCCGGATCGCTGGGTAGACGTGGTCATCTCCAACTGCTTGATCAACCTGTCCGATGACAAGGCGGCGGTGCTGGCCGAGGCGTTCAGGGTGCTGCGACCGGGCGGACGGCTGGGCATCAGTGACGTGGTGGTCGACGGCGAACTCGGCTCGGAGCGCCGCCAGGAGGCCGAGCAGCGCGTTGGCTGCGTGGCTGGGGCGCTGCCGGTGGCCGCCTATCGCGAGCTACTGGCGGCGACCGGGTTTGTCGGCGTGCGCATCGTCCTGACTGCCGATCACGGCGATGGAGTGCACTCGGCGACCGTCCAGGCGGTCAAGCCCGCCGCCGGGGAGGGGCTGGAGATCCGGCCGATGCGCGAGAGCGACGCCGATCAGGTGCTGGCCATCTACCAGGCAGGTCTCGACACCGGGCAGGCCAGTTTCGAGACCGTCGCGCCGAGCTGGGAGGGCTTCACCGCCGGCAAGCTGCCGCACCTGCGCTACGTGGCCGCCGATGTCGGCACCGGACAGGTGGTGGGCTGGGTGTCCGCCTCGCCGGTCTCGTCCCGGTGCGTCTATGCCGGGGTTGTCGAGCACAGCGTCTATGTCCACCCTGGCTGCCAGGCGCACGGCGTCGGCCGGGCGTTGCTGACCGCGTTCATCGCGGCCAGTGAGGACGCCAGCGTCTGGACGATCCAGTCCGGCGTCTTCCCGGAGAACGCCGCCAGCCTGGCCCTGCATCAGGCGCTCGGCTTCCGCGTGGTCGGCACCCGGGAGCGACTCGGCCGTCACCACGGTGTCTGGCGGGACGTCCTGATGGTGGAACGCCGCAGCGACGTGACCGGAGCCTAGTGCTGTGACCGGAAACGTTCACCGGGTTGGGTGATGGGTTCAGGCTGCTGTTGTGAGGGGCCGGCCGCCCCAGCGGATGCCTTTCTCGCTGCGGATGCGGGCGCGTTCGCGGCGTTGGGCGGC
>NZ_JABCPZ010000182.1 GCF_013283785.1 Nonomuraea antri
CGCCGATGCCCCGGCCACCGATGACCCACCTGCCGAGGAACCGCCCGCCAGGGGCCTGCCCGCCGCGTAGGCCTGAGGGAGCGCGGCCGCTTCGGCGTCCAGTTCTCGCAGCCGCCCGGCCCCGCGTACCCGGTCGGTGGTGCGCAGCAGCTCACGCTCGGCCGCGATCTCCCGGTACCGCGCGAACTGCGGCACGTCGCCGGGCAGCGCCGCCCGCGCCAGCGCCGACCAGGCGGCCCCGGCCCGCCGGTAGACCCCGGCCGCGCCGGCGGCTCCCACCTCGTCGAGGAAATCGGCGTACAGCGGGCGCATCGCGCCGGGCGCGCCGTACTCGATCTCCAGGCAGTCGTGCAGCCGGGTCAGCCCGATGAAGAACGCCTCGGGGGCGGCGAACCGCCGCGCCCACCCGTCCCTGGCCTTGGTGTCGCCGAGCTGGGCGGCCAGCTTGCGCATGCCGGACAGCCCGAAGTTGACGTCGAAGTTGTTGCCGAGCACCGGCCCGGTGAGCCTGGCCACGGTGTCGGCGATCGCGTCGCGGGCCGCCGCGCCCAGGTCACGGTGCCCGTCGCCGGTGACCGCGAGCAGGTGGTGCCGGTTCTTCCTGGGCGCCGACCAGGCGGTCAGGAAGTCCGCCAGCGGCCACGGGTACGGCTCCACGTACTGGTCGTCCACGTACAGCGTGTCGCCGTCGATGCCGGCCACGGCCACCTCGCGCTCCAGCCGGCACACCGCCGCCCGCCCGGCGGCCAGCGTCGCGCGCAGGTTACGCTCGGCGGTCTTCGCGCCGCCGGTCCGCTTCACCTCGTACGCGATCCCGGCCTGGTCGAGCGCCTGCGGAAGCATCGGCCTGGGATGGGCCTGGCTGACGATGGTCATCATCGGGTGGTGGCCGGCGTACTCGAAGACGAAGTACATGAAGCCGACGCCGCCGCCGAGCCCGGCCAGCAGCGCCTCCGACAGCGGGATGCCCGCCTGCGCGAGCACGTGGGACAGCGTCGCGGACTCGTGGTGCAGCCCGCCGCCGAACCTGGTGTAGCCGGGCAGCACCGCGGCCGGGCGGGTGTCGGGGCGCCGGGCCAGCACGTGGCGCAGCGCGGTGGTGTACGACTCGCCGGTCTTCGCCATGCGCAGGCGGACGTGGCTCTTGAGATGCTTGTGCGCGGTCATCGTCGGACTCCTCGGCGGCCGCGTGCCCCGCCCACGCCTCGCACGCGGTCACCGCGTCGTCGGTACGCGTGACCGGTCACCAAGCGCCCCGAGGACATCGATCCCCTCTGCCTCCGCGGTCGCCGCGCGGCGTGGGCACGCGGTCAGGAGGTCGGGTGCGGGACGGCACCACGACCAGTATGCCGCAGCCCGGGGTCAGGCCGACAGCTCCCGCTCCAGCGGCGTCCTGAAACGCGGCGTCACCCTGACCCCGCCCAGCCACGACGCCAGCCCGGCGGCCTCCTTCTCGATGGCGGCCACCGCGTCGGCGCCGACGTCCGCGAGCAGCCGCCAGACGATCTCGCCGTCGGCGCGCTGCGCCCACGCGCCCACGATCCGGCCGTTCCACCAGACGGTCGGGCCGATGTTGCCGGTGCGGTCGAACAACGCGGCCCGGTGCTCGGCCGGCAGGTACCAGTCGCGGGCCTGCCAGCCCATCGGCGTCGGGTCGAGACAGGGCAGTAGCGACGCCCACGGCTCGGGCTCGGGCACCTCGGCCAGGTCGCCGGGCAGCACGTAGCCGGTGCCCTCGTCCAGCTCCACGGCCGCCGCGCCGACCGCGGCCAGCGCCGCGCGCACCTCGCGCAGCCCCCACCCGGTCCACCACTTGATGTCGGCCTCGGTGCCGGGACCGAAGGCGGCCAGCCAGCGGCGCACCAGCTCCGCCTGTGCCTCTGGCACGGCCAGCGCGGGCATCGCCGGGGCCGCGCCCCACCGGTGCTGCCCGCTGATCCACGACCCCGCCGGGCGCCCGGCCCGCACCAGCAGGCCCTCCATGCCCATCAGGGTGATCAGCCGCTGGCCGACGCTGTGCGTGCCCTCGTACGGCTTGCCGATCGCCACCCTGAACTGCTCGCGCAGCCGCGGCTCCAGCACGCCCAGCTCGGCCGTCGTGGCATCGCCGGCCTCGGCCAGGGCGCGCAGCACGGACGCCTCGACGTCCTTGACCCACGCCTCGTCCCAGCCGCCCGCCTCGGCCAGCTCCTTCAGCAGCGCCTTGCGCACCCGGCGGGCGATCGGCAGCGTCGAGGAGTGATGCACCACCGGCACCAGCGCGGCCGGGACCACGAACACCGTGCGCCGCATCCCGTGCATGCGCACCAGCGTGCGCTCGTCGTACAGGGCCCGCTCGACCGGCTCTGGTCCCGGGGCGGTGAGCCGCGCGCCCGCCGACAGGAACACCGTCGCCGGGTCGGTGGCGTGCAGCGCCACCATCGCGGTCGCCGCCTCCTCGACCAGCTCCGCCTTGACCGCCAGCCGGTGCCGCGCCCCCAGCCGGGCCCGCCGCTGATCCCCAGAAATCCGCACAAATCCCCCAGTCGGTCGCGAGACGCCTCCCTGTGCACGCAGAGTGTAGGGGCTCGGCCCGACAAAACTCCGGGGGTGACCGCATGATCGTGCTGGCGGGAGACGACAGGACCGGGGTCCTCTCCGGCGACTGGGAGGTCGCCGATCCCGGCGAGGAGCGCATCGCCGAGGCCGTCGGCGCGCTCGACGGGCAGCGGCGCACCGAGGTGTCCGTCACCGACGACGAGCCGTTCCGCTACCTGTCCGTCGCCGGCGGCCCGCACCTGTACCTGGTCACCGGCGAGTCGGCGGACGGTGAGATCCTCCAGCTCACCGAGCCGGGCGCGGGCAGGGAAGAGGCGCGGCTGGTGTGCGGCGGCCAGCTCGGCGTCTTCGAGCGGTCCGGGCTCGTCACCCGGGAGGCCGCGCTGGCCGCGGTCGCCGACTTCCTGGCCGGCTTCCCGCGCGGATTCGGGCCCGAGTGGTCGATCGAATGACCGGCGGCGGCCGGGTGTGACCCGAGGCCGGCCAGGGGCGTTGCGCCGCCCCTGGCCGGCTTTCGCGTGCGCGCGGGCTCGCGCCGGCTTGGACCAACGCACAAGATGATCGGCCGCGGTCGCGGGCAGCTTCGGATCTCTTGTCCCTAGCCGCTGCCCGCGGCCGCTGTGTGTACTGAGGACACCGCAAGCCAACCAGGTACCGCGCCGCCGCCCGCCCCGGGACGGCGGAACTACGGGCCGCACCTGGGAGGAGCCTGCCATGGCTTTGATGTTCCTCAACGGCGGAGCGATGCGCGGCGGACCGCTGCACCACCTCCTCGGCGGAGCCCCTCTCGTCGCGGAGACGAGCACCGCCGCGAAGTACCGCTTCTACTCGGTCGGCGACCAGTGCCCCGCACTGCACCCCGTCTCGCACGGCGGCGCGCACATCGCGGGCGAACTCTACGACGTCCCCATGGACGTCCTGCGCGACCACGTCATGCCGGCCGAGCCGCCCGAGCTGGAGCTGGGCGTGATCGAGCTGGTCGACGGCAGCTCGTCGCTGGCCATGCTGCTGCGCCGGCCGAGCACCTCGCACGTGCAGCTCATCGACATCACCGAGCACCGATCGTGGCTGGCCTACAAGGAGCGGGCCGACAAGGAGCGGGCCCACAAGGAGAGGACCACATGAGGTTCGACGTCAACTGCTCGATCCTGTTCACCGGCCTGCCGCTGCTCGAACGCCCCGCCGCCGCCCGCGCCGCCGGGTTCGGCGGGGTGGAGTTCTGGTGGCCGTTCGAGACGGCCGTGCCCGGCGACAAGGAGGTGGACGCGTTCGTCCGGGCGGTCGAGGACGCCGGGGTCCGGCTGGTCGGGCTCAACTTCGCCGACGACATCCCGGACGGCGGGCGCGGGCTGTTCTCACGTCCCGCCGACAGCGCCCGGCTGCGCGACAACCTCGACGTGGCCGTCGGCATCGCCGGACGGCTCGGCTGCATCGCGCTCAACGCCCTGTACGGCAACCGCGTCGAGGGCCTGGAGCGGCAGCAGGAGGAACTGGCGCTGGAGAACCTGCGCCTGGCCGCCCGCAAGGCCGCGACCGCCGGCGCGGTCGTGCTGGTGGAGGCGCTGAACGGCTACGAGTCGCCGTCCTACCCGCTGGTGTCGGTCAATGCGGCGATCGACGTGATCGAGGCCGTCGGCGAGCCGAACGTGCGCTTCCTGTGCGACCTGTACCACCTGGCGCGGATGGGCGAGGACCTGCCCGCCGCGCTGCGCCACCCGCTGACCGGCCACGTGCAGATCGCCGACGCGCCGGGCCGGGGCCGCCCGGGCACCGGCGAGCTGCCGCTGCGCGACCTGCTGCGCGGCTACGACGGCTGGGTGGGCCTGGAGTACAAGGACCCCGAACCCGACTTTTCCTGGATCAAGGAGTTTTCGCAGTGAGAATCGGCTTCATCGGCCTGGGGATCATGGGACTGCCCATGGCCGGGCACCTCGTCAAGGCGGGGCACGAGGTCACCGGCTTCGACCTCAGTGAGACGTCCGTCGCCGAGCTCGTCGCGGCCGGCGGGACCGGCGCGGGCAGCGTCGCGGCGGCGGTCAAGGACGCCGCGATCGTCATCACCATGCTCCCGGCCGACCCGCAGGTCGAAGCGGTCTTCCCGGACATCGCCGCACACGCCCCCGCCGACGCCCTGTACATCGACTTCTCCACCATCACCCCGCGGACCGCCCAGCAACTGGCCGCCCGGTGGCCGCGCACGCTCGACGCCCCGGTCTCCGGCGGGGAGAGGGGCGCGATCGACGCGGTGCTGTCCATCATGGTCGGCGGCGCCGAGTCCGACTTCGCGGCCGCCATCTCGGTGTTCGAGGCGGTCGGCAGGACGTACGAGCTGGTCGGCGGGCCCGGCGCGGGCCAGTACGTCAAGGCGGCCAACCAGCTCGTCGTCGGCGGCACCTACGCGCTGGTGGCCGAGGCCATCGTGCTCATGGAGGCGGCCGGCGTGGACGCCGCCAAGGGCCTGGACGTCCTCGCCGGCGGCCTGGCCGCCAGCCGGATCCTGGAGCTCAAGCGCGCCTCGATGCTGGCCAGGGACTTCCGCCCGGGCTTCCGCGTCGACCTGCACCACAAGGACATGGGCATCATCCTGGACGCCGCCCGCGGCGCCGAGGTGGCCATCCCGCTGGGCGCGCTCGTCGCCCAGCTCATCGGCGCGGCCCGGGCCCAGGGCCACGGCTCGCTCGACCACTCCGCGCTGCTCAAGGTCGCGGAGAACCTGTCAGGAAGGGGTGCGGCATGAGGATGCCCGCGATGAACGCCGTCGTCCACGTGCTGCGGTCGGAAGGCGTGGACGTGGCCTTCGGCTGCCCGGGCGCGGCCATCCTGCCCCTGTACCAGGCGATGGAGCGGGTCGGCGGCATCGAGCACCTGATCGTCAGGCACGAGGAGGGCGCCACCCACATGGCCGACGGCTGGGCGCGCACCAACGGCCGCGTCGGCGTCGCCATCGGCACCTCCGGCCCGGCCGGCACCAACATGATCACCGGCCTGTACACCGCGCTGGCCGACTCGATCCCGATGATCTGCATCACCGGCCAGGCCGCCTTGACCAAGCTGCACCAGGAGGCGTTCCAGGCGGTGGACATCGTGTCGATCGCCGAGCCCGTCACCAAGTGGGCGGTGCAGATCAAGGAGGCCGGGCAGGCGCCCTGGATCTTCCGCGAGGCGTTCAGGATCGCCCGCTCCGGACGTCCGGGCCCGGTGCTCATCGACATCCCGGTGGACGTCGCCCAGCAGGTCATCGAGTACGACCCGGACATCGACGCGCCGCTGCCGATCCAGCCGGTCGAGCCACACCTGCCGCGCGTCGAGCGCGCCCTGGACCTGCTGCTGGCCGCCGAACGGCCGCTGCTGCTGTCCGGCGGCGGCGTCATCATCGCCGAGGCGTCCGCCGAGCTGGCCGAGCTGGCCGGGTTGCTGCGGGTGCCGGTGCAGGTCACGCTCATGGGCAAGGGCTCCTTCGACGAGGAGCACGAACTGTTCGCCGGCATGACCGGCATCCAGACCTCCCAGCGCTACGGCAACGCCTCGTTCCTGGAGTCGGACCTGGTGCTGGCGCTCGGCGCGCGCTTCGGCGACAGGCACACCGGCGCGCTCGACGTCTACCGGGGCGAGCGCAGGTTCATCCACGTCGACATCGAGCCGACCCAGCTCGGCAAGGTCTTCGAGCCCGACCTGGGCATCGTCTCGGACACGAAGCTGTTCCTGCGCGCGCTCATCGACCTGGCCCGCGCGCGCGGCGCCAGGTGCGAGACCGGCGCGTGGGTCGAGCGCGTGGGCGAGCTGAGGCGCACGCTCACCCGCCGCGAGGACTTCGACGACATCCCGGTCAAGGCGCCCCGCGTGTACAAGGAGATCAACGAGTTCTTCGACGACGACACCTACTTCGTCACCGCCATCGGCCTCTACCAGATCTGGGGCGGCCAGCACCAGAAGGCCGGCAAGCCGCGCCGCTACCAGGTGTGCGGCCAGGCCGGGCCGCTGGGATGGGAGATCCCGGCCGCGATCGGGGTGAAGAAGGCCGCGCCCGAGGCCCAGGTCGTCGGCGTGGTGGGCGACTACGGCTTCCAGTACCTGGTGGAGGAACTGGCCGTGGCCGCGCAGTACGACGTGCCCTTCGTGCTGATCATGCTGAACAACGAGTACCTGGGACTGATCAGGCAGGCGTCGCTGCCGTACGAGATGAACTACCAGGTGGACATCCACTTCGACGAGTACGGCACGGACAACGTCAAGATCATGGAGGCGTACGGGTGCGCCGGGCGGCGCGTACTCGACCCGCGCGAGATCAGGCCGGCGCTGGAGTGGGCCACCAAGGAGGCGCAGGCCACGTCCAGGCCGGTGCTCGTGGAGATCATGATCGAACGCGAGGCCAACACGCCGCACGGGCCCGCCATCGACGCCGTCCGCGAGTTCGAGCCGGTCCCCGCCGCCGGACCGCCGCCCGCCGAGGTGTGATGATGTGTCACGCCTTCCTGCCCGCTCGCACCGGGCAGGAAGGCGTGTCCGCCCATTGTTCATCAACGCGCGTGGAGTTCGTAGTGGTTCAGCATGTCCTTGTCGCTCCGGACAAGTTCAAGGGGTCGTTGACGGCGGCAGAGGTGGCGTCCGTGGTGGCGGCGGGGCTCGGCGTGCCCGCCGTGGAGCTGCCCGTCGCCGACGGGGGCGACGGCACCGTCGACGCGGCCGTGGCCTGCGGGTTCACCCGGATCACGAAGGAGGTGACCGGGCCGACGGGCGAGCCGGTCACCGCGTCGTACGCCTGGCGGGAGAGCGCCGCCACCGCGGTGGTCGAGCTGGCCGAGGCGTCCGGGCTGCGCCGGCTGCCCGGCGGGCCGCGGCCGCTGACCGCCACCAGCCGCGGCACCGGAGAGCTGATCGCCGACGCGGTGCGGCGCGGCGCCACCCGCGTGGTGCTGGGGCTCGGCGGCAGCGCGAGCACCGACGGGGGAGCGGGGCTGGCGCAGGCGCTCGGCGCCCGGCTGCTCGACGACTCGGGCCAGGACCTGCCGCCCGGCGGCGCCGCCCTGCGCGATCTGGCGCGCATCGACCTGTCCGGGTTCATCGACGTCGCCGGCGTCGAGTTCGTGGTCGCGAGCGACGTCGACAACCCGCTGCTCGGCCCGCACGGCGCGGCCGCCGTCTACGGCCCGCAGAAGGGCGCGACCCCCGAGGACGTCGCCGTCCTGGAGTCGGCGCTGTCCAGGCTGGCCGCCGTCGCCACGCAGACCCACGGCCTCATGGGCGCGGTCGAGCACGACGACAGGCCGCGTCCCATGGGCGTGGCCGGCGCGCCGGGCGCGGGCGCGGCGGGCGGCGTCGGGTTCGCCGCGCTCGCCTTCCTGCACGCCGAGATCAGGCCGGGCATCGAGTACCTGCTCGACCTGCTCGGCTTCGGCGAACTGGTCAAGGACGCCAGGCTGGTGATCACCGGCGAGGGCTCGCTGGACGAGCAGTCGCTGCGCGGCAAGGCCCCCGTCGGCGTGGCCCAGGCCGCGGCCAAGGCCGGGGTGCCGGTGGTGGCCGTCTGCGGCCGGCGCACGCTCACCGACGACGAACTGCGCGCGGCCGGCATCGAGGCCGCCTACGCCCTGACCGACCTGGAGCCCGACCCGGCCCGCTGCATGGCCGAGGCCGCGCCCCTGCTCGACCGCCTCACCCGCAGGCTGGCCGCCGACCACCTCTGACCCCCCACCCCTTCGGCGAAGGAGAACAGCAGCAGATGACCGGTTACGACCTGGTGGTCCGATCGCGCCGGGCCGTCCTGCCCGACGGCGAGCGGGCCGCGGCCGTCGCCGTACGCGACGGGAAGATCGCCGCCCTGTACGACTACGCCGACCCCGTGCCGTCCGCCGCCGAGGACGTCGACCTGCGCGACCTGGCCCTGCTGCCCGGCCTGGTCGACACCCACGTGCACGTCAACGAGCCAGGACGCACCCACTGGGAGGGCTTCGACTCGGCCACCAGGGCGGCCGCGGCCGGCGGCGTGACCACGATCGTGGACATGCCGCTCAACTCGCTGCCGCCCACCGTCTCCACGGCCGCGCTGGAGGCGAAGCTGCGCGCGGCCGAGGGACGCTGCCACGTGGACGTCGGCTTCTGGGGCGGCGCGATCCCGGGGAACGTCAAGGACCTGCGGCCGCTGCACGACCGGGGCGTGCGCGGGTTCAAGTGTTTCCTGTCGCCGTCCGGGGTGGAGGAGTTCCCGCCGCTCGGCCCGGCCGGGCTGCGCGAGGCGCTGACCGAGATCGCCGGGTTCGGCGGGCTGATGGTGGTGCACGCCGAGGACCCGGCGCTGCTGGGCGAGCCTGGCGGGCCCTCGTACCGGGAGTTCCTGGAGTCGCGTCCGGGAGCGGCCGAGCGCAGCGCGGTCGCCCAGGTGGTGCGGCTGGCCAGGGAGACGGGCGCGCGCGTGCACGTGCTGCACGTCTCCAGCGCCGAATGCCTGGACGTGCTGGAGTCCGCGCAGGCGGAGGGGCTGCGGGTGAGCGCGGAGACGTGCCCGCACTACCTGACGCTGGCCGCCGAGCGGGTGCCGGACGGCGCGACCGCCTACAAGTGCTGCCCGCCCATCAGGTCGGAGTCCAACCGCGACCTGCTCTGGGCGGGCCTGGCCGGCGGGGTGCTGAGCTGCGTCGTGTCCGACCACTCGCCCTCGACCGCCGACCTCAAGGTGCCCGACTTCGCCGCCGCCTGGGGCGGCATCGCCTCGTTGCAGCTCGGCCTGTCCGCGATCTGGACGGAGGCGTCCGCGCGCGGGTTCGGGCTGCCGGACGTGGTCCGCTGGATGTCGGCCAATCCCAGCGCTTTGGCTGAAATGTCGCAAAAAGGCGGGATAAAGGTGGGTAATGATGCCGACCTGGTGGCCTTCGACCCCGACGCCGACCAGCCGGTCGACGCCGCCCGGCTGCACCACAAGAACCCGGTCACCCCCTACCACGGCGCCACGCTCAAGGGCGCCGTCCTGACCACCTGGCTGCGCGGCCGGCCCGTCGACGGACGGCCGCACGGAACCCTCCTCATCGCAGAGCAGACGCACAGTTTGGGAGAGCAGTAGATGTCCCGCTTCACCACCCTGCCCGACCTCGCACTCCGCACGTCCGGCGGCTCCGTCGTGGCCGCCAGCGACGAGTCGTTCGCCGAGAAGGAGAGCCTGATCAGGCCGGGACGCCCGGGCTTCAAGGCGGAGACGTTCGGCAACAAGGGCCAGGTCTACGACGGCTGGGAGACCCGGCGCCGCCGCGAGCCCGGCCACGACTGGGCGCTGGTGCGTCTCGGGATGCCCGGGGTGATCAGGGGCGTGGTGATCGACACGGCCTGGTTCAAGGGCAACTACCCGCCGCACGCCTCGGTGGAGGCGGCCGCGGTCGAGGGGCACCCGTCCCCGGCCGAGCTGGCGGCGGCCGACTGGGTGGAGATCGTCCCGCGCACCGAGCTCAAGGGCGACGCGGAACACCACGTCGAGGTGACCGACGAGCGGCGCTTCACGCACGTCCGGCTGAACATGTTCCCCGACGGCGGCATCGCCCGCCTGCGCGTGCACGGCGAGGTGCGCCCCGACCTGTCCGTGTACGACGGCCTCGGCCTGGACCTGGCCGCGCTGGGCAACGGCGCGCTGGTCGAGTCCTGCTCGAACGAGTTCTACTCCGCGCCCAACAACGTCCTCGCCCCCGGCCTGGCCCGCCACCAGGCCGAAGGCTGGGAGACGGCCAGGCGGCGCGACGACGGCAACGACTGGCTGCTGATCCGTCTCGCCGGCCGCGGCCGGATCGTCCTGGCCGAGATCGACACCACGAACCTGCTGTTCAACGCGCCCGGCTGGGCCGCGCTGACCGGCCTGGACGGCGACAGGGAGATCGTCCTGCTGCCCAGGACCAGGCTCCAGCCCGACACCCCGCACCGCTTCCGCCTCGACCACGCCGACCCGGTCACGCACGTCCAGGTGGACATCTACCCGGACGGCGGCCTGGCCAGGGTCCGGCTCCACGGTCACCTGGCCTGACTCCCGGCCGCCGGCCCACACAGGGCGCGATGTATTTGCACCGATTTCGACATTCGGGCGGAGAATCGTACGTTTTCCTGAATCGGGCCGGCGGCCGGTTGCCCGCCGATCAACGGGGTATAGTCAATCTCCAGGTCGAAAGATGACGTGGAGCCCCCCGCATGCACCATTCCTTCGAGCAGACCTGCCTTTGGCAAAGGTCTATCGCGCCCCGCGACAATGACCCCCACGCCGACGGCCGGGCACGGTTGCGGAACGCCTATCTTCAGCTCAGGGAAACCGTCGAACCGCTCGCCGCCTCAATCGCGCACGCGCTGCCGATGTTCACCGAACACGGGATCACCCACGCCGACGCGCTCTGGGAGATGGCGTCGCTGGTCTGCGGTGAGGAGGCGTCCATCAATCCGGCCGAGGCATTCGTCCTGGGCGGCGCATTCTTGCTACACGATCTGGGCATGGGGCTGGCCTCCTATTCCGCCGCCGGCATCGACCTGAAGAAAGACCCCAAATACGAAGACCTGCTGGCCGGGGCGAAGAACCGGCTGCGCAACCTGTCGGTGTCGGCCAGCGACGACCTGCTCGAACGCACCGCGCACGACGAGGTCGTCGTCGAACTGCTCCGGCTGCGGCACGCCAAGCAGGCCGAACGCCTGGTCGGGCAGGTCTTCCACACCTCCTCGGGCGAGCCGTTCCACCTCCTGCAGGACGTCGAGCTCCGGCAGTTCTTCGGCCCGCAGATCGGCCGGATCGCGCACAGCCACTGGTGGGCGGTCTCGGAGCTGCCGCGGCTGGCCCAGCGGCAGGGCTCGTGCCCGCTGCTCCCGCCCGCCTGGGACGTCGACCCGCTGAAGCTCGCCTGCATGCTCCGGCTGGCCGACGCCGCGCACATCGACTACCGCCGGGCCCCCATGCTGCTGCACGCCTTCCGCCGGCCCACCGGCACCTCGCGCGACCACTGGTTCTTCCAGGAACGGCTGTTCCGGCCGCGCGTCGTCGACGACCGGCTCGAGTACACCGCCTCGACGCCCTTCAGCAGGGACGAGGCCGAGGCGTGGTGGCTGGCCTTCGAGACCATCCAGCTCATCAACGACGAACTGCGCCACGTCGACGCGCTCCTGGCCGACAGCGGCAGGGAACGCTTCAAGGTCAGGTCCGTGGTGGGCGCCGACTCCCCGGCCCGGCTGGCCCGCTCGATCCCCACCGACGGCTGGAAACCCCTCGACGCGCGGCTGCGCGTCACGGACACCGTCCAGGTGATCTCCAACATCGGCGGCCGCGACATGTACGGCAACCGGCCCGACATCGCGATCAGGGAACTCGTCGCGAACGCCGCCGACGCGAGCAAGGCCCGCGCCGCCTTCGAGGGATCGAGCGCGGTGCCGCCCGTGACGATCACTCTCGACCAGCACGGCGACGAGTGGTGGCTGGAGGTGGCCGACCAGGGGATCGGGATGCGTCCCGAGACCATGGTGGCGGCGCTGACCGACTTCGGCCGGTCGCACTGGCGCTCGGCGGCCACCATCGACGAGTTCCCCGGGCTGCAGGCGAAGGGCTTCACGCCCACCGGGAAGTTCGGCATCGGCTTCTTCGCCGTCTTCATGGCCGCCGACGAGGTGCAGGTCAGGAGCCTGGCGATGGGCGAGGCCGCCCGCTCGACCCACGTGCTGGAGTTCCGGCGCGGGCTGTCGGGCGGCCGGCCGCTGATCCGTGAGGCGGAGTTCGAGGAGTGCCTCAGGAAGTCGGGCACCGTGGTCAGGGCCCGGCTCAGGCACGATCCGCGCAGCGCCAAGGGCATCTTCCTGATCGAGAGCAAGCGCGTCACGCACACCGAGCTGCTGCACGACCTGATCAGCAGGATGTGCGCGCTGTCCGAGGTCGACATCCTGGTCAAGGGCCCCGCCGACCCCGCGCCGAAACGCGTCATCGAGGCCGACGACTGGGTCGACGTGCCGTCCGCGGAGCTCTTCAGGCGGCTCTACGGGAAGTGCGGCATGGGCTACCTCGCCCGGCTGCGTTACGAGCAGCACGAGAAGCTCTTCATCGACCACGAGACCCGGGTCCTGGACGACGACGGCAACACCATCGGCCGGGCCATGCTGCTGTCCGGCAGGGAGGCCCTGGGGTCGGGGGATCTCTGGTACGGCGGCCACACCGGAAAGGTCTACGTCGGCGGCCTGGAATCGTCGTTGTTCTCGTACACGATGGGCGCCTTCCGCGGATTTCCCAAGACCGCCGACCGGCTCACCTCATTTCCGCTGGGCCGGCCGGAGAATTTGCAGGAATGGGCCCGGTCCCAGGTGGACGTGACGTGTTCGAGCCCCTGGTCCACATTGGCCCATCAATGGATAATGTCGGATTTCGTCGGCGGTCTCGGCGTTCCACCGGAGGCGCTGCCGTGCGCCTATTCGAGCGAATGCGCGCTGAACAAGGACGACCTGGTGGAATGGCTCAAAGACAAAGAGGAAGTGCTGCTGATCTCCTACGCCGGGCTCATGGACTTCGACACCCGGGTGGCGTCCGGCCGATATGTGCGTAGTTTCTTCACCCGCGACGGCCGCGAGGTCGTCATCCCGCCGCACGGCCTGGTCGTCGACCTCTACCCGATGTGGGTCTTCCCCGAGGACATGGTGCCCAGCCCGCGTGACGAGCGTTTCGCCGAACACGCCGAGGACGACGCGGAATGGAGTTCGCGCGCCTGGTGGTACGAGAGCGGGAACTTCGGCGCGGCGGGCGTGGTGGTGAGAAGCGTCGCCGAGGCGTGGGCGGCCGATCTGGTGGACGTGGTCACCGGCATGGAGGCCTTCGACAGCGACGACTTCGGCGACAACCGCCTCGAACTGCCCTGTGCCGACGGACCGCCCACCCGGGTGTCGGGATTCCGGGTCGCGCGCGTCCGGGGTGCGGCGGGAAAGGCATGATCTTCCGCCGGCGGCCGCCGCGACAGGTGCCCGACTCCTTACCGGCCGAGACCCCGGAAATGGCGGTCGAACGCTACAAGTACATCCTTCAGCAGATCCACACCGTCAACGAGAACGTCTACCGCTTCCTGGCCGTCTACCAGACGCTGACCGTCGCGATAGCGACCGCCGGGCTCGCGCTGTTCGTCGGCTACCGCACCTGGCGGATCGATCCGGCCATCGCGCGATCGGGCCTGGTCGCGCTGCTGTGGCTGGAGACGGTGGTGGCCGTGTTCACCGTCATGCTCATCTTCATCGGCATCGTCTCGTGGCTCGACTACCGCAGAGAGGAATGTGAGCTGGCCGATGAGTTCGTCCGCCCCGGCTTTCGCAAGCAGCCGCGGAAGTCAGCGTTCGTCCGCTGGTACGAGACCTACATCCTGCTCTTCATCATCGGTCTCACGGTGTTCCTCTGGGTGGCCTCCCGCACGATCCTGCTGCCGGCGATGACATGACCGTCCCCGGACACGACTACATCGGCCTCGGCGTCGGCGCGATGGTCTTCGACGCCCGAGGCCGGGTGTTCATGACCCGGCGAGGCCCTGCCGCCCGCAACGAACGCGGCAGCTGGGAGTTCCCCGGCGGCATGGTCGCCTTCGGCGAGACTTTGCACGACGCGGTGCGCCGGGAGTTCGTGGAGGAGTACGGGATGCGCGTCGAGCCGTACCGCCTGCTCGACCTCTTCGACCACATACTCCCCGACGAGGGCCAGCACTGGATCTCCGCCACCTACCTGGCCGCACACGTGGCGGGCACGCCGGCGATCCGCGAACCCGACAAGTGCACCGAGATCGGCTGGTTCGAGCTCGACGGCCTGCCCGGCCCCGTCTCGCTGATCAGCGCACGCAACCTGGAACGCTATCTCGGCGAGCCCTGAGGCCGGGCGGGTCGCTACTCCCAGAGGAAGACCGTGGAGCCGGGCGGCCGCTCGCTGTTGGGCGCCGGGCGCTGGAAGCGCACCACGCCGCTGTGCCCGAGCCTGACCACCTTCACCTTGAAGCCCTGCTGCTCCAGCTCCGACTTCGCGTCGTTGACGTTCTTGCCCATCACCGCGGGCACCAGGCGGAACTCCTGGTCGTCGCGGGCCTCGTTGTCGCCGCGGTACCAGTCCCAGAAGGTGGCCTGGCAGCGGGCTACCGTGATCGTCGCCTGCGCGCCCTTGTCGACCTCGGACTTGGCCTTGGGGGTCTGGGCGATGACCGTGCACGGCTCGGCGTCGTCGTCCACCTCCTGGACGGCCACCTGGAAGCCCTGCTCGGCCAGGTAGCGGGCGGCGTCGTCCTTGGGCATGCTCACCACGTTCGGCATCAGCAGGCCCGCGCTGAGGAAGACGTCGACCTCGGCGGCCTCCTTGACCTTCTCACCGACCGGCGGCGAGGTGCGGATCACCTTGCCGCGTTCGATCTGCAGGTTCGGCAGGCGCTTGACCGAGCCGACCTCCAGGCCGGCGTTGGCGATCGCGGTGCGGGCCTCGGCCTCGCTCAGGCCCTCGACGTTCGGGATGACCACCCGCTTGGGGCCGAGCGAGGGCACCAGGGTGACCGTGGCGCCCTTCTCCAGCTCGACCGGCGCCTCCGGGTCGGTGCTGTGCACCAGGCCCTCGCCGATCTTCTCGCTGTGGACCCCGGGGGCCCGCTTGACGACCAGGCCCATGCCCTTGATCCGGCGCTCGGCGGACTCGAAGTTCGTGCCCACCAGCTTCGGCATCGTGACGTACTCGGGCTGGGAGAAGTACCAGCCGGTCAGCCCGATCGCCACCACCATCACGGCGGACAGCGTCACCAGGAACCAGTTGGGCCTGAACCCGCGCCGCCGCGGCTCGGCGGGCACCTCCGCGCGCGGCTGGATCAGCGTGTGCGCGGGGGCGGCGAGCGGCGCCGACTGCGCACCCGACGGCGCGCCCTGCTGGGCTCCGGAGTGGGCGCCCGGCTGGAGCCTGGCGTGCGGCTGCGAGTGCGCCATGGACGGGTGCGCGCCCGGCGGGTTCGTCAGCCTGGGCAGCATGCGGTGCGCGTCGACGGCGGCCACCAGCATCGCGGTCGCGTCGGCGGGCCGGTCCTGCGGCTCGCGCGCGGTCGCGTGCGCCACCAGCGTGTCGATCAGCGGCGGCACCTCGGGCACCAGCGACGACGGCGCCGGCACCGTGTCGTGCACGTGCCGGTAGGCCACCGACATCGGCGTCTCACCGTCGTAGGGCTGCTGCCCGGTCACCAGCTCGAACAGCATGATGCCGGCCGCGTAGACGTCGCTGCGGACGTCGGCGCCGCCGGTGGTGACCTGCTCGGGCGACATGTAGCCGATCGTGCCGATCATCACGCCGGTACGGGTCTGGTTCGTCGCCTCGATCGCCCTGGCCAGGCCGAAGTCGACGACCTTGACCCGGCCGTCGTCGGTCAACAGCACGTTCTCCGGCTTCACGTCCCGGTGCACCAGGCCGGCCTGGTGGGCGGCGCCCAGCGCGGCGAGCACCGGGATCATGATCTCCAGCGCCTCGCGGGCGGGCAGCCTGCCGCGCTCACGCAGCACGTCGCGCAGCGTCTTGCCCGGCACGTACTCCATCGACAGGTAGACGACGTCGGTGTCGGTGCCCTGGTCGAAGACGTGCACCACGTTGGGGTGGGAGAGGCTCGCCACCGACTTGGCCTCGCCGATGAAGCGGCGCACGAACGCCGGGTCCTCGGCGAGCGAACGGTGCATGACCTTCAGCGCGACGGTCCGGTCGAGCCGGATGTCCAGCGCGAGGTAGACGGTCGCCATACCGCCCCGGGCAATCCGGCTCTCGATGCGGTAGCGCCCATCGAGGAGCCGCCCGACCAGGGGGTCCGCAGTCGTCGTATCCACCCCGCTGAGTTTACGGGCGTTTTGCCACTGGCAGGGCCTCCGCGCCCGAAACCGATGCGGAGCCGTGCTCCTCGACAGGTGCTTGTCACCGGCGAATCAGGACATAACCGCGCCCCTGTCCCTCCGGCACCCCGCGGGTTCCCCGGAGGGAGCCGGCGGAGTCAGTGCGTCAGGGAGTCATCGGTGAGGAGGCCTCGGCGTAGCGGCGGCGCGGGATGCGGCCCGCCTGACGGGCCAGCCGCCCGGCGCGCACCGCGTCCTTCATGGCCGCCGCCATGAGGTCGGGCCGCTGCGCCCGGGTGACCGCCGTCGCCAGCAGGACGGCGTCGCAGCCGAGCTCCATCGCCAGCGCGGCGTCGCTGGCCGTGCCGATGCCCGCGTCGAGGATCACCGGCACCCCGGCCGCCTCGACGATCAGCTCGATGTTGTGCGGGTTGCGGATGCCGAGCCCGGACCCGATCGGCGCGCCCAGCGGCATCACCGCCGCGCATCCGGCCTGTTCGAGCCGCCGCGCCAGCGCCGGGTCGTCCCCGATGTACGGCAGCACCACGAACCCGTCGGCCACCAGCCGCTCGGCCGCGTCGAACGTCTCGATCGGGTCGGGCAGCAGCGTGCGCTCGTCGGCGATCACCTCGAGCTTGACCCAGTTCGTGCCGAGCGCCTCCCTGGCCAGCCGCGCCGTCAGCACGGCCTCGCCGGCGGTGAAGCAGCCCGCGGTGTTCGGCAGGACCTTGATGTCGCGCTCGCGCAGGACGTCCAGCACCGAGCCGCGCGAGCCCGGGTCGAGCCTGCGCATCGCCACCGTGGTCAGCTCGGTGCCCGAGGCGGCCAGCGCCTGGTCGAGCACGTCGAGCGAGGGGGCGCCGCCGGTGCCCATGATGAGCCGGGAGGAGAACTTCTGCCCGGCGATGATCAGATCATCCACCCTGCACCGCCGTCAGCACCTCCACGCGGTCGCTGTCGCCCAGCGTCGTGGTCTCCCACGTGCTGCGCGTGACCACCTCGTCGTTCACGGCCACCGCCACGCCGGTGGTGGCCGTCGTCAGGGTCAGGACGGCCTGCGCCACGGTCATGCCGTCGGCCACCTCGTGGGCGGCCCCGTTGATCGTCACAATCATGAAATATCCCGAAATCTTCCTGGCGAGCACAGCGCGGCCAGCTCGCCCTCCTCGCCCTGCAGGATGGCCGCCGTGAGCGGCGCCAGCAGGACGCCGCCCCGGTGATGGCCGGTGGCCAGCGTGAGCCCCTCGACCCCGCTGGGGCCGATCAGCGGCAGGTTGTCCGGCGTGCCCGGGCGCAAGCCCGCCACCACGTCGCCCACCTCCAGCTCGGTGACGCCCGGAACCAGCTCCCTGGCGTCGCGCAGCAGCTCGTACAGCCCGCCGGCGGTGACCCTGGTGTCGAAGCCCAGCTCCTCCTGGGTCGCGCCCACCACCAGCTCGCCGTCGCCCCTGGGGACCAGGTAGACGGACGTGCCGTGGACCATGCCGCGCACGCACCTGGTCAGCAGCGGCTGGGGGCCGCGCAGGCGCATGATCTGCCCCTTGACCGGACGGACCGGGACGTCGGCCAGCTCCCGGCTCCAGGCCCCGGCGGCCAGGATCACGCGCTCGGCCGGCAGCCGCTCCGCTTCAGCGGCCGCGGGGGAGAGGTGGACGCCGGTGACGCGGTCGCCGTCGCGCAGCAGCGACGTCACCCGGGACCGCACCAGCGGCACGCCCAGCCGGTCCAGGGCGGCGAGCAGCGCGCGGGTGACCCGGCGCGGGTCGACCCAGGCGTCATGAGGAGCCAGGAGGCCGCCGCGCACCGAGGGCGCCAGCATCGGTTCGAGCCGCCGGCACTCCCGCCCCGTCAGCCGCTCGACCTGCAGCCCCAGCTTTTCCATGAAGGCGGCCAGCTCGTCCAGCGCCGCCAGGTCGTCGGCGCCGAAGGCCACGTCGAGCGTGCCCTCCGCGCGCAGATCGAGCTCCGCGAACTCGGCGACGCCACCGCCCGCGAGGCCGGCGTCGGCGGTCAGCTCGGCGGCGAAGGCACGCCACCGGGCTAACGACGCGACGCCCAGCCTGAGCAGCGGTTCCTCGGTGAAGGCGACTTCGCTGACCGGCGCGAGCATGCCCGCCGCCGCGTACGAGGCGCCCGTGCCCGGCGCCGGATCGACCACCGTGACCCGCCGCCCCGACCGGGCCAGCCGCCAGGCGATCGAGAGCCCCACGACCCCGCCGCCTACGATCACGTCCATATCCGCTCCCTTCGCCGGCATGATCCGGATCAGGTGTCTTGCGGTCGAAGGCCCGTCATGCCTTCCTCTCAGCCCGGTCACGGCCGGACTCCCGCGCGTCTTACGACCCCAGCCTACGGCCTCCGCGCGACGGACCGGCACGGCCCCCGTTATGGTCATCAACGTGAACCATGTGGTGGTGGTAGGAGCGGGCCTGGCGGGCGTGCGGAGCGTGGAGGCGCTGCGCGGACGGGGATTCACCGGACGAATCACCCTGATCGGCCAGGAACGCCATCGCCCCTACGATCGGCCGCCCCTGTCCAAGGCGGTGCTCAAGGGCGAGACCGACTCCAGCTTCGTCGACACCGACCTGACCGCGCTGGAGGTCGGCTTCTGGCCGGGCGTCTCGGCCAAGACCCTGCGCGCGGGCGTCGTCGAGACCACCGAGGGCGAACTGGGCTACGACGGCCTGGTCATCGCCACCGGCGCCGACCCGATCACGCTGCCGGGCGACGGGCCGCAGCACGTCCTGCGCACCCTCGACGACGCGCACGAACTGCGCGCCAGGCTCGTGCCGGGCGCGCGCGTCGCGGTCATCGGCGCGGGCTGGATCGGCGCCGAGGTGGCCACCGCCGCCCGCCGCGCCGGCTGCGCCGTCACCGTCATCGAGGCCGGCCCGGCCCCGCTGTCCCACGCGGTCGGCGCCGAGCTCGGCGCCCGCACCCTGCCCTGGTACGACGGCATCGACCTGCGGCTCGACACCATGGTCGGCTCGGTCGAAGAAGGCGGCGTGGAACTGCTCGATGGCGAGTTCATCGACGCCCACGTGGTCGTCACCGGCATCGGCGTCCGCCCGGCCGTCGAATGGCTGGCCGGCGCCGACATCGACCTGCACAACGGCGTGGTCGTCGACGAGCACCTGCGTGCCTCGCTGCCGAACGTGGTCGCCGTGGGCGACTGCGCCAACTGGTGGTCGCGCCGCTTCCAGACCAGGCTCAGGGTGGAACACTGGGACACCGCGCTGAGCGCCCCCGAGGTCGCCGTCGCCACCCTGCTCGGCGACGACGCCGTCTACGACCCGGTGCCGTACTTCTGGTCGGAGCAGTTCGGCCACATGATGCAGTACACCGGCCACCACCCGGCCGGCGACCGGCTCCTTTACCGGGGCAAACCAGAGGGAAAGTGGTCGGCCTGCTGGGTCAAGGACGACGACACCCTGGCCGCCGTGCTGTCCGTCGACCGGCCCCGAGACTACGTTCAGGGCCGCAGAATCATCGACGGAGGTCATCGTCTCGACACGGAACGCCTGGTAGATCCCGACGTACCCCTACGAGATTGTGTTGTTTGAGCAAGCACGGCATGTGGTAGTTGTGGTTTCGTGACGCTTTCTGTTGCACAGATCGACCGGGAGACCGACCAGCTCGTCCAAGACTGGCTCACGCTCCCCGAAGTGGCCGACCGCCTCGATCTCACGATCGGGCGGGCCAAGCAGCTCCTCAAGGACCACAAGCTCCTCGGCGTGCGCCGGGGCAGCGGCGGGCCGCAGGTGCCCGCGGTGTTCCTCGACGGAAAGGATGTGATGAAGGGCCTGCCCGGCACGCTCACCGTGCTGCAGGACGCCGGCTACGACGACGTCGAGGCACTGCGCTGGCTCTTCACCCCCGACGAGTCCCTGCCGGGATCGCCCATCGAGGCGATCAAGGCGGGCCGTCACACAGAGGTCAAGCGGCGTGCCCAAGCCCTCGCTTTCTGACGCCCGCCTCTACCTCTGCACGGACGGCCGCCGCGACCGCGGCGACCTGGCAGAGTTCCTCGACACGGTGCTGGCCAACGGCGTGGACATCATCCAGCTGCGGGAGAAGGGCCTGGAGGCGCGCGAAGAACTCGCGCTCCTCGAGGTGTTCCGCGACGCCTGCGACCGGCACGGCAAGCTGCTGGCGGTCAACGACCGGGCCGACATCGCCCACGCCGCCCGCCCTGACGTGCTCCATCTGGGGCAGGACGACCTTCCCGTGACGGTCGCGCGAGAGATACTCGGCGACGACATCGTCATCGGACGGTCCACCCACTCCGCCGCCGAGGCATCCGCCGCGGCGACGGAGGAGGGCGTCGACTACTTCTGCTGCGGGCCGATCTGGCCCACGCCGACCAAACCGGGCAGGCACGCGCCCGGGCCCGCGCTGCTGCGGCACGCGGCCGCGCTGGGGGCGTCCCGCCCGTGGTTCGGCATCGGCGGGATCGACCTGGGCAACCTCGACGAGGTCAGGTCGTACGGGGTCACGCGGGTGGTGGTCGTGCGCGCGATCACCGACGCGGACGATCCCGGAGCGGCGGCGGCGGAGTTCGCCAAACGGCTGACCCCCTGACATCCACCACGGCGCCCGCCTCCCGGCGGGCGCCGTCCTCTTTTCCCGACCCACCGCGGGCGGCGCCGCCCTTCGGGGGTGTCGACGTCCTGAGGACGCGGGTGCGTTCCGTCCTCCGGGGTCAGGTTTTGCGTGAGGTGGCGGCGACGGCCAGGTCCGTGAGGGCCGAGCGGGCCTCCGGCGTGACCGGGGCCTCGTCGAGCGCGGCCAGCGCCGCACCCAGGTAGTCGCCGATCATGTCCTCGCACTCCTGCAGCGCGCCCGTGTCGTCGATGATCTCGCGCAGCGCCGCGACCCCCCGCTCGTCGAGGGCCGGGTCGCCGAGCAGCCGGCGCACCGTCTCGGCCGCGGCGGGCTCGGCGGCGGCCAGCGTGCGGGCCACCAGGATCGTCCGCTTGCCCTCGCGCAGGTCGTCACCGGCCGGCTTGCCGGTCTGCGCCGGGTCGCCGAAGACGCCCAGGATGTCGTCGCGCAGCTGGAAGGCGATGCCGACCCGGCGGCCGTAGCCGGTGCACAGCTCGTCCATCCAGGGCGCGAGCTCGCCACCGGCCAGCACCAGGCCGAGCCTGAGCGGGTGCTCGACCGAGTATTTCCCGCTCTTGAACAGCGCGACGCGCAGCGCCGAGTCGAAGGTGTTCTCGCCGTGCGCCTGCTCCAGCAGGTCGAGGTACTGGCCGCACATCAGCTCGGTACGCATGTGGTCGTGCACCGGCTGGGCCGCGGCCAGGGCGCGCGGCGGCAGCCCGCTGGTGCGCCACATCTCACCCGACCAGAGCAGCAGCAGGTTGCCCAGCAGGATCGCCGCGCCCTCGCCGAACTGCTCGGCCGAGCCGTGCCAGCCCGACTTCTCGTGCAGCGACTGGAAGCGGCGATGCGCGGAGGGCATGCCTCTGCGCAGGTCGCTCTTGTCCATCACGTCGTCGTGCACCAGCGCGCTGGCCTGCAGCAACTCCAGCGACGCGGCCGCGGTGAAGATCTCCGGCACGTCGGTGCCGCCCGCGCCGCGCCAGCCCCAGTAACAGAACGCCGGCCGCAGCCGCTTGCCGCCGGCCAGCAGCTCGTCGGCGGCCGTGCGCAGGGGTTCGAACTCGGGCACGCCCGGGACGGGGATCTGCCGTTCGACGAACTCCCGCAGAGCACGCTCGACCTGAGTGCGCAGGGTGTCCATGCTCGCCGCGTCAGTGGTCATGCTCCGAGACTAGTGGGCCGGTGACCAGCCCCGGATCTCCAGGTGCCGGTGTGGCCGATGCGTCGTGGCTGTTGGGGGTAACCTTGGGCCATGGCGCTTGGTCGACCCTCCATCCTGCCCGATCGTGTCCCCACCGTCCGCGAGCTGCTCGCGTCGGGCGCACGGTCGTTCTCGTTCGAGTTCTTCCCGCCGAAGACCGACGAGGGCGAGCGGCAGCTGTGGCGGGCGATCAGGGAGCTCGAGTCGCTGCGCCCCACGTTCGTGTCCGTCACGTACGGCGCCGGCGGCTCCACCCGCGACCGCACGGTCGACATCGTCGAACGGCTCGCCCACGACACCACGCTCACCCCTGTGGCGCATTTCACCGCGGTCGACCACTCGCTCAGGGAGCTGCGGCACCTGGTGGGCCGCTTCGCCGACGCGGGCGTGCGCAACATCCTGGCCGTGCGCGGCGACCCGCCCGGCGACCCGTCCGGCGAGTGGGTGCGCCACCCGGAAGGCGTCCTGTACGCCGAGGAGCTGGTGCGGCTGATCCGCCAGTCCGGCGACTTCTGCGTGGGCGTGGCGGCCTTCCCGTACAAGCATCCGCGTTCGCCGTCGATCGAGTCCGACACCGAATACTTCGTGCGCAAGTGCCGCGCGGGCGCCGACTACGCGATCACCCAGATGTTCTTCCAGGCCGACGACTATCTGCGGCTGCGCGACCGGGTGGCGGCCAGGGGCTGCGACACCCCGATCATCCCGTGCATCATGCCGGTCACCCAGATGAGCACGATCGCGCGCTCGGAGCAGTTGTCCGGCGCGCCGTTCCCGCCCGCCCTGGCGGCCCGCTTCGAGGCGGTGGCCGACGACCCGGCGGCGGTGCGGCGGCTGGGCATCGAGCACGGGGCGGAGCTGTGCCAGCGGCTGCTCGACGAGGGCGCGCCCGGCATCCACTTCATCACGTTCAACCGGTCGAGCGCCTCGCGCGAGGTGTTCCAGCGGCTCGAGGTGGCGGCCCTTCCCGCCTGAGCGGCGGGGTGGGCCCGTCACCTTCTGGAATGAATCTTGCCCAGGGGCATCGGCGGGCAAA
>NZ_JABCPZ010000183.1 GCF_013283785.1 Nonomuraea antri
GCGAACTTTTGCAGGTCGGCGGCCTTGTGAACGTTGAAGTTGTCCCGGACGAGAACGATCGGGCCACTGAGCTGCTGGTGTGCTGCGATCAACAGGTCCCGGTAGTCGCGCCAGGAGAAGCTCTTGCGTCCATCGCGACGGCCGTCGTCATGGCGGGGCCGGTAGATGAGCCTGGAGCGGTGACCGGGTTTGTCGCAGGTCAGCGCGGCGATGGAGATCCGTCTGCAGGAGCGGCCGCGGACCCGCGCCACCGGGGTCCGGCCGCGCTGTGATCAGGTCTTCGCGTGCGGCGGCGTCATGGAGAATCCGGCTTCGTCCTCGAAGACGGGCCAGGCTCCACGGGCCGCCGCGAGTCTTCCGCGCAGGGCCACACTTCCTTGCCCCACCCGGCCACCATCCCGTCGTCCCGCTCCATGGCCCGTCGGGCCGGGACCTGCCAGGACCAGCCGTTACGCGCCAGCAGTTTCCGCACGCCCTGGATCGTGTAGACCATGTGAAAGCGCCGACCGATCACCGTCTTGATCCGCACCAGGGTCCAGCGCTGGTCCTCCCAGCCGTGCGCGGTCGGCCCCTTGGCCAGCTCCGCCTCCAGCTGCGCGAACTGCTCCTGGCTCAGCCTCGGCAGCGATGCCGGCCCCTGCGACCGCAGGGCCCGCGGATCGCCCTGCTCCCACTATTGCCGCCACCGTCGTACGGAGCGGACGCTGACGCGCAGGGCCTTGGCGATGACCGAGCTCGCCTCGCCCTGGGCGAACCGCTCGGCCGCCTTGAGCCGGTAACTCCTCGCGGAACTGCTGCCGTTCGGCAGTCAGCCCGCCTCCTTGGAGATATCGCATGCTCCGGTGATACCGCACGGACGACGAGCCATCAGCCCCTACAACATCACAAGTTCAACCTCAGCAGTGCTGAGCATGCTCATTCGTCTCCGGGCATGAGCTGACCTCGCGGCGCTGTGGTGGTCCACACGATCACACCAGAGCCTGGGTTCCTCGATCGTTGGTCTAGCAGTCACTGTGGCGACAGGCACTACGTGGAGGCCCCACTGACACCACGGGAGCGTGGCACAAGCCGGAGGCGCTATTCGCAGGATGAGCTCCCGAGACAGGCGCGCCCGCCGACTAGTCCCCAAGATCCGTACGCTCCTCGTACGTGATCATGGGCACTCGGCTGCCATCAGCGGCATCCCGTGACACACCTCAGGCACACGAATGGCCTGCGTTTCCGCAGGCCACAAGGTGTTTTTGCCATCTAGATCGAGAGTGCCCCCTGCAGGATTCGAACCTGCGCACCCGGCTCCGGAGGCCGGTGCTCTATCCCCTGAGCTAAGGGGGCGCGACGTCTGAAAGGTTATCAGCATCCTGGCACCACTCGGGACCAGAAGAAGCTCCTTGAACACATCCAGCGAAAACCGCCCGTGACCACCCCGCTACAGGTTAACTTTGCGCCCGTGGGCGAGGTTCTTGGCAAAGTGCTGGTTGTGGACGATGACGAGGTCATTCGTCAGCTCATCGCGGTCAATCTCAACCTTGAGGGGTTCGAGGTCGCGACCGCCACGGATGGGCAGGACTGCCTCGAGCGCGTGCTCGACGTCATGCCGGACGTCATCACGCTGGACGTGATGATGCCGTGTCTCGACGGCTGGGCCACCGCGCAGCGACTGCGGACGGAGGAGGCCACCAGTCATATCAAGGTCGTGCTGATCACGGCACGGGCGCAGGACGACGACAAGAGGCGCGGACGGGGTATCGGGGTGGACGCGTACCTGACCAAACCGTTCGATCCGGCGGAGCTGATCCAGGTGGTTCGGGACCTGGCGGCGGGCGCTCGGGGTTGAGCCAGGTCCTGTATATAGACCTCCTCTGTCGTCGAGCGATATCGAGTGATGTTGAGCGTTAGCGAGTGAGGTTGAGTGCTTGAGCTGGGGGCGGGCTGCCTGGGAGGGGCGGCTCGCCCCCTTCCATGTCCAGGCCCATCCGCGTCCGCCACCCCCTCCTCTGTGTCCGCACCCCTCCTCTGTGTCCACGCCGCTTCCCGGTTTGCGCGCCCTTCATGGTTGGCCGCCGCTTGCCGCTAAAAGATCTGTCACAAAGAGCCACCAAGGAATTACCAAGGGTGGCACAATGAGCGTGCGGTCATCGCCCTGCGACTTCCTTTCAAACGCTGCGCATCTCGGAGGCTGGGCGATGGCCGCCGCAGCGCCCCAAATCCCCGCCGCCTCAGCTCAAGCCCCCGGCCTCAGCTCAAGGCCCCGGCCTCAGCTCAGGCCCTGCGGCCTCAGCTCAAACTCCGCGACTACTCGACCAGGCCCCGGCGGCGGCCCTCCGCAGCTGCCTGTGTACGGGTCGAGACCTGCAGTTTCCCCAGGATGTTCGACACGTGCACGCTCACCGTCTTCTGTGCGATGAACAGCCGCTCGGCGATCTCCCGGTTGGTCAGCCCCTCGGCCACCAGCCGCAGCACCTCCGTCTCCCGCGCCGTGAGCAACCCGACGTCCGACGGTGCCACTCCACCTGCAGAAGCCACCCCACCCACCAAAGCGGCCTCGCCGCCAGAAGAGGGCCGGGCCGTGAAGCGGGCGCGGCGGCCGAAGGTCAGCAAGGCTCGTTCCAGGGGCGCCGCGCGCAGCTTGCTCGCCGTCTCCCTGGCCAGCTCCCACTCCGCCTGCGCCGCCTCCCGCTCCCCCGCCGCGAGCAGCGCCTCCGCGAGCCGCCAGCGGGCGCGGGCGGCCTCGTAGACGAAGCCGTAGTCGAACGTCTCGACCACCTGACGCCACAGCCCCACGTCGAGCCGGCCGTGCACGCGGTGCCACTCCGCCTCGGCGCGCAGCGCCCAGCCGCGGCCTTCCGGGCCGAGTTGGCCGCGCTGGCCGATGGGGCCGTGGTCGTCGGCGAAGCGGGCGCGTTCGGCCAGGTCGTCGGCCCCGTCGGTACGTCCGAGCTCGGCCAGCGCCCACAGCCCGATGGCGGCCACCCGCAGGTGCCCGGCGTCACCGGGGACGAGCGTGGCGAGCGTGGCGTGGACGTGTTCGAGCGCGGCCTCCGGATCGCCGTTCCACAGGGCGTGTTCGGCGGCCAGGGCCCGCGACATGTACACCACCAGCGGGTCCGACCAGAACGGCCGCACCCAGGCGAGCCGGCTCTCGAAGCCGGGCAGTCCGCGTCCGGCCTCGATGAACAGCGCGAACGACGACAGGGTGGCCTCGGCCGTGGTGCCGACCCTGGCGCCGAAGCCGGCGGCGACGGCCTCGGCCTGGTCCCACTCCCCCGCCACGTAGTGGATGAGGAAGCGCAGGAACCGCAGGTCGGTGCCGTACGTGCTCCACTTCAGCCCCGACTCCGACGCCAGCCGGATCCCCGCGTCGGCGATCTCGGCGGCCTGGGCGAGCAGGCCCTGCTCGTAGTGGATGCGGGCGTGGTGGAAGCGGGCCCGCAGGTCCATCGCCAGGTCGCCGCTGGCCTGCGCGGCGGCGGTCTCGACCAGCTCGCGCGCGCGGGTCACGTCGCCCTGGTGCTCGACGTAGGTGGCCAGGGCGAGCAGCGCGCCGGACTCGGCGTCGCGGGCGCCGGCGGCGCGGGCGGTCTCCAGGGCCCGCCCGGCGACGGACTCCAGCTCGCGGTGGCGGGGGCTCCAGGTGAGCGTGCGGGCCAGGGTGGCCAGGGCGCGGCCCAGCGCGACGTCGTCCTCGGCGCTCTCCACGGCCTGCCCGGCCGTCGCCAGCGCCGCGGTGTCCTCGTCGGCCTCGAACAGGTAGTACGCGAGCCGTTCGAGCACCTCGGACGTCGGCGGCAGGGCCTTGAGCTGGGCGACGGCGCGGTGGATGTCGCCGCTGTCGGCTGCCGTGATCGCGCTGCGCAGCGCCAGGTGGGCGCGGCTCTCGCCGGACAGTTCCGCCGCGCCCTCGACGCGGTCCCACAGGCTGAGCGCGCGGTCGTAGTGGCTGTGCGCCTCGGCTGGGGCGCCCAGGCGCTCGGCGGCCCGGCCGGCCTCCGCGGAGGCGGCCAGCGCGCCGGCCAGGTCGTGGCCGGCCAGGTAGTGGTGTGCGAGTTCGGCGGGCGACGTCAGCAGCCCGGCGAACGCGGCGTGCAGCCTGGTGCGCTCGCCCGGCAGCAGGTCGGTGTAGACGGCCTCCTGCAGCAGGGCGTGGCGGAAGGTGTAGCCGTAGCCGTCGACCCGGAGCAGGCCGCGCGAGACGATCTCGCGCACGGCCTCCTCGAACTCCGGCAGCGGGAGGTCGGAGACCTCGCGCAGCAGCTCGTCCTCGACGCGGCGGCCGGCCACCGCGGCGGCGCGCAGCACCCGCTGGCCCGCCTCCGACAGCACCTCGACCCTGGACATCAGCAGGCTGGCCAGCCCGTCGGGCAGGCTGTCGCCTTCGGAGAGCGCGGCGAACAGCTCTTCGGCGTAGAACGGGTTGCCGTCGGCGCGGCTGACGATGACGCCGAGCTGCTGCGCGTCCACCTCACCCAGGGTCGTGACATAGTCCGACATTTCGCCGGAATCCAGCGGCCCCAGCTCCACGTTCGTCACCGTGGGCAGCCGCTTCAGCTCGGCCAGCACCGACCGCAGCGGATGGCGCCGGTGCAGGTCGTCGGTCCGGTACGTGCCGACCACGCACACCCGCTCGGTCTGCACCATCCGGCTCAGGAAGACCAGCAGGTCGCGGGTGGACCGGTCGGCCCAGTGCAGGTCCTCGATCACGAACAGCACCGGCTGGACGTCGTCCAGCAGCCCGAGCAGCGACCCGAACAGCCGCTGCTGGGTGAGCCCGCTCGACGGCGCGCTCTCCACCCCGGGCAGGAGCTGGCCGAGCATCGGATGGTTCGCGACCGCCTCGCGCACCGCGGGCTCGGCCCCGCGCAGGGCGTCGGCCAGCGGCAGGTACGGCAGCGCGTCGCCCAGCTCGGCGCACTGGCCGACCATGACGCGGAAACCGCGTTGCCGCGCGGTGGCGACCAGTTCGGCGGTCAGCCGGGTCTTCCCGATGCCGGCGTCTCCGCCGACGAGCGCGACCCCGGCCGTGCCGGCGGCGGCGGAGTCGAGCACCCGCGCGAGTCTGGCCAGCTCAGCAGAGCGTCCGACGAGAAGACCGTTCACGCCAGCAACTATGCCACGCGGGACAAGGTGCTCGATTGGTCCATTCTTCCGCCCTCCCATTGGCCGATGTATCAGCGCCAAATCCGCCCTAGCCTGATATTTCGTGATCTCAGTTTCCACGCTCGTCCTCTTCGCGAGCGCCTCTCTGGCCCTGGTGATCATCCCGGGCCCCAACCACCTGTACATCGCCGCCAGAGGGCTCGCCCAGGGCCGCGCGGCGGGGCTGGCCAGCGCGCTCGGCGTGGAGGCCGGCACGCTCGTGCACATCGCCGCGGCCGCGGCCGGGCTGTCCTACCTGATCTCCGAGTCGGCGACGCTGTTCGCGATCGTCAAGTGGGCCGGCGTCGCCTACCTCGTCTACCTCGGCGTCAGGGCGTTCACCGGCAAGGAGCAGTCCGCCGCCGACGCGCCGCGGCCGCAGCCGCTGGGCCGGGTCTTTCTCGAAGGCGTCCTGGTGAACGTGCTCAACCCCAAGGTCGCGCTGTTCTTCCTGGCGTTCCTGCCGCAGTTCGTGGACACCGGCGCGGGCTCGCCCGCGCTGCAGATCGTCGTGTTCGGCGGCACGCTGCTGCTGCTCGGCCTGCTGTCCGACGTCGTGTACGCGCTCACCGCCGGCACCCTGGGCGCCCGCGTGAACGGGAGCCGGGCCGCCCGGAAGGGCCTGCGATACGTCAGCGGCGCCGTCTACCTGGGCCTGGGCGTGGCCACCGCGTTCGCCGGGAGAAAATGAGGCCCATGGCGCCGAGGAAGCAGCAGGAGATCTTCGCCGCGACGTTGCGGCTGGTCGCGGAGAAGGGCTACGACGGGCTCACCGTCGAGGGCGTGGCCGAGCGTTCCGGCGTCAACAAGACGACGATCTACCGCTGGTGGCCGTCGAAGGCCGCGCTGCTGGGCGCGGCGCTGATCGAGTCGGACGTGCTCGGCTTCGACCCGCCCGACACCGGCAGCCTGCGCGGCGACCTGGTCGCGCTGGTGGAGCACCTGGCGCGGCTGCTCACCGTGCCGCCCGCCAGCGACGTCGCGGTGACCGCGCTCGGCGCCGCGGTACGCCATCCGGAACTCGACGCCCGCCGCTTCTTCGCCGACCGCTTCGCCCGCGAACGGGAGATCTTCGAACGGGCCGTGCGCCGCGGCGAGCTCAAGCCGTCGGCCGACCCGATGCTGATCGTGGACCTGCTGGCCGGGGCGGTGTGGGTCCGCTCGGTCTTCCGCGGCCTGCCGCTCACCGACGACTTCACCACCGCCGCCGTCTCGGCCGTACTCCATGGGGTCGTACGCGACGAGGCCGGCTAGAAGGCGGGGTCGGCCAGAAGGCGGGGCCGGCTAGAAGTCGAGAGCGGCCGGGATGCGGTCGAGCACGGGGTGCGGCACCAACCCGTAGGCGTAGAAGTCGACCGCGAGCGCGCCCGCCGCCTTCGCCGCGCGGGCCTTGGCGACGAGCCTGTCGGTGGCGTCGCTGTCGGGGTGGCCGGGCCGCAGCACGGCACGCACCTCGCGGTCCTTGCCCACCGAGCGCAGGTACGCGCCCACGTCGTCGGCCACCCGGGCGGCGTCGCGGGCGTAGGCGAGCACGCCGAAGCCGGGGACGAGGTCGCCCAGCGCCACCAGGTCCACGCCGAGCTGCCAGGCGTCGTGCGCGGCCAGCCCGGGCGTGGGCAGCCCGTCGGTGTAGCCCTTGACCGCGCCGGTCGAGTCGATGAACACCAGCTTGGAGCCCTCGTCGGCGACCGCGGAGGCCACCTCCGAGACCAGCGTGGTGACGGTCTCGGAACGGGCCCGCGCGTACGCCACGACCTCGGGCCCGGCGTACGCGGTCAGCGCGGCCCTGGTCACCTCGCCCTGGGCCGGCGGGTCGCCGTCGAACACGCCGCCGACGATCCGCGCGCACTCGTCGCGTGCCACCTCGGCGTTGACGCCCAGGTCGGTGGCCCGGCGCATGCAGTAGTCGCAGAAGCACAGGCCGAACAGGTAGGCGTCCATCGGGCCGAGCGGCACGAACGAGCGCTGCGGCTTGAGCGGCCTGAAGTGCAGCGACTCGGCGACCACGCTGTCGACGCCGAGCCTGGCCACCGCCCTGGCCAGGGCGACCGCGTAGTCGCGTACGTCGGGATGCGCCGGGCACAGGTCGGTGAGCGAGCCCCGGTCGCCGAAGCAGTCGCGTACGGTGACGTCCGGATGCTCGGCGCCCAGCGTGGCGTTGCGCAGGAACACCGTCCAGCCGTGCAGTTTCATGTCACGGCGGGAGCAGGCCTCGCGCAGCCCGTCGAGCGCGTCGAGATAGCCGGGGACCGGGGCCAGGCGCTGCCCGTCGAACAGGTCGACGGGCGGGCTGAAGTGCGCGCCGTCGTGGCGGAGCGTCAGTCTGGACAGTCCGTGCGGGGTGACGTCGCGGGAGGCGTGGTGCACGACGCCGACGGTGATGCCGCCCACGCCGAACCCGCTGATCCTGTCGAGCACCCGCTCGACGCCTTCGCCTCGCAGGTCCTCGACGAAGACGTATACCGAACTGTCCACGAACAGACCTTACGCGCTCTTGTGCGCGACGAAGTCGATCTCCACCAGGATGCCGAGCAGCTGCGAGCCGACCGTGGTGCGCACCGGGTACGGCTGGGTGAAGTACGACTTGTACACCTCGTTGTACGCGGCGAAGTCGCGCTCCAGGTGCTGCAGGTGCACCGTGGACTTGACCACGTCGTCGAACCCGAGCCCGTGCGCGGCCAGGATGGCGCCGAGGTTGCGCATGACCTGGTGCGTCTGACTGGCCACGTCGTCGCCGACGATCTCACCGGTCTGCGGGTCGAGCGGGCCCATGCCCGAGGTGTAGACGAAGTCGCCGACGACGAGCCCCTGCGAGTAGGCGCCGACCGGGGCGGCGCCTTCGGTGGTCCTCAGCTCCTTTTTCACGACATCTCCCTAGAAGTTGGTGTTCACCGTGCCAACGACACGGTAGTCCCGATCCACCATGGGCAGCACCCGCCACTTGTCGAAGGCGGTGCACGGGTGGGAGATGCCGAAAGCCAGCAGGTCGCCGGGCTTGAGCCCCTCGGCGTGCACCACCGTGTGCTGGTCCTGCATGCGCATCACGGTCACGCCGCCCCGGCGCGGGATGGGCAGCCCCTCGTCGTAGGGCGCGTCGCGCTTGCCCATGCCGACGATCGCCAGCCCGGGCTCCGGCGTGGACAACACGTGCGCCCACACCTCCAGCGCCGGCCGCAGCTCGCCGTCCATGCGGTTGAACGGCGTGCGCTCGCGGTAGTAGCCGTCGTCGTGGCTGACGTACGCGCCGCTGCGCAGCAGGATCCTGGCCTGGGTGGCGACGAGCTCGCGGCCGATCACGTCGAACCACTGGCTGCCGCCGACGGTCAGGATCGGGTTCTTCACCCGCATGTACTCGACGGCCTGTTGCAGCAGGTCGAGGTATTTGCGCACCTCGTCGTCGGTCTTCAGCGAGCCTTCGTAGCCGGCCACGCCGGCCAGCTCGACGCCGGGCGTGCGCTGCACGTACGCGGCCAGGTCGAGCAGGTCGTCCAGGGACCGGCATCCGGCTCGCCCGCCTTCGTGCCCGAGCTCCACGAGCACCCGGAAAGGCCGGGACGAGGCGAACCGAGCGAGGATGTCCACCCCGGCCGTCGAGTCGACGAAGGACAGGAACTCGAACGCGGGATGCGCGTCGAGCTCGGCCGCCGCCCACTTCAGCCCGGCCGGGTCGACCACCTGGTTCGCCAGCATGATCCGGTCGACGCCGAAGCCGCGCACGGTGCGCGCCTGCCGCGGCGTGGCCACGGTCAGGCCCCACGCGCCCGCTTCGAGCTGCATCGCGGCGATCTCAGCGGACATGTGCGTCTTGGCGTGCGGCGCCAGTTCCATCCCATGGTCGCGCGCGAACGCCGCCATGGTGGCCACGTTGTGCTCCAGAGCATCGCGGTGCACCACCATCAACGGAAAACCGAGCTCCCCGTCGAGGACCGACTGGCCAAGGATTCCCTGCACAACACCCCCTTTATCCGCGTCCGACCCTATCTCAATCGGACGAACGATCTTCAGCGCGACCGCAGGGCGCGGCCCGGCGTGGCTCCGGTCGGCGCGCCGCCGGACATCACCGGCACGCCGGACACCAGGACGTCGCCGACCCCGGTCGCGAACGTGCGCGGCGCGGCGTAGGTGGCCGCGTCGCCGACCGTGGCCGGGTCGAACACGACCAGGTCCGCGGCCTGCCCGGGACGCACGAGACCGCGGTCGGCCAGGCCGAACCTGCGAGCCGGGTGCGAGGCCAGGTGCACCACGGCCTGCTCCCACGTCCAGTCGCCCAGCTCGCGCACGTGCCTGCCGAGGAACCTGGCGAACGCCCCGAACCCGCGCGGATGCGGATGACCGCCGACGTAGATGCCGTCGGAGCCGCCGGTGTGCGCGGGGTGACGCAGCACCCGGCGCACCGACTCCTCGCCCGCTGGGCCCTCGTCGGGCCTGGCGGACACGCAGCCGGCCTCCAGCCGGGTCTCCACCAGCAGCCTGCGGCAGAACTCCGCCGGGGTCGCGCCCGCCTGCTCGGCCGCCGCGACCAGGGTCAGCCCCTCGGCCCACTCCAGGCCGGGCGCGTGGGAGACGGTCAGCCTGGGCCAGGTCTCGGACATGGCCGGCCACCATTCGTCCAGGTCGGCCGCGGCGATCATGTCCAGCGCCAGGTCCGGCTCGGCCCCAGGCACGTGCGGCGGCAGCACCACCATCGCCAGGATCGTGCTGCCGCGCAGGTAGGGGTAGGTGTCGAAGGTCAGGTCGAGGCCCTTGCCGTGCGCCTCGTCGAGCAGCGGCAGCAGCAGGTCGGCCGGCCCGTGCAGGTGGGAGACGTGCACGGCGGCGCCCGACCGCTCGGCGATCCGCCCGACCTCGGCCATGCCGATCCCGGCGTTCGCGCCGTAGCCCCGCATGTGGGTCACGTACGGCGACGACTCCAGCGGCGCGCACAGCGCGGCCAGCTCCTCGGCGTCGGCGTAGCGGCCGGGCAGGTATTCGAGCCCGCTCGACAGCCCGACCGCGCCTTCCGACAGCCCGCGCTCGACGTGGCGCACCATCGCGGCCAGCTCGGCAGGCGACGGCGCGGCCGGCGAGGCGCCCATCACGTCGTAGCGGATCGTGCCGTGCGGCAGCAGGTACGCGGTGTTCAGCGCGACCGCCCGGTCGTAGCCGTCGAGCAGCTGCCCCACGGTCAGCGGGCCGGACCTCAGGGACTCGGGCAGCAGCCCGTTGACGGCCGCGAAGTACCGCGAGGCGTAGGCGACGGTCTCGGCCGAGCCTGGCGCGAACGACAGGCCGTCCTGGCCCAGGACGAACGTGGTCACGCCCTGGCTCAGCGCGGCCTGCTGGACCACCGGGTCGAAGACGGCCGCGTCGCCGTGCGCGTGGCAGTCGACGAAGCCGGGCGCGACGAACCGGCCCGTCGCGTCGATCACCGTCGCCGCCGTCGTTTCCGTCTCCGGGCCGATGAGGCGGCCGATCGCGGCGATCCTGTCGCCGCTGATCGCCACGTCCGCGCGGTACGCCGGGGCGCCCGTGCCGTCGAGCACCCGCCCGCCGCTGATGACTACGTCGAACATCACCCCGAGATTCAATCAGAGCTGGGCCGGATCGTCGGTCCGCAGCCGACGTCGGTCCGCACCGGCCGCCTGGCCAGGATCTCGCGGGCCTCGGCCCTGGCCAGGTTCCAGCCGTTCCACGGGTCCGGACTGCCCAGCCCGTTGCCCGCCACCACGTCGCGCAGCACGCAGCTGCGTTGCGGCTCGGGCAGCCGGTCGAGCACCGGCACGGCCTCGGCGCCCAGGTTGTCGAGGTAGTCGGCGTCCAGCCGGTCGAGTCCGCGTACCTCGACCTGCGACCGCGCCACCTGCCAGTCCGGGTTGACCACCGCGAACGCGCCCAGCGACAGCGCGGTCACCAGGACGACCGTGCGGGGCAGCCAGCCCGTGCCGCGGCCGGCCAGCCGTACCGCGCCGGCGATCAGCACGAGCGCGAACACGCCGCCCAGCCACCAGGTCGTGGCCTCCACCGCGAGGCGCAGCCTGGACAGCCCGTACGCGTCGGTGTAGGTCTCCATCCGGTACAGCGCCGAGACCAGCACCACCATGGTCAGCCCGCACAGCACGCCGAGCTGGGCGGCCAGCAGCCACCGCTCGGTCCTGACCACCTTGAGCATGCCGCTGGCGATGGCCACGATGCCGAGCACGAACACGCTGACCACCACGAGCTGGAAGAAGCCCTGCCTGGCGTACTCGGCGAAGGTCAGCCCGGCGGTGCGCATCACCCATTCGGCGCCGCCGAAGAACATCCTGATCTGCACCGCCACGAACGAGGCGAACAGCAGGTTCACCGCCGTGAGCGGCACCAGCCAGACACTTCTGCTCACACTGAACTTCGGCTCGGGGCCGACCGGGTCGACGACCGGCCTGAGCGCCACCAGCACCAGGGCCGCGAGCAGCACCGCGATCATCACGAACACGACGATGCGCGCCGTCGCGCTGTCGGCCCAGTCGGGGGCGGTGGTCAGGTGTTCCAGGTAGCCGGCGAACACCGGGTCGGCCGAGGCGAACAGCACCCCGAACACCAGCAGCAGCACCGCGGTGATGCCGATCGCGGCCAGCCCGGGCAGGATCCGCCGCTTGGCGGTGAGCTTCTTGAGCGGCTTGGCCAGGAACCACGGCACCGGGCCCAGCGCGAGCAGCACGGACGCGCCGCCCCTGATCACGCCGAGCCAGCCCAGCCCGGCCCCGGACACGGCCAGCGCACCCACCCCGGCCCCGGCCAGGAGCAGCAGCGCCACCAGGTAGTCGGCGTCCCGCACGGCCGCCATCGAGATCAGCCAGTACGCCGTGAGCCCGAGCGACACCGTCCACGGGGTCATCCGCCGCAGCAGGGCCGGGAACGCGGCCAGGCCCATCACCAGCGACACCAGCACGACGCCCAGGCCGACCTCCGCCTCGGGCAGCGCCACCGCGGCGAACGCGCCCGCGCCGGCGACGGTGGGGAGCAGCCAGCGGGGGGTGTCGGGCAGTTCCGGCCTGGGGAAGAGCGGGGGCGGCACATAAACGGGCGGCTGCCCACCGGCCTGCCCGGGCGCCTTCTGCGCCGGCTGTCCCGGTCCCGGCTGACCCGGCTGTCCCTGGCCCGGCTGACCCGTTCCTGGCTGGCCCGGCTGACTCGGCCCCGGCTGGCCCGGCTGGGGCATGGCCTGCGGTCCGCGCTGGCCGTGCAGGCTCTGGTACCGGTGGAGCTCCTCGGCCCGCCGCCTGGCCGAGCTCGCGCCCATCGACGCCCCGATCGCCCCGAACAGCGCGGTGACCAGCACCAGCGTGGCCAGCGCGGCCCCGTCACCGGCGACGATGCTCACCATCACCGCGCTGAACATCCCGACCAGGAACCCGACCAGCAGCCCCACCGCGCCGCCCCCGATGACATGGCCCAGACCTCCGCCGGAAGGGGGCGGCGGCGGCCCCGGCATCGGGACTCCCGCCGCCACGTACCCGGGACTCACCATCACCGGCGCCGCCACGGGCGCGGCAGCCGCCCCCGCGGGCTGCAGCTCCCGTTCGAGCGCCGGCTCAGGCACCGGCTCGGGCTCAGGCTCGGGCACCACCTCAGCCACCGCCACCGGTGCCGCCACCAGTGCAGGTTCCGGCACCGGCACGGCCTGCTCCTGCGGCACGCGTTCCGGCGCGACCCCGTCCTGCTCTCCCCCGAGCGGCGCCTCTGCCATCGTCGTCCTCTCTGGTAATTCGACGACCATGCGGCAGCCCGCGCGGCCGTCGTCGATACGGATCGAGCCCCCGTGCAGTTCCACGATCTCCTTCACGATGGACAGCCCCAGCCCGGCGCCGCCCGAGTCGGCCGCCCGCCCGGCGTCCAGCCGGGAGAAGCGCTCGAACACCCGTCCCCTGGCCGCGACCGGGATGCCCGGCCCCTGGTCGGCCACCGCCAGGCGCACCCCGGCCCCGGACGCCGTCGCCGTCACCGTGACCTCGCCCCCGGCCGGGCTGTGCCGTACGGCGTTGTCCAGCAGGTTGGCCAGGACCTGGGCGAGCAGGTCGGGGTCGGCACGCACCACCAGCCCGGCGCGCACGGCCGGGCGGATCGCGACGTCCTCGCGGGCCAGCGACGCCTCGCGCACGGCCTGCTCGATCAGCGGCGCCAGCTCGACGTCGTCCGGTTCGATCAGGCGGACGCCGGAGTCGAGCCGCGACAGGTCCAGGAGCTGGGCGACCAGCCGGCCCAGGCGTTCGGTCTGGGCCAGCGCGGTCCGCATGGTCTCCGGGTCGGGCGCGGAGACGCCGTCCACGACGTTCTCCAGGACCGCGCGCAGTGCGGTGATCGGGGTGCGCAGCTCGTGGCTGACGTTGGCGATCAGCTCGCGCCGCTGCCGGTCCACCTCTCCCAGGTCGGCGGCCATCGCGTTGAACGCCCGCGCCAGCTCGCCCACCTCGTCGCGCGAGGTGGCGCGCACGCGCAGCAGGTAGTGGCCCTTGGCGATGGTCTGTGCGGCCCTGGCCATCTGACGCAGTGGCTTGGTCATGCCCATGGCCAGCACCTGCACCATGATCAACGCCAGGATCACGGCCACCGCGATGCGCACGTCGCGGGTGAAGCCGGAGTTCAGCCCGACCTCGTTCACCACGAACGCGGTGGCCACGGCCAGCACGATCACGATGCCGAGCTTGACCTTGATCCGGCCGAGGAAGTCCAGCGGCCTCATCGGCGCACCAGCGCGTAGCCGACGCCGTGCACGGTGCGCACGACGTCGGAGCCGAGTTTGCGGCGCAGCGCCCGGACGTGGCTGTCCACCGTCCTGGTGGCCGCGGCCTCGGAGAAGCCCCACACGTCCGACAGCAGCCTGTCGCGCTCGAAGACCTGTCCGGGCCGCTCGGCCAGGCGCCGCAGCAGGTCGAACTCGGTCCTGGTGAGCTGCGCCTCGACGCCGCGGACGAACACGCGCCGGGCGGCGGTGTCGATCTCCACCTCGCCGACCCTGATCACGGTGTCCTCCAGTGCGAGCTGGGAGGCGCGGTCCACCCGGCGCAGCAGCGCGTGGATCCTGGCCACCAGCTCGCGCATGCTGAACGGCTTGGCCAGGTAGTCGTCCGCGCCGACGCCGAGCCCGACCAGCACGTCGGTCTCCTCGCCCAGGGCGGTCAGCATGAGCACCGGCACCGGGCGGGCGGCCTGCATCCTGCGGCAGACCTCCAGCCCGTCCAGGCCGGGCAGCAGCCGGTCGAGGATCACCAGATCGGGCTCCGCCCTGCCGTATCTCACCAGGGCGTCGTGCCCGTCCGCCGCCACGCTGACGGCGAAGCCCTCGGCGGCCAGCCTGTCACGCACGGCCAGCGCGATCGTCTCGTCGTCCTCGACCAGGAGGATCCTTCGCTGCTCTGCCACGAGCAAAGCCTAGAAGTGCGCTGTGCAGACGACACTCCCCTATTTGTGCACATCCGGTGCAGAAGCCCCCGCCCGCGCGGGTTGGCCGGGCCGCACGGGCGGTGCAGACTTGGCCGGGTGAACTCCGCCGCTTACCTGCGCCGCCTCGGCCTGCCCGAACTCCTGACCGCGCCGCCCTCCGCGGAGAGCCTGCGCGCGCTGCACGTCGCCCACGTCGAACGGGTCGCGTACGAGGCGCTGGACATCTGGCTCGGCCGGCCGACGAGCATCGACCCGCTCGACTCGACCGAGCGGATCATCGGCGGCCGCGGCGGCTACTGCTACCACCTCAACGGCGCGTTCTCCCACCTGCTCATGGCACTCGGCTACGACGTCACCAGGCACGTCGGCGGCGTGCAGAACAGGAACGCCGAGCCGGGCATCACCGGCAACCACCTGGTGCTCACCGTGCGCGGGCTGCCGTCGGCCGGCAATCCCGGCGGTGAGTGGCTGGCCGACCTCGGGCTCGGCGACGGGCTGCACGAGCCGCTCCCGCTGGTCGCCGGCTCCTACACGCAGGGGCCCTTCACGTACGGGCTGGGTCCGTCCGCGGTCGCGCCCGGCGGGTGGCGTTTCGAGCACGACCCGAGCGGATCGTTCGCCGGAATGGACTTCGGCCCGGAACCCGCCGCCATGTCCGCCTTCCTCGCCAAGCATCACGAGTTGTCCACCTCGCCGGAGTCCGGGTTCGTCCGGGTCGCGGTGGTGCAGCGGCGCGACGCGTCGGGCGTCGACACCCTGCGCGGGCTGGTGCTGACCCGGCTGGGCAACGGCGCGCACACGGTCACGCTCAACACCGCCCGCGACTACTACGCCGCGCTGGCCGACGTGTTCGGCCTGCCCCTGGACGACGTGCCCGCCGAGGAGAAGGACAAGCTCTGGACCAGGCTGCACGATGCCCACGAGGCGTGGCTGGCATAGATGGCCCCGCGCGTGCGCATACCGCTATCGTGCACCTCGACATGGCAGAGACCAGGAAGCTGGCCGGGCGCTACCGGCTGCTGAACCCCCTGGGCGAGGGATCCGTACGGCTGGCCTTCGACGAGTCGGAACACCGTGACGTCGCGGTCAGGCAGCTACGGGTGCCCGCCGAGCTGCGCGAGACGGCCCTGCGGGAGGCGGGACGCGCGGCGGAGCTGCGCCATGCCTCGGTCGCCAGGATCCTCGACGTGGTGATCGACGAAGGCACGCCCTGGTTGGTCATGGAGTTCGTCTCCGGGTCGTCGCTGGAGCAGGCGGTGCGCTCGCGCCGGCCGCTGCCGGTGATGCAGGCGGCCAGGATGGGCGTGTGCGTGTTGTCGGCGATCGTGGCCGCGCATGCGGCCGGGATCGTGCACGGCCGCATCGAGCCCGCCAACGTGCTGCTGACCTCGACCGGCCGGGCCGTGCTCGCCGGGTTCGGCGGGCCGAGCCTGAGCATGCGGCCGTCCGCCGACCTGTGGTCGCTGGCCGCCACGCTGCACTTCGCGATCGAGGGCCGGCCGCCCGGCCAGATCCCGGCCGAGGGCGCCGACCCGCTGCGTTCGCTGATCAGGGCCATGCTGCAGCCCGGCGGCGCGCCGCCGGTCGAGGTGGTGCGCACGACGCTGGCCCGGCTCGCCCTCGACCGGCCGCTCGACCAGCTCGTCGAGTCCGCCGGGCCGCTGCCGCCGGCCACCGTGGCGGCGATCGGGCTCGACCTGCTCGACCAGCTCCAGGCCAGGGGCGCGCATCACGGCGCGGTGCAGCCGGGCGGCGTCCTCGTCGACGCCGACGGCTACGCCACGCTGGTCGCGCCGCTGGCCGCCGCGACGCTGCCGGCGTACGCGGCGCCCGAGGGCGTGCCGAGCCAGGCGGGTGACCTGTGGTCGCTCGGCGCCACGCTGTTCATGGCCGTCGAAGGCCGGCCCCCGGCCCCTGGCGCGCCGCTGACCAGGGCGGGAGCGCTGGCGCCCGTGCTGTTCCAGCTGCTGTCCGGCGACCCGGCCGCCCGGCCGGCGCCCGACGTCCTGCGTCACGAGCTCCAGGCCGTCATCCGGTGATCTGCTTACCCGGCCGTCAGGTCCGGTGACGGCGCTCCCTCTGCGCGGCGATCCCGGCCGCGCGGATGGCGGGACGGCGCTCGCGGCCGTCCCGGTCGTCGCGTTCCTGGTGCTCTTCCTGCACGGCCCGGCGCCGCCGCTGTGGCGGGACGAATCGGTCAGCGCGCTGGCCGCCAGGATGCCTCTGGCCGAGCTGTTCGAGCTGCTCGGCGACCTCGACGCGGTGCACGCGCTGTCCTACCTGATCCTGCGTCCCTTCGCCGTGCTCGGCGGGCCGCCCGAGCTGGTGCTGCGGCTGCCGTCGATGCTGGCGTTCACCGTGGCGGCGTACGGGCTGGCGGTCCTGGGCCGCAGGCTGGCCGGGACGGTGGCGGGGGTCGCGGGCGGCCTGATCTACGCGCTGACCCCGATCGCGCTCAGGTACGCCTGGGAGGCCCGCTCGTACGCGCTGGTCAGCGCGGTCGCGGTGCTGGCGTTCTGGCTGCTGGCGGAGGCGGTGGAGCGGCCGTCGCGATGGCGGTACGCCGGATACGCCGCGAGCGTCGCGCTGCTGGGCTGGCTGCACCTGTACGCGCTGCTGCTGGTGCCCGCTCATCTGGTCGTGGTGCGGACGCGCGGGATGCTGGTGCCCGCCCATCTGGTCGTGGCGCGGACGCGCGCGGTGCTGGTCGCGCTGGCCGGGGCCGGGGCGGCGCTCGTCCCGCTGGTGATCGTCGCGGCCGGGCAGCGCGAGGCGCAGGTGTTCTGGCTGAAGCGGCCGGGCTGGGCCGAGGTGGCCGCGTTCCCGCTGGAGGTCGCGGGCGGGCTCTGGCCGGCGGTCGCGCTGTTCGGGCTGGCGCTGGTGGGGGCGGCGCGGGCGCCGTCCGTGACGTGGTGGGCGGTGCTGCCGGTGGCGCTGTCGTTCGCGATCTCCCAGGTGCAGCCGGTCTACCACCCGCGTTACGTGCTCTTCTGCGTGCCCGCGCTGGCGCTGCTGGCCGGGATCGGGCTGGCGCGGGTGGTGCGGTCGTGGCCGGGGGTGGCCGCGTCCGTGGTGGCCTTCTGCCTGCTGACGCTGCCCGTCCCGGTGCACGAGCGGCCCGACGACCTGCGCGGCCTCGCCGACGTGCTGGCCGCCGAGCAGCGGCGGGGCGACGCGGTGCTGTTCGTGCCGCGCCGGTTCAGGCTGTTCGTGGCCGTGTACGCCGAGCCGTACGAGAAGCTGACCGACCTGACGCCGCGCCCGCCGGCCGAGCTGGCCGGGGCCGGACGGGTGTGGCTGGTGTCACCCAGGATCGGCGCCAGGTACGCTGCCGGCGAGCACTACCAGGCGCTGCGGCGCGGCCTCACACCTGGGCAGACTCGCACGTTCGGGACGATCCACCTCACGCTCTACACCCGCGGCCATTGAGATACATCGCGAACTGGAACCGCGACGGTGGGTCCACACGTTGGACCAGAGACGCAGAATGTGAGAGAGGCGGAGCGCGCGCTCCGCGTTCGGAGGAAGTTGGGGATGTCGCCAGTCCAGAAGTACGCCATCGGCGCAGGCGCCGCGGTTCTGCTCTCGTTGATCTTCTTGCCCGGTTGGGTGACTCTGCTGGTCGTCCTCGGCGTGGTCGCCGCCCCGGTGGTCGGCTACATGATGCTCGACCCGTCGCAGCGTGAGCGGCTCAAGCGGGCCCGCAGGCGCGGCATCGGCCGCTGACCCGCCCGCAGACCGCGGGCCCGCTCGACCACCGGCGGGGGCCTCAGGCCTCCGCCGTCGTCGTCGCGACCTGCACCCGGTTGGTGACCCGGCGCTCGACGTAGAACGACAGGAACGGCACGGTGCCGCCGAGCATGACCCCGAGCATGTACGGCCAGCTCCAGCGGGCCTTCATGCCCAGGTTCATGACCGCGACCAGGTAGAGCATGTAGAGGCCGCCGTGAATCGGGGCGATGATCTTCGACAGCTCCGGTGAGTCGAAGCCGTAGCGCAGCACCATGCCCACGCAGAGGACGAGCAGCATGACGCCGACCACGTAGGCGAGCGCCCGGAAGGGCTTCAGAGCCGATTCCACCGTCAACCTTCCAGAACCATCTCAGGGGACTTGGCGCGGTCCCGATCAGAACGTACGGCGTCGCGTACGAAGTGGAACCACATGAACACGGCGAATCCCGCAAAGATCCACCAATTAGCCGCGTAAGCCAGGTTACGCCAGGTCAGCGTGCCTTCGGTCGCCGGCGGCGGAACCTTCACCTGCGTGAGCGAGCCCGACGGCGGCGTGGCGACCAGGTAGCCGTTCCGGATCTTCTGCCCGGTCCACAGGTTCACCAGCTCGCCGGTGGACACCGTCTGCACCTGGCCGGCGGGCAGCCCTTCCGGCCGCCGCTGCACCATGTCGGTGCCCTGCTGGGCACGCAGCCGGCCGGACACCTCGACCCGGCCAGGCGGCACGGCCGTGCCCGGGTCGTCGGCCTTGGCCGTCCAGCCGCGGACGACCGGCATGAGCGTGCCGTCGTCGAGCCTGATCGGCGTGAGCACCCAGTAGCCGTGGTCGCGCGAGACGTTGCCGCCCGGCGCGTCGACGTCGGGGCGGCGGTCGGCGACCAGCAGTTGCCTGCCCGCGTCGTAGACGCCCGCCGCGGTGACCATGCGGCCCACGCTCTCGCCGTCGAGCTGCTGCCCGAGCGGGGCCAGCGTGCCGACGGCGACGGGCGCCGGGTCGGCGGTGGCGAGCGGCTTGCCCGAGTCCTGGAAGACGCCGAGCTGCCAGCGCCCGAGCAGGATGAAGCCGATCAGGACCCCGATCGTCAGCAGGTGAAGCCCCACGATGCGGGGAGAGAGCAGGGTCCTGAGCATGCTTCCAAGCTATCCGGCCGGGCCGGTGGTCCCGAACTCAGCCCGGGCTACAGATCACATCAAAAAGGTGCAAACACCTCAGGCGCTCGCGCTAGGCTGCTCACCATGTCTGATCAGCACATCGATCCCGCGGGGAACACCCAGCAGTTCCGCGCTTTCGCGCAGCGGGCCGAGCAGGAGTCCGCGGCGCCCAAGAAGTCGTCGCTGCTGCCCATCGTGGCGGTGGTCGCGGTGATCGTGGTCATCGGCGTCGCCGCGTTCTTCCTGCTCCGCTAGCCTCCAATCACACAGCGCACACATCCCGCCGCGGAAGCCGTGGCGGGTCTTCGTCGTTTCCCGCCGGTCTCCCCTGATCTAGAACAAGCGCCTGCTCTGGCTCGTCCAAGCGGGTATGCGAACCTTCGCCGCACTCCTCGCGGCCGCCGGCCTGGCACTCGGCCCCGCCCCGGCGACCCCGTCTCAGGCACACGCGGACGTACACCCCTCGCGCCACTCGCTCGTCCACCCCGCGCGCTACGTCTCGCTCGTCGAGTGCGCCGGCGCCAGGCCCTGCGGCCCCTGGCGGCTGCGCCTGCACGACGGCACCGTCCTGCGCCTGCCCGACGCCCAGGTGCACCCGCTCTCACGCACCGGCAAGCCGCAGCGGAAGTACGGCGCTCCCGTCGCGCTCAGCGGCGAGCAGGCGGTCACGATGCTCGACTGGACCGCGAACCGGCAGCTCACCCTGCACGTCGAGGAGCGGCTGCTCAAGCGCCTGGCGATACTCCGGCTGGACCTGGGCACCAGCAGGTTCACCGTGCGCGACAGGTACACGGTCGACCACCGGGCCTGGGGGTTCGAGGCCTGCGGCGGCTGAGGCATACCGTCCGGTCGGTGTGACGGTTCTCACTGGCCCGCACCCCTGGACCGGACGGGGTGAGCCGGAATACATTGGACGATGTGTCCAATAAGCTGGCGCCGACGACCGCGGACATCAGGCCGCGCCGGGTCCGGTTCTCCTGGGAGGAGACGCCGCTGCACTGGGTGCCCGGCGACCCGTTCTCCACGCACCTCATCAACGTCCTGCACCTGCTGCTGCCCGCCGGGGAGCGATGGTTCGTGCACGTGTTCAAGCAGGCACTGCCCCACGTCACGGACGAGGAGTTGAAGCGGCAGGTCAAAGGCTTCATGGGCCAGGAGGGCACGCACGCGGTCGCGCACCAGCGGGTTCTGGAGCACATGAAGGAGCAGGGCCTCGACCCGGCGCCGTACGTGGCGAACGTCGAGTGGCTGTTCGAGCGGCTGCTCGGCGACCACACCCTGCCGCCCGTGGCCGCGCGGTACTGGCTGATGGAGCGGCTGGCGATCATCGCGGCGATCGAGCACTACACGGCCGTGCTCGGCCAGTGGATCCTCGGGGCCGAGGCGCTGGACCGGGCCGGGGCCGACCCGGTGATGCTGGACCTGCTGCGCTGGCACGGCGCCGAGGAGGTCGAGCACCGCAGCGTGGCGTTCGACCTGTTCACGCACCTCGACGGCGGCTATCCGCGGCGCGTCAGGACGATGGCGCTGACCGGGGTCGCGCTCGTCTGGCTGATCAGGCGCGGGGCGGCGTTCCTGCTGGCCCACGACCCGCTGGTCCGCGGCCGCCTGCGCGTCAAGTGGACGCACTTCTTCCACCGGGCCCACCAGGGCCGGGTGCCGACGCTCAGGAGCCTGGCCCTGGCCGCGCCGCGCTACCTGCGTCCGGGCTTCCACCCGAGCCAGGAAGGCGATCTCCAGCAGGCGCTGGACTACATCGCCCGCTCACCGGCCCACGCCGAGTTCGAGGGACACAGGAGGACCAGTGGCTGACCCAGGGCTAGTGATCATCGGTTCCGGCTTCTCCGGGATCGGGATGGCGATCAAGCTGAAGGAGGCCGGATACCACGACTTCGTCATCCTGGAGAAGGCCGACGACCTCGGCGGGACCTGGCGGGACAACACCTACCCCGGCTGCGCCTGCGACGTGCCGTCGCACATGTACTCCTTCTCCTTCGAGCTGAACCCCGGCTGGTCGCGCATGTTCTCGCCGCAGGCCGAGATCTGGGACTACATGCGCGCGTGCGTCGCCAAGTACGGCATCGGCCCGCACTTCAGGTTCGGCAAGCGCGTCGTGTCGCTGGAGTACGACGACGAGCGCAGGGACTGGACGATCGCCACCGACGACGGCGAGACGCTGCGGGCCAACGCGGTGGTGTCGGGTATCGGCGCCCTCCACATCCCGAAATTTCCGGAGATTTCAGGGCGGGAGACCTTCGCCGGCCCGACCTTCCACTCCGCCGAGTGGGACCACTCGGTCGACCTGACCGGCAAGCGCGTGGCCGTCATCGGCACCGGGGCCTCGGCCGTGCAGTTCGTGCCGCAGGTCGCTCCGCAGGCGGCCCAGCTCACGCTCTTCCAGCGCACGCCCCCGTGGATCCACCCCAAGCCCGACTTCGCCGTCCCGCCGGCGATGCGGCGGGCCCTGCGGCTGCCCGGCCTAGCCAGAGCCCTGCGCAACGGCATCTACTGGACGCTGGAGACCCGCGCGCTCGGCTTCGCCGTGGACCCGCGGCTGATGAAGGTGCACGAGAAGCTGGCGCTCCGGCATCTGGAGAACCAGGTGCCCGACCCTGAGCTACGCCGCAAGCTCACCCCCGACTACACCATCGGCTGCAAGCGCCTGCTCATCTCCAGCGACTACTATCCCACCCTGACCAGGGAGAACGTCTCGCTCGTCACCGACGGCATCGCCGAGATCCGCCCGCACTCCATCGTGGACGCGGCCGGCGTGGAGCACCAGGTGGACGTGATCATCTACGGCACCGGGTTCAGGGTCGTCGACGCGCTGCAGGACCAGCGGATCGTCGGCAGGAACGGGCTCAAACTCCAGGACGCCTGGCAGGACGGCATCGAGACCTACCTCGGCATCAGCACCGCCGGGTTCCCCAACCTGTTCTTCCTGCTCGGGCCCAACACCGGGCTGGGGCACAACTCGGTGGTCTTCATGATCGAGTCGCAGGTGCGCTACGTCATCGACTGCCTGCGGCTGCTGTCGAAGACCCAGGCCAGGGCGATCGACGTCAAACCCGAGCAGCAGCGGGAGTTCAACCGGCGGCTGCACGAAAGGCTCGATCCGCTCGTGTGGAACGCGGGGGGCTGCAAGTCCTGGTACCTGGACGAACACGGCGTGAACCGGACGGTCTGGCCGGGCTTCACCTTCGAGTACTGGGCCCGTACCAGGAGGGTGAAACCCGGCGCGTACCAGCTCATCTACTGAACCAGCAGTCCCATGACGACCGGGCCGAACGCGGTGCCCAGCAGGTAGCACAGGTTGAACAGGCCGATCGCGACCGGCCTGCGCGACTCGGGCGCCGCGGCGACCGCGCGGCCGGCCAGCACGCCCTGCCCGGAGGCGGCCGCGATCGAGGCCGCCGCCTGGGCGGCCAGCAGCAGCGCCGGCCAGGCGGCCAGGGCCGCGACCGGGACGGCCAGTCCTGAGGTGACCATCAGCGCGAGCGTCACCGTGGCCGGTCGCAGCCGGGCCGAGGCCGCCACCACGAACCACGACAACGCGCCGCCGAACAGCAGCGGCCAGACCATGGCCAGCCCGATCCGCGCCGGCGTCCACGACGTCAGCTCGCCCAGCCGGACGGGCAGCGCGTAGATCAGCCCGAAGTTGACCACGGCCAGCGCGAACGCCACCCCGGACGCCGCCAGGAACCCCGGCGACCACAGGCCCGGTCACGGCGTCGGGCGGGGCGGTGGCG
>NZ_JABCPZ010000184.1 GCF_013283785.1 Nonomuraea antri
GGTGGCGGACGGTTCGGGGCGGTGCGTGCGATGCGTGGCCGCAGGCTCCCGCGCCACGGGCTCGTGCCCGGCCTGCGACTGCCGGTCGGCACCGGGATCCCGGCCCGGCCGCACCGGCCCGGTCGTGGGTCCGGATGTGGGCCCAATCGTGGGTCCGGGCGTGCGCGTGATGGTGGGCGCCGGGACGGCCGGCCGCGCACCCGCCGGCTCGGACGCCCGATGGCGGCTGAGCGCGACGGGCGTCGCGGGAGCGGCGGTCGTGGGGCCGGTCGGCGGCTCGCCCACGGCGTGCAGCGTGGGCGCCGACCCCGGCACCCCGACCAGGACGGCGGCCAGCACCAGCTGCAACAGCCCGGTCAGGACGGTCGCGAGCCGAATATCCCGATCCCGGCGGCCGCCCGGCGGCTGATCTCGTGCGGAGATCACGGCCTCGGGTCCGACTTCGCCGTCATGCCCCAAGCCTCCTCGGTCACGGTGGCACCGAGACGATCTACACACGGATCGCGGCGTCCGTCAAGGCATCCGCAGCCCCAGGGCGGCGGCCAGGTCGGTCTTCAGCGACTCCAGGTCCGCGGCGGCCCGCGCCCTGGCCTCCGGCACCTCGCCGGTCACCGGCTCGACCACCTCCAGGTAGCACTTCAGCTTGGGCTCGGTGCCCGACGGCCTGACCACCACGCGGGCGTCGCCGTCCAGGTGGTAGCGCAGGCCCTCGGTCGGCGGGAGCGGGCCGTCCGGCCGGGTCAGGTCGTCGGCGGACAGCACCGCCCGGCCGCCCAGCACGGTCGGCGGCGTGCCGCGCAGGCGGTCCATCGCGCCGGCGATCAGCGACAGGTCCTCGACCCGGAAGGACAGTTGCGTCGTGGCGTGCAGGCCGTATCGCCTGGCCTGGTCGTCCAGCAGGTCCAGCAGCGTGCGGCCGTCGCGCTTGGCGGCGGCGGCGATGGCCGCGACGGTCAGCGCCGCGCCGATGCCGTCCTTGTCGTGCACCGGCAGCCCGGACTCCGACCCGACGCTGTAGCCGATCGCCTCCTCGTAGCCGAAGACCAGCCCGGGACCCGCCTTGATTATCCACTTGAAGCCGGTCAGCGTCTCGCCGTAACGCACCCCGTGCGCCTGGGCGATCTTGCCGAGCAGCGTGGACGACACGATCGTGGTGGCCACCAGCCGGTCGCCGCTGGTGTGCGTGATGACGTGCTCGGCCAGCAGCCCGCCCACCTCGTCGCCGGTCAGCATGCGCGCCGAGCCGCCGGGCAGCGGCACGCCCACCGCGCAGCGGTCCGCGTCGGGGTCGTTGGCCAGCACCAGGTCCGCGCCGAGCTTGGCGGCCAGCGCGACCGCCAGGTCCATCGCGCCCGGCTCCTCCGGGTTCGGGAAGGAGACGGTGGGGAAGTCCGGGTCGGGGTTGCGCTGCTCCTCGACCGCCATCGGCGACTCGAAACCGGCCGCCAGGAAGGCGCCCGTCAGCGTCGCCGCGCCGACGCCGTGCAGCGGCGTGTACGCCACCCGCAGGTCACGCGCCTCGCCCAGCGGCAGGGACGTCACCGCGTCGATGTAGTCGTCGATGATGCCCTCGCCCAGCTCGGTGAGCGTGCCGGGGCCGTCGAGCGGGAGCTCGTCCACCGGGCCGATCGCGTCGATGGCGGCCGAGATCTCGCTGTCGATCGGCGGCACGATCTGCGAGCCGTCGCCCCAGTACACCTTGTAGCCGTTGTCGCGGGGCGGGTTGTGGCTGGCGGTGACGGTGACGCCGGCGTCCGCGCCGAGGTTGCGCACCGCGAAGGCGAGCACGGGCGTGGGCAGCGGGCAGGGCAGCAGCGAGGCGTGCAGCCCGGCGCCGGTCAGCACGGCGGCGGTGTCGCGGGCGAAGACGTCCGACTTGTGCCGGGCGTCGTAGCCGATCACCACATGCTTGCCCGGGCCGAGCACCGCGGCCAGGCCGGCCGCGGCCCGCATGACGGTGACCCGGTTCATCCGGTTCGGGCCCGCGCCCAGCTCGCCGCGCAGCCCGGCGGTGCCGAACTCCAGCTTGGCGGCGAACCGGTCGCGCAGCGCCGCCCGGTCGTCGCGGTCGATCAGGTCGGACAGCTCGGCGCGGGTGTCGGGGTCGGGGTCCTGCCGCAGCCACTCACGCGCCAGGCGGACGAGGTCGTCGGTCACAGCCGGTCGACCACCTTGGCCAGCAGGATGCCCATGCGGGTGGCCGTGACCCTGCCGACCTCCAGGACCTCCTCGTGGTTGAGCGGGTCGCCGGACAGTCCCGCGCCCGGGTTGGTGACCAGGGAGATGCCCAGCACGTCGAGGCCGGCCTCGCGGGCCGCGATGGCCTCCAGCACGGTGGACATGCCGATCATGTCGCCGCCCAGCGTGCGCAGCATGCGGATCTCGGCCGGCGTCTCGTACGTCGGGCCGCGGAAGGCCACGTACACGCCCTCGGCGATGGACGGGTCGATCTCGTGCACCAGCGTGCGCAGACGGCGCGAGTAGACCTCGGTCAGGTCGATGAACGTGGTGCCGGTGATCGGGTTCGCACCGGTCATGTTGATGTGGTCGCTGATGAGTACCGGGTCGCCGACCTTCTGGGTCTCGGGCCGCAGGCCGCCGGCCGCGTTGGTCAGGACGACCGTGCGCACGCCCGCCGCGGCCGCCGTACGAACGCCGTGCACGACCGAGTCGACGCCCCGGCCCTCGTACAGGTGGCTGCGGCCGAGGAAGACCAGCGCGTGCCGGCCCTGCTCGGTGCGTACGACGCGGATCTTCCCGCCGTGCCCGGCGACGGCGGGCGCCCGGAAACCGGGCAGCTCGGTGAACGGGATGTCGGCCACCGTTTCACCGAGTGCGTCGGCGGCCGGCACCCAGCCGGAGCCCATCACCAGGGCCACGTCGAAGGTGTCGAGGCCGGCCGCGCTCTTCAGCGCCGCCGCGGCCTCGCTGGCCAGCGTATATGCGTCGTTGCTCACATCTCAGTAGTTTAGGAGGAGCCGGTCGAGTACCCGCACTCCGAACTGCAGCGCGTCGACCGGCACCCGCTCGTCCACGCCGTGGAACATCGACGCGAAGTCCATGTCGGCGGGCAGTCGCAGCGGCACGAACCCGAACCCGCGCACGCCCAGATCGGCGAAGAACGTCTTGTTGTCGGTGCCGCCGGACATGCAGTACGGCACCGCGCGCGCGGTCGGGTCCTCGGCCTTCAGCGCCGCGATCATCGACTCCACCAGCGCGCCGTCGAACGACGTCTCCAGCGCGATGTCGTGGTGCACGAACTCGCGGCGCACCTTCGGCCCGATCAGCGAGTCGACGGTCTTGAAGAACTCCTCCTCGTAGCCGGGCAGGAAGCGGCCGTCGACCACGGCCCTGGCCTGGCCGGGGATGACGTTCGACTTGTAGCCGGCGGCGAGCTGCGTCGGGTTGGTGGTGTTGCGCAGGGTCGCGCCGACGAAACGCACCAGCGGCCCGATCTTGTCCAGGATGGGCTGCGGGTCGTCCTCGTCGAACGGGATGCCGAACGCGTCGGCCACCTCGGTGAGGAACTGACGCACGGTCGGCGTGAGCGTCAGCGGCCACTCGTGCCCGCCCAGCCTGGCCACGGCCTTGGCCACCTCGGTCACCGCGTTGTCCGAGTTGAGCATCGAGCCGTGCCCGGCCGTGCCGTCGGCGATGAGGTTCATCCAGGCCAGGCCCTTCTGGGCGGTCTCGATCAGGTAGAGCCGCAGCGACGGGTCGACCTCCAGCGAGTAGCCGCCGACCTCGCTGATCGACTCGGTGACGCCTTCGAACAGCTCGGGGTGGTTGGCGGTCAGGTATTTCGCCCCGTACACGCCGCCGGCCTCCTCGTCGGCGACCCAGGCGAACACGATGTCGCGGCGCGGGCGGCGGCCCTCGCGCTTCATCTGGCGCAGCACGGCCAGCATCATCGCGTCCATGTCCTTCATGTCCACCGCGCCGCGGCCCCAGATGTAGCCGTCGCGGATCTCGCCGGCGAACGGGTCGACCGTCCAGTCGGCCGCGTTGGCCGGGACCACGTCCAGGTGGCCGTGCACGAGCAGCGCGGGCAGCGAGGGGTCCGTGCCCTCGACGCGGGTGATCACGTTGCCCCGGCCGGGCTCGCTCTCGACGTAGGTGGCGTCGATGCCGACCTCGGCCAGCCTGGCCATGACCACCTCGCCGGCGGCCCGCTCGCCGGGGCCGCTGCCGTCCCCGTAGTTGCTGGTGTCGACGCGGATCAGCTCCACGCAGAGGTCGGCGACTTCCTTCTCGGCGGGTGTCATGGCGTTTTCTCCAAGGTGAGCAGTCCGGACTTGTGCAGGTGTCCGCGCTTGTAAGCGCGGGTGATGAGGGTCAGGTTGACGTCGGTGACCTCGTCGAACGGGCCGAGCACGCCGGTCAGGAAACGGTACAGCTCGGCCTCGTGGGCCACCGCCACCTGGACGATCAGCGAGTGCGTGCCCGAGGTGGCCGCGCAGTAGCGCACGTTCGGGTGCGCGGCCAGGCCCTGGCCGACCTGGTCGAGGCCGTGCGGGCGGACCTTCAACCACATCATGGCCTCGACCTCCAGCCCGATCAGCGCCGGCTCGGCCTCGGCCCTGGGCAGGACGAGGCGGCGTTCGATCAGCGAGGCGACGCGGCGGCGGGCGGTGGGCACCGAGATGTCCAGGTGTTCGGCGATCGCGGTGAACGCGATCCTGCCGTCGGCGGCCAGCAGCTCGGCGATCTCCTGTTCCAGGGGTGACAGGCCGTCCTGGTCGGGCAGGCACGCGGGTGGCGGCGCCGGCCGCAGCTCGGCCAGCTCGGCCTCGGTGAGGTACGGCGCGTGCCACTCGGCGACCGTCCTGAACGTGTGGAGCACCACCTGCGTCTGTGTCTGCACCACCCCGTCGATCGCGGTGACCTGCGAGGTCAGGATCTCGTGCAGATCCTCCCTGGACGGGGAGACCAGCTCGCAGCCCAGATCGGCGGCGCCGGTCAGCGAGTAGACCGAGCGCGTGTCGGGGCGGTCGGCCAGTGCCTTGGCCACATGCTCGACGGTACCCGGGCGGACCTGGACGTGCAGGTGCACCGGCCGGCCATGTCCGGTGCGCAGGTCGTCGTAGATCGCCGTGACCCGGACCGCGCCCTCGCTGATCAGCCGCTGCAGACGGCGGGCGACCGTGCGTTCGTGCTCGCCGACGGCGCGGCCGATCTCGCCCCACGAGGCACGCGGGCACACCTGGAGGGCAGCGACCAGTCGCCGGTCGAGAACATCCACCTGAGTCCGTCCCTGTGTCGGGTTCGTAAATATATGACGAGATATTTGACTGTTTCGGTCGCCCGAATGCACAGTAAGCCATCACCGCACTTGTCAGCAAAGGAGCCTCCGTGAAGGCCTCTCCCCAGGCTCAATCGCCGCTCGGCATCCCCCGGAGCCGTGTCCGCCAGCTCATGGCGGCCAGCATCGGCAATGTGGTCGAGTGGTACGACTGGTACGCCTACACCTTCCTGGCCACCTACTTCTCCGCACAGGTCTTCCCCAAGACCGCGGGCAACAGCCTGGTCCCCCTGCTCGCCACCTACAGCGTCTTCGCCGTGGGCTTCCTCATGCGGCCGCTGGGCGGGCTGCTCGTCGGCTCGTTCGCCGACCGGTTCGGGCGCAAGTCCGCGATGACGTTCACGATCATCCTGATGGGCGTCGGCTCGCTGATGCTCGCCCTGACCCCGACCTACCAGGCCGTCGGCCTGCTGTCGCCGATCATCCTCACGCTGGCCAGGCTCGTCCAGGGCCTGTCGGTCGGCGGTGAGTTCGCCGCGGCGACCACGTTCCTGGTGGAGTCGGCCCCGCCCGGCCGGCGCGGCCTGTTCTCCAGCTTCCAGTACGTCAGCACCACCATCGGCCAGCTGCTGGCCTCCGGCCTCGCGGCGCTGCTCGCCACCACGATCGCCGCCCCCGACATGGACTCCTACGGCTGGCGCATCCCCTTCTTCGTGGGCGCCGTGCTCAGCCTGGTCGGCCTGTGGATCCGCAAGGGCGCCGACGAGACCTCGGCCGTGGCCGAGGAGATCAAGTCGGGCGAGACTCAGCGGCCCAAGCTCTTCGAGTTCCTGAAGGGCTACCCGAAGTCGGCCGCCCTGATCGTGGGCATCACCATCGCCGGCACGGTCGCGTACTACACCTGGACCAACTTCCTGCCGATCTACGCCCAGACCGCGGTCAAGTTCGACAAGGCGGAATCGCTGCAGGTGGGCACGATCTCGCTGTTCTTCTTCATGCTGCTGCAGCCGCTGCTCGGCATGCTGTCGGACAAGATCGGCCGCAAGCCGCTGCTGATCACCTTCGGGCTCGCGTTCCTCGTCCTGCCCGTGCCGCTGCTCGGCCTGCTGACGAACTCGTTCACCAGCCTGCTGCTCATCCAGTGCGTCGGCATGGTGTTCCTGGCCTGCTTCACCTCGATCTCGGCCGCGGTGAACTCCGAGCTGTTCCCCACCCGGGTGCGGGCCGCCGGGGCGGGCTTCCCGTACTCGCTGACCGTGGCGCTGTTCGGCGGCACCGCGCCGCTCATCGGCACCGCGCTGCAGGACGCCGGCGAGACCGACCTGTTCCCGTGGTACATGTCCGCGCTGGCGCTGATCTCCACGCTGGTGTACGTCTTCGCGCTGAAGGAGACCAAGGACCAGCCGCTGCGCTGACCCGGAGACGTGCGGGGGCGCTCCCGCGGCTAACCGACCGACTTGCAGGGGCGCTCCCGCAGCTCCTTGACGTAGTCGTCGGGGGCGCCCGCCCGCTCGGCGGCGTCGGCCAGACTGCACAGGTAGCGGGCCGAAGGCAGCCCGCCCTCGTAGCCGTCGAGCACGTAGAACCAGGCCAGCACCTCGCCGTCGAGCGTCTGCACGCGCAGTCGAACCTTGTGGTACGTGCCGCGGACCGCGCCCTCCCACTGGTCGAGCGAGGTCTCGTCGAAGTCGGGCACGTCGTAGAGCACCACGAAGACGGTCTCGTCGGGATCTTCGACGATGGTGGCGAGCGCGCCGTCCCACCCCGGGTGATCCCCGCCGAACGTCAGACGCCAGCCGGGCAGCCAGCCCACACCCCGAACCGGAGAGTGCGGGGCCCGCATGGCCATCTGTTCCGGGTCCATGTTGCTGCCGTAGGCGGCGTAGACAGGCACAGCAGCTAAGACTAGCGCGTGAGACCCGGGGGCCGTTCGTCGGCAGGTCGAGCAATGCGGGACAATGGTGAACGTGACGAGGATTGCGATCATCGGCGGCGGACCAGGCGGCTACGAGGCGGCGCTGGTGGCCGCGCAACTTGGCGCGCAGGTCACCATGATCGAACAGGACGGCCCCGGCGGCGCGTGCGTGCTGACCGACTGCGTGCCGTCCAAGACACTGATCGCGACATCCGTCCGCAAGCAGGCGCTGCTCGACGCGCCCTCGCTCGGCGTGGCGTTCGACGGCGGGCTCGACGGCGACGTCGGCGTGGCCAGCGTCGACCTGCCGCTGGTCAACAAGCGGGTCAAGGAGCTGGCCCAGGCCCAGTCCGCCGACATCGCCACCCGGGTCGAGGCCGAGGGCGTCGAGATCATCAAGGCCCGCGGCCGGCTGGTCGACCCGCGCGTGGTCAAGGCCGGCGACCGGACGATCAGGGCCGACGTGGTCCTCGTGGCCACCGGCGCCACGCCGCGCATCCTGCCCGGGGCCGAGCCCGACGGCGAGCGCATCCTCACCTGGCGCCAGCTCTACGACCTCGACGAGCTGCCCGAGCACCTGATCGTGGTCGGCTCCGGAGTCACCGGCGCCGAGTTCGCCGGCGCGTACCGCTCGCTCGGCGCCGACGTCACGCTCGTCTCCAGCCGCGACCGCATGATGCCCAACGAGGACGCCGACGGCGCCGAGGTCCTCGAAGAGGTCTACCTGCGGCGCGGCATGAACGTCATGGGCCGCTCCCGCGCCGCCTCCGTCAAGCGCACCGCCGACGGGGTCGTGGTGACCCTCGAAGACGGCCGCACCGCAGAAGGCTCCCACGCGCTGATGACCGTCGGCATGATCCCCAACACGGCCGGCATCGGCCTGGAGGAGGCCGGCGTCCAGCTCGACAGGAACGGCTTCATCAAGGTCGACAAGGTCTCCCGCACCTCCGCGCCCGGCGTCTACGCGGCCGGCGACTGCACCGGCGTGCTGATGCTCGCCTCCGTCGCCGCCATGCAGGGGCGCATCGCCGTCTGGCACGCGCTCGGCGAGGCGGTCCAGCCGCTGCGGCTGGCCACCGTGGCGTCCAACATCTTCACCGACCCCGAGATCGCCGCCGTCGGCGTGGCGCAGAAGGCCATCGAGGCCGGCGAGATCGAGGCGAACGTGGTGAAACTGCCGCTGGCCACGAACGCGCGGGCCAAGATGCAAGGCTTCAGCGACGGTTTCGTCAAGCTGTTCTGCCGTCCGCACACCGGCATCGTGCTGGGCGGGGTGGTGGTGGCGCCGCGGGCGTCCGAGCTGATCCTGGCGGTGTCGGTGGCGGTGCAGCAGCGGCTCACCGTCGACCAGCTGGCGCATACGTTCGCGGTGTATCCGTCGCTGTCGGGCTCCATCACGGAGGCGGCCCGCCGGCTCATGCAACCGGAGACCCCGCTCGGCGTTTGACGCGTTCACGGGCTCAAGGGCTCGGGCTGTGTTCCCCGGGCTCCTCAAGGCGTGGGCCTGCGCGGGGTGGGGCGCTTCGCGCCTGGTCGCGCTTCGGGCTGCGTTGTGTGGGGGAGCCCAGCTCCCCCACACCCCCTTGCCGGTGGCCTCCCGGCCCCCGGACCCCCGGGCAACGGCCGGGTTCCTCCGGACCGAGATGATCAGCCCGGGGGATCTCTTGGGTTGGGTCGGGTTGGCTAAGCAAAGACGTTCAGCCCGCAGATTCCTGGGGCTGGGCCGGGTTCCGCCAGGCAGAGACGTTCAGTCCGTGGATCTTTGGAGTTGGGCCGGGTTTCGCTGGGCGGAGATGCTCAGTCCTCAGATTCCTGGGGCTGGGCCGGATTCGCTGGGCGCTCAGCCCCCCGAGTCCCTAGGCGTGGGGCGGGTTCCGCCAGGCAGAGACGTTCAGTCCGTGGATCCCTGGAGTTCGGGTTTGCGCATCAGTAGGTGGCCGCGGCGGAAGCGTTCGTCTTCCAAGGGTTCGCGCAGCACCCGTCCCACCTCGACGAACTCCTCCTTGCGGGCCAGGTCGGCCAGTTCGTCGATCGGCCACCGGTAGGCCGGCGTGACCTTGTGGTCGAACTCCAGCACCGGGCCGCCCTCCGACTCGAAGAAGCCGAGCAGGAGGTAGCCGCCCGGGGCCAGCACTCGGCGGAACTCGGCGAAGTACGGCGGCAGCTGCGGCGGTGGGATGTGGATGATCGAGTACCAGGAGATCAGCCCGCCGAGCTCGCCGTCGGCCACGTCCAGGGCGTCCATCGAACCGAGCTCGAATCGCAGGTCGGGATGGTCGTGGCGGGCGATGTCGATCAGTGCGGGGGACAGGTCCACGCCGAAGGCGTCCAGTCCGAGGTCGCGCAGGTGTGCGGTCATGTAGCCGGGGCCGCAGCCGGCCTCGACGACGGGCCGGGGGCCGGCGGCCTGGACGAGTTCGGCGAACACGGCGACCGTCGCGCGATCCAGGGGGAGGCGCTTGAGCGAGTCTCGGGCCAGGTCGGCGTAGAGGTCGGCGACGGCGTCGTAGGCGTTCGCCGTCTCGGTCAGATAGGAGGAGGTGGAGGGGTCGGCCATGGCGGACGACTGTAGTTCATTCGGTGGCTGATCATGACTGTTCCCAACGGCGTGGCTGTTCCCGAAGGCGTGGCTGTCCCCGAAGGTGTGACTGCTCCCAAGGTGTGGGAGCTGGTGGTGCCGGGCGGATGTCGTAAATGTGTGCTTGTAGGGTTCATGGCATGCCTGACGCGATCACCGTCCGCATCGCCGAACCCGGCGACGCGGACGTCCTCGGCGAGATTCACGCCCTGTCCTGGGGCGTCTCGCACGGTCCGCTCTGCGCACCGAAGGTGGCCGCGGCCGGGATCGAGGAGCGGCGGGCCAAGTGGCACGGCATCCTGGCGGACGGCGCGGACGACATCCTGCTGGCGCGCCTGAACGAGCGGCCGGGGGCCTTCGCCCGGTTCGGGGCCTCCACCTCGCGGCCCGGCCTCGCGGAGATCCATACCTTCTTCGCCCACCCGGACGTCTGGGGCAGCGGCATCGCGAAGGCGCTGTTGACGGACGTCCTGGACCGGGTGCGCGACGCCGGGTACGACGACGTGCATCTGTGGACGCTGCGCGACTCCGCCCAGGCACGCCGCTTCTACGCCAAGAACGGCTTCACCGAGACCGGCAGGACGCACGACCACACCTTCGAAGAAGGTCCTCCGCTGGCTCTGATCGAGCTGGAACGAGCCGTGCCCGGCCGTTGAAACGCGCCACGGGCGCCATCGGGTTCTGAACACCGCTGTGGCGTGGACGGCGAGACGGTGGAACGCTGGGTTCGGCGCTAGGAGGACCATGGTGCGTATCGCCGTCTCCGGGCATCGCGGGTTGCCCGCTGCGACCGTCCTGCTGATCGGCGCAGCGATTCGGGAGGCGCTGGCCGAGCATCTTCCCATCGTGACCGGCCTGACCGGCCTGACCGGCCTGACCGGCCTGACCGGCCTGACCGGCCTGACCGGCCTGACCGGCCTGACTGGCCTGACCGCCGTAACCGGCCTGACTGGCCTGACCTGCCTGGCGGACGGTGCCGATCAGATCTTCGCGCGGGCCGTGCTCGAAGCCGGCGGGGAACTGGTGGTCGTCGTGCCTGCTCGGGACTATCGGGACGGGTTGCCGGGCGAGTCGTGGGCCGCCTTCGACGAGCTGCTGAGCCGGGCGTCGAAGGTTCATGCGCTGGACTTCGTCGCGTCCACCTCGGAGGCGTACATGGCCGCGAGCGTCCTGATGCTCGACGAGGCCGAGGTGTTGTTCGCCGTCTGGGACGGGCGGCCCGCCCGGGGATACGGCGGGACCGCGGACGTGGTGGCGGAGGCGCGCGAGCGCGGCATTCCCGTGCGGGTGATCTGGCCGGAAGGAGCCCGGCGGGACTGACCGGACGACCAGCGGGACCGACCGGACGACCAGCGGGACCGACCGGACGACCAGCGGGACCGACCGGACGAGCCGGGGGTGGTGCCGCGTGACCACGGCGGCGGCACCGTCCCGCGCCGGCCGCCTATTCGGGCCGGTTCTTGAGTTTGCGCCAGCCGCCGGCCCGGTTGTTGGCGATGATCTGCCGGAACATGGCCAGGAGCGCGGGCGCGTTGATCGTCTCGCCCTCGCGGAACGCCACCGTACGGGCGGTCTTGTTGTCGTGTCCGGCCGTGATGATGCCTTCGGGATCGGGGACGATGGCGCCGTCGTACAGGAACACGTTGACGTGGTCCTTGGCGGCGAGCAGCGCGCACACGTTGCCCTGGAGCACGAAGTAGGGCCGGACGGTCCGCTTGATGGTCTCGGCGATCTCCGGGTCGGCGGCGTGGATCAGGTCTCTGACCTGCCGGCAGATGTCCTGCTGCCACTCCGGCAGGGCGTTGATGTAGTCGTCCACGCGCGGGTCGGTCTGATACGGCGGCGGATTGTCGTTCACAGCCAGGCACCTACGATCGCCGAGATGATGAGCAGTTTGAGCAGCCAGTCGCCGGCGTGCAGGACGGCGGTGACGGCGGGTGTCCTCTCCCACATCATGGACCCGGTGAGCAGCATCGCCGGGAACCCGGCCCAGAGCACCAGGCCGAGCACGAGAGCCTGGCCCACCCCGGTCAGGCCGGCGTACCTGGCCAGGCCCATGATCACGGTGGCCACCACGAGACTGCGCGCCAGCTCCAGGAGGATCTTCAGCGGTGGCGGACGATCGCCGCGGTCCGGGGCGGCCTCGCCCAGCCGCCGCTTCTCGGCCGGGGTGAGCAGGGCGTAGTAGGTCGAGCTGAGCACGAACGCCGCGATCGACGCGACGACGACGGAGATCACGCTACCCACGCTTCCTCCAACAAGTAAACTAAACGGTACCGTTTAGATAGTGAGAAAACTAAACCGTGTAGTTTTCGGTGTCAAGGAGGTAGTTCGTTGGCCGCTTCGACCCGGGCCGAGGCCCGCTCGGCGCGCAAGCGTCAGGAGATCCTGGTGGCCGCGCGGTCGGTGTTCACCGCCCACGGTTACGTCGGCACCAGCATGGACGCGGTGGCCGCCGCGGCGGGAGCCTCGAAGCGGACGGTGTATCAGTACTTCGCCGACAAGGAGGAACTCTTCGCCGGCGTGGTTCTGGACACCGTCGATCGCGGCTACGAGTACTTCAAGCCCGCCATCCACGCACTCGCGGAGACGGACGACCTCGAGACCGCGTTGCGCGAGCATGCTCGAATGACGCTGGCCGGGCTGGTGAATCCGGAGATCCTGCAGATGCGGCGTCTCGTCATCGCCGAGGCGGAGCGGTTCCCGGACATCGGGCGTGACTACTTCGAGCGGAGTTGGGGCCGCACCCTGAAACTCCTCGCCGAGACCTTCGCGAAACTCACCGAACGCGGCCTGCTGGACACCCCCGACCCCGAGCGCGCCGCCTACATGTTCACCTGGCTGATCGCGTCCATCCCCACCAACCGGGTCGCCTTCCTGGGCGACGCCGCCGCCGGCACCCCTGAGGAACTGACCGGTCTGGCCGATGAGGGCACTCGCGTCTTTCTGGCCGCCTACGCCCGGCGATAGCGCAGGAGGCGACCGCCCCGGGTCAGGGTCCGCCTGCGGGCCCGGGGCGGCTGCGCGTCACCTGCGGTCAGTACTTGACCCACAGGTAGTACATGCCGGGCGCCATCCAGTTGGTGGGCGTGATGGTCTCGCAGTAGTAGTTGCTCCAGTTGTGGTTGATCTTGCCCTGGTAGCCGATCGAGAGGCACTGGTCGGGCCAGCCGTAGCTGCCCTGCTTGACGTAGCCCGGAACTTCGGCGTGGGCCGCCGAACCGAGGCTGAGTGCGGTGGCGAGGGTGGCTGCGGTCAACGTCAGTGCGGCTAATGGACGTTTCATAAAGGAAAGTTAACTAACGATAAGGCGACGGGCAATGCCGGTTACGGCGCTTTCCACTTCTGGACAACCGGTTCGCGGGGATTGACAACGTCCGCGGTGGATCGTCTAATAGACGGTCGCGTCGCGTGACGCCGGCCCGGGTGGACGGCGGCGGCATGGAGGCGCCGTTCAAAGGGGGATGACACCGTGGCCACTCACATCGCCGGTCGTGCCTGAGCACGTAGTCCCCGCGCGTCGTCCCATGCCTTCGGCGGTGTAGTCGCCCGCCTCACTCCGGCATGCCGTGCGGGTTTCCCATGTCATCGACGTCATCCCGCTTGGAGCGAAAACACGCATGTCCCATGACTTCAACCAGCAGATCATCGACGAGTTCCGGGCCAACCAGGGCCGGGTCGGCGGCCCGTTCGAGGGAGCCAGGCTGCTCCTGCTGACCACCGTCGGCGCGAAGACCGGCGTCCGCCACACGACCCCGCTCGGCTACCTGCCCGACGGCGGCGAGCGCATCGTCGTCATCGCCTCGGCCGGCGGCTCGCCCCGCCACCCGGCCTGGTACCACAACCTGCGGGCCAACCCCGAGGTCACGGTGGAGGACGGCACGTTCACCTACCCGGCCAAGGCGATCGTCCTGGAGGGCGAGGAGCGCGACCGCCTGTTCGCCCGCGCGGTCGAGCAGGACCCCGGATGGGGCGAGTACGAGGTCAGGTCCGGCCGGACGCTGCCGGTGGTCGCGCTGGTGGCCGTCAACCACGGGCCGCCCGCCGGGCGCATGGGCGACGTGCTCAGGCAGATCCACGACGCGTTCCGCCGCGAGCTGGCCCTGATCAGGGCGGAGGTCGCCGCCGCGGGGCCGCGGCTGGGCGCGCAGCTCCGGATCAACTGCCTGACCATGTGCCAGGGCCTGCACATCCATCACGAGCGCGAGGACGCGGGTATGTTCCCGGCGCTGGCGGACCGCCATCCGGAGCTGGCCCCGGCGATCGAGCGGTTGCGTGCCGAGCACGTGGTCGTCCAGCAGATCGTGGCGCGGCTGCAGGAACTCCTTGCCGACGACGACGTCGCCCCCGAGGAACTGCGGCGCGAGGTGGACCGGCTCACCGGGGAGCTGGAGGCCCACCTGGACTACGAGGAGGAGCAGCTCGTGCCGCTGCTCAACGGCTAGCCGTATCGACCACGAGCGTCGGGATGACCGCGTGCGCGCCGGCCGCCGGCGCGATGGTCTCGCCGTCGACGGTCGCCCGGCGCCGTGGTTGATGGCGAACGTCGCGTCGTCCCTGCGGACCGGCTCCAGGCCCGCGGGGTACGGCGGGAGGCCGAGCAGGCGGGCGTAGGCGGCGTCGGTGAGACGGGCGGAGACGTTGTACGCACCGCCGTGGCGGGTGATCGCCGGCGTGCCGCCCAGGGCGGTCGGCCAGGGACTCCGCGCTGCGCAGGTGGACGCGTTCGCTCCAGTGCGTGGCCGGGTCGCCGGTCGACCGGGTGATCGGGGACTCCGGCGGTCGGAACTCCTCGACGTTCACGCCCAGCAGGTCGCGCAGCGCGCCTGGGTAGCCGCCGGTGCGGACTCGGGCGTGCGGGTCGGCGACGCCGCTCAGGTATGACACGACCAGCGTGCCGCCACCGGCCATGTAGCGGCGCGGGTTGTCGGCGTCCTCGTCGGACAGCAGAAGAGGCAGAGGGACCAGCACCAGGCGGTAGCGCGACAGGTCGTCCGAGGGGTAGGCGAAGTGGGCCTGGACTCCGTGCCGGTACAGCACCCGGTGCGCCTGGCGGACCGCGTCCAGGTTGGGGCGGGCAGGCCTGTGACTGCAGCGCCCACCAGGATTCGGTTTCCCAGAGGATCGCCGCCTCGGCCCGCGGGGTTCCGCCGCGCGGGAGCGTGCGTCTCCAGGATCGAGTTCGCCCCGATCCCCGGCGTCCCCGGCCCTGGCCGCAATCGGGTAGCCCCCTCTTGACCTTCATTGGATAGTGGTGTTATCTACTATCTAGATAGTCGCACTATCCAATGAGGAGTTCTCATGACGATCATCGTTCTCGCCGTGGCCACCCTGGTCTTCCGGCTGCTCGGCGCGCTCGGCGTGACGCGTTTCGCCACCTGGCGGATCAGCGCGGCGCACGGCCTGGCCGTCATGCTCGTCATGACGGCCAGCGCCCACTTCGTCCCGGGCAGCGTGACCTTCATGCCCAACCGCGACGACCTGGTGGCGATGATGCCGCCGTTCGTGCCCTTCCCGGTGGCCATGGTGTACCTGACCGGGGTGCTCGAACTGGCCGGCGCGGTGGGGCTGGTGCTGACCGGCACCCGCAGGGCGGCCGGGATCTGCCTGGCGATCATGTTCGTGCTCATGCTGCCAGCCAACATCTACGCCGCCGTCGCGGGGGTGGAACTGGGCGGAGAGCCCGCCTCGCCGCTGTGGCAGCGCATCCCCGAGCAGCTGGTGTACATCGGGGTCGCGTTGTGGGCCGCCTTCGATTCGTCGCGGCGCCGGTCGGCCGCCTGACGACGTCGCGGAACGCTTCAGCCTGCCGCTGACCTCGGTGCTGATCCCGGCCGAAGAGGTAGGCAGGCGGTGCGGCTCGTCATGGACAAGCTGGACGGCCGGCGCGTGCCCGAGCCCACCCTGCTCACCCCCTACCTCGCGCCCCGCGCCAGCTTCTGAGCGCGGGGCGGGGCCGGCCCGTCACACCCCGGCGGCCTCCTCCAGGGCCTTGATCTCGATCTTCTGCATCTTCAGCATCGCCTGCATGGCCTGCTGGGCCTTGGCCGGGTCGGGGTGGGACAGCAGCTCGGTCAGCCGGGTGGGGATGATCTGCCAGGACAGCCCCCACTTGTCCTTCAGCCAGCCGCACGGGGCCTCCTCGCCGCCGTCCGCCGTGAGCTTGGCCCACAGCTCGTCGACCTCCTCCTGCGACTCGCAGTCGACGTACAGGGAGACCGCCTCGTTGAAGGTGAACTGCGGGCCGCCGTTCAACGCCAGGAACCGCTGGCCCATCAGCTCGAACGACACCGTCATCGCCGTGCCCGCCGGGCCGGGGCCGCCTTCGCCGTAACGCTGCACGTCCAGGATGCGGGAGTTCGCGAAGAGCGAGGTGTAGAACTCGGCGGCCTGCTCGGCCTGGTCGGCGAACCACAGGAAGGTGGTGATCTTCTGCATCTGTCCTGCTCCTTGAGTGGAGGACGGGCTCGGTGTCCGTCCTTTCATCAACGCGTCGATCGCGCCGGGCCCTGATCGACAGCGGGAACAAGATTTCTTTCGAGAATTTTCCGGAGAACGGCGCGGGCGCGCCCCCCGTGTGGGGGACGCGCCCGTTTTCGCAGGTGTCAGGTGGTGCGGTTACCAGTCGCCGCCGCCGAAGTCTCCGCCGCCGAAGTCTCCGCCGCCGCCGAAGTCACCCCAGCCGCCGCCGTCGCCACCGCCCATGTCGCCGCCGAAGTCGCCACCGGCGTCCTGGTAGCCCTCGGCGTAGCCGGCGCCGTAGCCGCCCATGCCCCAGCCGCCCATCATGCTGCCCATCATGGTGCCGATGAACATACCGGTCATGATGTCGCCGAAGCCGCCGTAGTAGCCGTAGGCGTACGGCTGGTAGGCCGGGCCCGCGTCGTAGTACGGGCGGCGCTGGCCGTTGACCATGACCTCGCGCATCTGCGGGTCGAAGCCGCGCTCCACGGCCTCGGCGTCGCGGGCGCAGGCAGGCACGTCGCGGACGGCGCCACCGGCCGGGGCCCAGCGCACGTCACGCACCGACGGGCCGTGCTGCGGGTTGAAGAAACAGGGGGCGCGGCGCTCGGGCACCGGCTGGTTGTTCACCTTGGCCTTCACCACGGCGAGCGCGTAGCGGCCGTCCTCCAGGGTCTGCGTGACGTCGCGCACCTGCTCGGCCCGCTGCACCGCGTTGAGCTGGGTCTTGGACTTCTCGTAGGCGTCGAGCGCCTGCTGCCACTCCTCGATGTGCTGGCCGCCCTGCCCGGCCAGGGTGACGTCGGTGTCGAGCTCGGTGATCTCCTCGCCGAACTTCGTGACGTCCTCCTCCACGGTCTGCTTGACCGCGGCCAGGTCTTTCGCCTCCTGCTCGGCGCGCTTCTTCTTCCTGTTGCTGGAGTACAGGAAGTAGCCGCCGCCACCGGCCAGGGCCAGCACGCCCAGGGCGATCAGGACGCCGGTGCCGCCGCCGCCGGCCTGGCTGCCGGGGTTGAGCGCCGACCGCTTGCCCGCGGCCGCGTCGTCGATGCGGTTGGCGAAGTCCTGCATGCCCGCCACGATGTCGCCGGAGTTGGCGTTCGCCGACAGACTGGCCAGCCGGCCCGCCATGTTGCCGTCGCGGAAGGCCGTGGAGTCGGCGAACAAGGTCTGGCCGTCGAGCACGGCGACCGTCACCTTGGTGCGGCCGGCCGCGGCCAACGCGGTGCCGAGCTGGCCGATGTAGGCCCCGACACTGGTGTTGTCCACCGTTCCGTCAGGCAGCGCCACGGCGTAAATCTTGGACTTGGCGTCCTTCAACGCGTCACGGATGCCGTCTTGCTGGTCGGAGCTCAACGGCGAACCGGACTGGACGTAAAGCGGGTCCTGCTTGTCGCGCCACTGGGACACAACGGACTGAGCGTCAGGGGGTGCCGCCGCCGCGTCGGCGGCAGGGGACAGCGCGAGAACGACGAATAGACCGGCGATCGAAGCCGCGATCGCGGCCCCTGCTCGGCGCAGCGAATGGGTCATTGGCAGCAAGCCTCCTTCGCCCTTGAGGACGAACGGGCGGTCGGCAAAGTTCCTCACTGCGCACGTTACCCGCCTCAAGCCGCACGAGCGCACACCCCGTCGCAGATCCTGGAGCCTCCGGCCGCCGTCGCTCCGGCCGGGCCTCGGCTCAGGTGTCCTTGATCTCGCAGATCGTGGCTCCGGACGTGACCGTCTGGCCGACGGCCGCGGTCAATCCGGTGATCGTGCCCGCCTTGTGCGCGGCCAGCGGCTGCTCCATCTTCATGGCCTCCAGCACCACCACCGTGTCGCCCTCGGCGACCGTGTCGCCGTCGCCGGCCACGATCTTGACGATCGTCCCCTGCATCGGGCTGACCAGGGCGTCGCCGCCGGCCGCGGCCTTCTTCGTCCCGCCGCCGCCGCGCTTGCGCGGCTTGTTCGCCGAGGGCGTAGCGGTGGCCGCGCCGAGCCCGGCGGGCAGCACGACCTCCAGCCGCTTGCCCCCGACCTCGACGACCACCGTCTCCCTGACGGCCTCCGCGTCGTCACCGGCCACCTCGCCCGCGTACGGCGGCACCGGGTTGTCCCACTCGGTCTCGATCCACCGCGTGTGGACCGCGAACGGCTCCCCGGTGAAGGCCGGATCGTCCACGACCGCCCGGTGGAACGGCAACACGGTGGGCATGCCGCCGATCTCGAACTCGGCCAGCGCCCGCCGCGAGCGCTCCAGCGCCTCACGCCGGGTGCGCCCGGTCACGATCAGCTTGGCCACCAGCGAGTCGAACGTGCCCGGCACGGTCATCCCGGCCTCGTAGCCGGAGTCGAGCCGCACCCCGGGCCCGGCCGGCGGGCGCAGCACGGTCAGCGTGCCGGGGGCGGGCAGGAAGTTGCGCCCGGCGTCCTCGGCGTTGATCCGGAACTCGATCGAATGGCCGCGCAGCTCGGGGTCGCCGTAGCCGAGCGGCTCGCCCGCGGCGATCCTGAACATCTCGCGCACCAGGTCCACGCCCGCGACCTCCTCGGTCACCGGGTGCTCGACCTGCAGGCGGGTGTTGACCTCCAGGAACGAGATCGTGCCGTCCTGGCCGACCAGGAACTCGCAGGTGCCCGCGCCCACGTACCCCGCCTCGCGCAGGATGGCCTTGGAGCTGGTGTAGAGGATCTCGCGCTGCTCGTCGGTCAGGAACGGCGCCGGGGCCTCCTCGACGAGCTTCTGGTGCCGGCGCTGCAGCGAGCAGTCGCGGGTGCTCACCACGACCACGTTGCCGTCCTGGTCGGCCAGGCACTGCGTCTCGACGTGCCGCGGCCGGTCGAGGTAACGCTCGACGAAACACTCGCCGCGCCCGAACGCGGCCACCGCCTCGCGCACCGCGGACTCGTACAGCTCGGCGACCTCCTCCAGCCTGCGGGCCACCTTGATGCCGCGGCCGCCGCCGCCGTACGCCGCCTTGATCGCGATCGGCAGCCCGTGCTCCTCGGCGAACGCGAGCACCTCGTCCACGCCGGAGACCGGGTCGGTGGTGCCGGCCACCAGCGGCGCGCCGACCTGCTGGGCGATGTGCCTGGCCCGCACCTTGTCGCCGAGCGCGGCGATCGCGGACGGCGGCGGGCCGATCCAGGTCAGGCCCGCGTCGATGACGGCCTGGGCGAAGTCGGCGTTCTCGGCCAGGAAGCCGTAGCCGGGGTGCACGGCGTCCGCGCCGGCGCGGCGGGCCACGTTGAGCAGCTTGGCCACGTTCAGATACGTGTCCGCCGGAGACTGCCCGCCCAGGGCGTACGCCTCGTCGGCCACCTTGACGTGCAGGGCGTCGAGGTCTTGGTCGGCGTAGACGGCCACGCTGCCGATCGCGGCGTCTTGACACGCGCGGGCCACCCGTACCGCGATCTCGCCCCGATTGGCGATCAGTACCTTCCGCACCGACCTCGGTCCTTTCCTCTCGAACGACTGCGTCTCAGCGGCCCAGATACGCGCCGCCGTTGAGGTGCAACACCTGCCCCGTCACGTGCCTGGCACCCGCTGAGGCCAGGAACAGCACGGTATCCGCCACATCGGCGGGCGTTCCAGGACGGCCGTTGCGGGTGTTGTCCACGCGGGCCTTGATGCCTTCATCGGTCAGCCTGCCACGGAAGAACTCGGTGTCCACGACCAGCCCGGGCGACACGACGTTCGCGGTGATGCCCTTGGGGCCGAGTTCGGCGGCCAGGTCGGCGGTCCACGACTCGATGGCCGCCTTGGCCGCGCCGTAGGAGCCCGAGCCGGTGCCGCGGGCGGCGATCGAGCCGAGCGAGACGATCCTGCCGCCCTTGCCCATCCTGGGCACGAGCGCGGTGGTGACCAGCACCGCCGACAGCAGGTTGGCGTTGATGTTGGCCCACCACGCCTCGGCCACGTCCATCAGGTCGTCGGACGGCCTGCGCTCCAGGTTCGTGTTGCCGCCCGCGTTGTTGACCAGGACGTCCACCCGCTCGGGCAGCCGGTCCAGCGCTTCCTTCACCGCGACCGGGCTGGCGGCGTTGAACGCCACGTGCCCGGCGCCGAGCTTGTCCGCGGCCTCCTTGAGCACGTGCTCGCGGCGGCCGGTGATCGTGACGTGATCGCCGAGCGAGACGAAAGCGGCGGCGATCGCGTAGCCGATCCCGGTTCCGCCGCCGGTCACCACAACCTCACGCATGAGTCGGAGCGCTCCTTAGATCCGAATAATCCTCTGGACGACGACCATAGCCGCTCGGCATAACTCCGGCGATGCCCGGGCGGCCGCCTCTATGGTGAGGGCGCTTTCACCTGTCCAGGAGGTATGCATGAGCCAGAGCATGCTCGGTGGCGACCCCGCGGAAATGCAGCAGATGTCCGCCGAGTTCACCAAGCAGTCCGACCAGGTGCGCGGCACGATCACGGCGCTCGACAGAGAGGCGGCCAAGGTGGGCACCGCGTGGACGGGGCCCGGCGCACTCCAGTTCCGTGAAGCCTGGACGAGCTCCAAGTCGGCCTTCCAGAAGATGGCCGAGGAGCTTTCTCAGGCGTCGAATGTGATCAAGCAGTATCGCGAGAACATCGAGCAGGCGACTCGCTGATCGCCTGACAGGCGACCCCGGCCCCGTGCCGGGGTCTCCTGCCGTTCCTCCCGTTAAGTCCGGCAGGCTACGCTTTTTCGCCATGATTGGTCGCGCCCTCCTGGCGAGCGTCGCCACCGCACTGCCCCTGCTGGCCGCGCCGACGGCAGCACAGACCGCGTCGGCCTTGGGGGTACGGGCCGCGCCGGCCGACTGTGATCCGCCCAAGGGCGTGACCCGCGTCCCCGGGGGCGAACCCTGGGCGCAGCAGCGGCTCGACATCAAGGGCGCCTGGCGGCTCACCATGGGCAAGGGCGTCACGGTGGCCGTCGTCGACAGCGGGGTCGACTACAAACACCCGCAGCTCAGGCTGGCCAAGTTCATCGACGAGACCTCCACCGGCTTTCGCGACTGCGTGGGCCACGGCACCGCGGTCACCGGCATCATCGGCGCCCGCTACACGCAGGGAGTCCCGTTCCACGGGGTCGCGCCCGAGGTCAGGCTCGTGATGGTCAAGCAGAGCAACGCCCAGGAGGGCGAGGTCGCCACGCTGGTCAAGGCCATCGAGGACGCGGTCAGGGCCAAGCCCGACGTGATCAACGTGTCCGTCCGCGCCTCCGACACGCCGCAGCTCAAGGCCGCCGTGGAGAACGCGCTGGCCCAGGACATCGTGGTCGTGGCCGCGGCGGGGAACGTCACCAACGAGGACGACGAGGAGGAGCCCGCCTACCCGGCGGCCTATCCCGGAGTGCTCGCGGTGGGCGCGGCCACGCCTGACGGTCGGCGCGCCGACTCGTCCAACGCCGCCACGCCGGTGGACGTGCTCGCCCCCGGCACCGAGATCATCGCGCCCTGGCCGGGCGGCACGTACCAGCGCGGGCTGGAGGGCACCAGCTTCGCCGCGCCGTACGTGACCGGGACCGCCGCGCTGGTGCGCGCCCGCTTCCCCAAGCTCAGCCAGGAGCAGGTGCAGCAGCGCATCGTCGCCACCGCCGACGGCACGGCCGGTCGCGGCACCGGCGCCGGGATGGTGAACCCGCTGCTCGCGGTCACCGCGGTGCTGCCGTTCGAGCCGGCCGGCTCGCCGGTGGTCGCGGCGCCGCCGCCCGAGCCGCTGGCCGCCGACGCCATCGCCAAGGTCCCGCCGCCCGACGAAGCGGCGGTGAACGTCTCGATGACCGTCGGCGCGGGCGCGCTCGGCGCCGCCGCGGTGGCGGGCGCACTGGCCTGGCTCATCCCGCTCGGCCGCCGTCGAGGCTGGCGTTCCGGACGCCCGGACTGAGGGTGTCCTGACGGTGAATAGTCAGATCGTGTCCGAAACTACTGATGCGAATGCGGTAGATGCGGTTGAATGTCCCACTGATCATGTTTTGATGGGAAGGGACTGTGATGCTCCCCCTGCAGCAGGGTGACCCCGAACGTCTCGGCGATTACACCGTTGTCGGCAGGCTGGGTGAGGGGCCCCGCGGGGTGGCCTACCTGGGCCGGGAGTCCGAGGACGGGCCCACGCGGGTGATCAGGCCGCTGCCCGCCCCGCCGGACGACCAGGGTGACGCCCTCGCACGGCTGGCCGCCGTCCGTCACATCTCCAGCTCGTACGTGGCCAGGATCTTCGACACCGGCACCCACGGGGGCCGGGCGTACTTCGTCCGCGAGCACGTCGAGGGACGCAGCCTGGCCGAGGCCGTGACCGCCGACGGCCCGCTCGACGCCGACGCGCTCGAACGGGTGGCCGTCGGCGTGCTGACCGCGCTGACCGCGGTGCACCTGGCCGGGATCACGCACCGGGGGATCACCCCGCACAACGTCATCCTCGGCACGGACGGCCCCCGAGTGACGGACATCGACCTGGGCGAGGCCGCCGGCGAGGTGGGCTACCGGGCCCCCGAGCAGCTCATGGACCTGCGCTACGGCCCGTACGCCGACCTGTTCGGCTGGGCCGCGACGGTGGTGTTCGCCGCCACCGGGCAACCGCCGTTCGGCCAGGACGCCGACGCGGTGCTGCACGGCGAGCCGGCGCTGGGGGAACTGCGGGAGCCGTTGCGGCGGGTGGTGTCGTCGGCGCTGTCGAAGGACGTAACGCAGCGGCCGACCACGTACACGGCACTGCTGCAACTACTAGGCGACAAACGCCAAGACCCAACCCTCCAGCCCCCCAC
>NZ_JABCPZ010000185.1 GCF_013283785.1 Nonomuraea antri
GGCCGGGGAGGGGGCCGACGGCGCCGGGCCGCTCGCCGCGCTCTCCGGCGGCAGCGCCTCCAGCCAGGCCTTGGCCGAGTGGGCGCGGATGCCCAGCTCGCTCAGCAGTTCCACGACGTCGGCGTCCGCCGGATGCGCGGCCAGCAGTTGCCGCGTACGTGCCTGCAGGCCGTGGATGTCGCCGACGACCAGCCAGCCGTCCTGCAGCCGCCGGTCCGGCATGAGCGTGACCAGGACCCGCCACAGCGGGGTGCGCAGCGACGGCACCATCACCGGGTGCGCCGGGTCGGCGCCGATGAGCTGCTCTTCGGTCGCGGCCGCGCCCAGCCACTCGGTCAGGCGGAACATGTGGCCGGTGACCGGCGCCGACTCCGACGAACGCAGCCAGTGCAGCACGCGCTCCTCGGCGGTGCGCTGGGCCTGGGAGAGCACGTCGCGGTCGACCAGCATCTTGTGGGCGAGTGTGCGCAGGCTGACCGGGTCCTCGGCGAACAGCCGGTGCACGGCCACGGCCAGCTCCAGCTTGTCCAGCCCGCGGAACAGGCCGTCCACGACGCGGACCATCGCGTGGTCGGTCTCGGACGGTGCGGAACCCGCGGCCTGGGCGGCGGCGGAGGGACGCGCTTGGTTCTGGCCGGCGCCGGGGGCGTTCGCGGCGGTGGGACGCTGCGGCAGGCCGCCGCCCGGCTGGGCGGGGAAGGCGCCGCTGTGCTGGGTGAAGGAGCCGTTGCCCTCGCCGGGCGCGGCCACCGGGCGCTGCGGCAGACCACCGCCGGGCTGAGCCTGGAAAGCCCCGCTCTGCGGTGACTGCCCGCCCGGTTGCGCCTGGAAAGACCCGCTCTGCGGCGACTGGGCGGCCGGTTGCGCCGGGAAGGAGCCGTTCGGCGACTGGCCCGCGCGCGGCTGCCCGGCCTGAGGCTGGCCCGGGTGCCCTGCGGCAGGGTGCGGCTGGGCAGGGCCGGGCTGGGCCGTGAAGGATCCGCTCTGGGCGGCGAACGGCTCGCTCTGCGGCTGGGCCGGGAAGGCGCCGGTCTGGCGCTGCGGCCCGCTCTCGCCCTGCGGGGTGTAGCCCTGGACAGCGCCTCCCTCGCGCTGCCCGGGGACCGTACCGCGCTGGAGCGGGCGGGTGGCCTCGGGATGGGCCGTCTCACGTTGGGGCGGGATCCGGCCGAGAATCTCCCTGAAGACCGAGCCGATCACCACCTCGGCCGTGGCCGACGGCGTGGCCAGGTCGCTCGGCGCCAGCCGGCGCAGCCGTTGCCAGCCGCCGAGGCCGTTGATCGCCGTCCTGGTGGCCTCCGGCCAGCCGGGCAGCGCCGGATCGATGTGGTGCACCGACAGCGCGGGAAGCAGGTCGCCGAGTGGCAGATGGTCCCAGCGGGCCGAGGCCAGCCGGGCCAGCCTGTCGCAGATCCAGTCGAGTCCCGCCGTGCCGAGCGCCCGTGGCAGCGCGAGCGAGGACCACCAACCGGCCGGCAGCCGCGGGTCGCCCAACGCCTCCGCCACCTGCTGCGGGCGGCTCCAGCGCAGAGCGGGGACCAGGTCGCTCAGGCAGATCGATGACTCGACTTCCATCGGCGGACCTTATCCTCCCCAGTGAGCCGCGTGGTGCTACTCAAGACTATTGTGGCTAATGGTGCAGCCTACGCGGCAAGCTATCAATCAGTGCGAATAGGGTAAAGACGGTTCAGCTCCAAACCGTACCGTGGACGGCCGCCCACCTGGGCCACACATTCGGCACCGGCACGGCAACCGGCCTCCAGAGCAGCGGCTTCGCCGGTTCCCTGCAGATCGGCTGTGAGGAACCCGGCCGCGAACGCGTCGCCCGCGCCCGTCGAGTCCACGACCTCCGCCGGCACGACGCCGGTCCTGGCCACGATCCGGCCGTCCCTGGCCGCCAGCGCGCCGTCGCCGCCGAGCTTCACGACCGCCCTGCCGTACCTCTCGCTGAGCTGGACGGCGGCCTCGTCCGCGGTGGCCGCGCCGGTGAGCAGCAGCGCCTCGTCCAGGTTGGGGATGATCAGACCGGCGGGCGCCGACTCCGCCAGGAAGCGCGCCAGGCCGAACTCGGTCAGCGGGCCCGTCGAGGCCGGGTCGATGCTGATCGGGATGCCCGCCGCCACCGCCTCCGACATGGCCAGCCTGGCCAGGCGCAGCCCGGGCTCGGCGAACAGCGTGTAGGCCGACAGGTGGAGCCTGGCGACCCCGTCGAGCAGGCCGGAGTCCCAGTCGGACTCCGAGATCAGGCCGCCGGCGCCGCGGTTGGTGAGCATCGAGCGTTCGCCGCTCTTGTCGACCATCGAGATGACGACCGCGGTCGGACGTTCCGGATCGACCGTGACGTGCGGGTGCACGCCCGTCTTGACCAGCTCGGCGGTGTGCCACTCGCTGCTGTCGTAGCCCAGCCTGGCCAGCAGCCGGACGTCGGCGCCCAGGTGGGCGGCCCAGGCGGCGGTGTTCGCGCCCGAGCCGCCGGGGCGCAGCACGATGTCGGCGGCCGTGTCGGTGCCCGACAGGACCGGCGAGCCGTGCAGTGCCACCACGTCGGTGACGACGTCCCCGATGACCAGCAGGCCCTTGCCGCTCACCGGCGCGCCGAGGCCCTGGTCGGTCACCGGCTCGACCAGGCCACGGCGATCCTGGCGGCCAGCGCCGTGTTGCCGCGCACCGCCGCCAGGTTCGCCTCCAGCGAGGCGCCGCTGGTGCCGCGCACCAGGTAGCCCAGCAGGAACGGGGTGATGGCCTGGCCCTTGACGCCCTCGGCGTCGGCGGCGGCCAGCGCCTCGCGCAGCACGCGGTCGTGCAGGTCGGGGTCGAGCTGCTGGTCGACGGGGACCGGGTTGGCGACGATCAGCGCGGTCTCCTGGCCGCCGAACGCGTCCTGGCCGCGCATGATCGCCGCGGCCTCCTCGGGCGACTCCAGCCGCCAGTCGACGGGCAGGCCGGAGGTGTGCAGGTAGAAGCCGGGGAACTCGTCGGTACGGTAACCGGCCACGGTCACGCCGCGGGTCTCCAGGCGCTGCAGGGTGGCGGGGACGTCCAGGATGGACTTCACGCCGGCGCACACCACCGTGATGCGGGTGCGGGCGAGGGTGTCGAGGTCGGCGGACTCGTCCTGGTCGTCGGCCCAGCCGCGGTGCACGCCGCCGAGACCGCCGGTGGCGAAGATCCGGATGCCGGCGCGGGCGGCCAGGAACGACGTGGCCGACACCGTGGTCGCGCCGCTCGCCTTCAGCGCCGCCGCGGCGGGCAGGTCACGCTGGCCCAGCTTGCGCAGCCCGGACTCGGTGGCGATGCGCTCCAGCTCCACCTCGTTCAGCCCGATGCGCGCCACGCCGTCGAGCACGGCGATCGTGGCCGGCACCGCGCCCGCGTCCCTGACGATCCCTTCGAGCTCCCGCGCGACCTCCAGGTTGCGCGGCTGCGGCAGCCCGTGGGAGATGATCGTGGACTCCAGGGCCACGACCGGCGCACCGGTGGCCAGGGCCTCGGCGACCTCGTCGGACGGCTGCAGAAGGGAATCGGTGGTGCTGCGCATGGTGAGGTTCGTGCTCCTTGAAGTGATCTGGGCCGTGCTCAGGTAGAACGGTGGCCTTCTCGGAATTTGTTCCGAACGGAGCAGGTTACGGGCCTGCTGCCGGCACGTCTACCCGCCATCAGACCAGGACGATCACCCCGATGAGCGAAACCCCGGCGATGAGCGCGGTGGCGACGGCGCCGAGCACCATCACGCGTCCGCCGGACCTGGCCAGCCTGCGTACGTCGATGCCGGTGCCCAGGCCGAACAGGGCGGCGGCCATCAGCACGTTGGTGACCTGCGGCACGGCCGCGGTGACCGGCGCCGGGACCCAGCCGGTGCTCCGGAGCGCGACCATGGCCAGGAAACCGGCGACGAACAGCGGCAGGATCGGCGGCCGCCGCGCGGTTCCGGCCTCTTGACGAGCAGCCGGGTCGTCCCCGCCCTCCCGAAGCGCGTCGTCGAGGACCGCGACGCCGCCCGGCCCCTGGGCGGCGTGCGCGAGAACCCGCACCCGGGCGGGCGGGGCCGAGGCGCGCCGGCCCCGGACGGCGGTCAGCGCGACGAGCGGGGCGAGCAGGACGACCCTGGCCAGCTTGACCGTCACCGCCGACACCAGCACCCCCGACGCCGCCCCGATCGCCGCCACCTGCGCGACCTCGTGCACCGCGGCCCCGGTCCACACCCCGAGCTGCGCCGCCGACAGTCCCAGCCAGGACGCCAGCAGCGGCACCACCACGATGGACGCGCTCCCGTACAGGACCACCGCGCTGAGCGCGCCGGCCGCGTCGTCGTCCGTGCTGTCGGGCGAGCTGTCGTGCATGGCGGCGATCGCGGCCGCGCCGCAGATGGACACCCCGGTCGCGACCAGCAGCGACGAGCCCCGAGAAAGCCCCAGCCCGCGCCCGAGCACCGGGGTCACCGCGAACGTGAGCCCGGTCGCGGCCGTCACGATGACCAGCGTCTGCCAGCCCAGCGCCAGCACCTGCGGCACCGCGATCTGCAGCCCGAGCAGGACGATCGCCACCCGCAGCACCCGCCTGGACACGAACGCCAGCCCGGGCCTGAGCCGGTCGAGCCGGGCGCCGGCCAGGTTCGCCAGGGCCGCCCCGGCGATCACCGCGATCACGGCCGGGCTGAGCGCGGGCACGAACCGGTTCACCGCCAGGGCGAACCCGACGGCGACGGCGGAGGCGGCGAGACCGGGCAGACGATCCGAGTAGGGCATGGTCTCAGTGTTCTGAGCGTGGTGACCGGCCAGTAGCCATCGCTTGCCTGGGAGGTCATAGCCTGTGGCTATGAGTGCACTGCCGGACCTCGACTCGCTGAAGCTCCTGGTGGACGTGGGCGAGCTGGGCAGCCTCGGCCAGGCCGCCAAGGCCGCCGGCATCGCCCAGCCGTCGGCCAGCAAGCGCATCGCGCTGCTGGAGCGCCGGCTCGGCCTGCCGCTCATCGAGCGCACGCCGCGCGGCTCCACGCTCACCGCCGAGGGCAAGATGGTGGCCGGTTGGGCGGCCCAGGTGCTGGCCGCCGCGCAGGAGCTCATGCGCGCCGTCCAGGCCGTGCGCCACGGCGAGGCCGCCCACCTGCGGGTGGCCGCCAGCATGACGGTGGCCGAGTACCTGGTGCCGCGCTGGCTCGGCGAGCTGCAGAACCGCGAGCCGGACGTCCAGGTGGGGCTGGACGTGATCAACTCCTCCGACGTCGCCGCCCGGGTGCTGGCCGAGGAGGTGGAACTGGGGTTCGTGGAGGGCCCGAGCGTGCCCGAGGGCCTGGACAGCCGCGTCGTGGGCACCGACAGGCTCGTCGTGGTGGTCGCGCCCGGCCATCCCTGGACGCGCCGCCGCACCGCGCTGCGCGGGCCGGAGCTGGCGGCGACGCCGCTGGTCGTCCGCGAGCCGGGTTCGGGGACGCGGGAGACGCTGGACGTGGCGTTCAAGAGCCTGCACCGGGCAAGCCCGCGCCTGGAGCTGGGCTCGAACTCGGCGGTCAAGGGCGCCGCGCTGGCCGGGGCCGCGCCCGCGGTGCTCAGCGGCTACGCGGTGGAGGCGGACGTGGCGACAGGGCGGCTGGTGGAGGTGCCGCTGGCGGGGATCAACCTGGTCAGGAACCTGCGCGCGGTCTGGCGCCGCGGCCGCGCGCTCACGCCCCCGGCCGCGACCCTCCTCGCCATAGCCAGCCGCCCCTGACCTCACCTCCGTCCCAGGAAGGGCAGGGGGTGGTGGGGTGGGCGGTTTGGGTCGTATGGTGCGTGGATGGGTTCGTATGACGTGGTTGTCGCCGGGGGCGGGCACAACGGGCTGGTCGCCGCGGCCTACCTGGCCCGGGCCGGCCGGAGCGTGCTCGTGCTGGAGCGCTTCGACCACGTCGGCGGCCTGGCCATCTCCGCGCAGGCGTTCCCCGGCGTGGACGTCCGCCTGTCCCGCTACTCCTACCTGGTCAGCCTGCTTCCCACGAAGATCGTCAACGACCTCGGCCTGAACCTGGAGCTGCGCCGCCGCCGCTACGCCTCCTACACCCCCAAGGGCGCCACCGGCCTGCTCGTCGACAACGAGGACGCCGAGGCGACCGCCGCCTCGTTCCGCGCCGTCACCGGCGGCGACGGCGACCACAAGGCCTGGCGGGACTTCTACGACATGACCGCCCGCGCGGCCCGCGCGCTGGCGCCGACGCTGCTCGAACCGCTGCCCACCGCCGCCCAGGTCGAGCGCCTGGTGGGCGCCGAGGCGTGGCGCGACCTGTTCCGGCGGCCGATCGGCGAGGTGGTGGACGAGCGCTTCGCCGACGACACCGTACGCGGCGTCGTGCTGACCGACGCGTTGATCGGCACCTTCGCCGACCCCGCCACCGACCTGCTGGCCAACCGCTGCTTCCTCTACCACGTGATCGGCGACGGAACCGGCGAGTGGAACGTGCCGGTGGGCGGCATGGGCGCGGTGTCGGGAGCGCTGGAGAGCGCGGCCAGGCGGGCCGGGGCGGAGATCAGGACCGGGGCCGAGATCGTCGGGATCTCGCCGTCCGGGGAGGTGACGTTCCGCACCGGCGATCGGGAGCACACCGTGCACGGCCGGCACGTGCTGGTCAACCTGCCTCCCGCGGTGCTCGACCGGGTGCTCGGCCGGCCCGCGACCGTGCCCGAGGGCGCGCAGCTCAAGGTCAACATGGTGCTGAGCAGGCTGCCCAGGCTGAAGGACCCGGCGGTCGACCCGCGGGCGGCCTTCAGCGGGACGTTCCACATCAACGAGGGACGCGACCAGCTCGCCCGCGCCCACGCCCAGGCCGCGCGCGGCGAGATCCCCGGCCTGCCGCCGGCCGAGGTGTACTGCCACTCGCTGACCGACCCGTCGATCCTCGGCCCGGGCCTGCGGGGCAGGGCGGAGACGCTGACGCTGTTCGGCCTGCACATGCCCGCCCGCCTGTTCACGCAGGACCCGGACCAGGCCCGCGCGGACGCCCTCCGCGCCACCTTCGCCTCGATCAACACCGTCCTGGCCGAGCCCATCGAGGACTGCCTGCTGACCGCACCCGACGGCACCCCGTGCGTCGAGGCCAAGACCCCGGTCGACCTGGAACGTGAGGCCGGGCTGCCCGGCGGCCACATCTTCCACGCCGACCTGACCTGGCCGTACGCGGAAGGCGACGAGACCGGGTGGGGCGTGGCCACCGAGCACGAGCGGATCCTGCGCTGCGGCTCCGGGGCGCGCAGGGGCGGCGCGGTGAGCGGCATCCCCGGTCACAACGCCGCGATGGCCGTGCTCGGCGGGAGCTGAGCCCGCGCCCGTTCATCGGGTTCTCATGATGTGCCCTTAGCGTTGTCCCATGAACGAGCCCGCACGGTTGCTGGTGGTGGACGACGAGCCCGCCTTGCGCGAGGCGCTGCAGTCGAGCCTGGAGTTCGAGGGCTACAAGGTCGTCACCGCCGACGACGGTCAGGCGGCGCTCGACGCCCTGGGCCGCGAGCCGTTCGACGCGGTGCTGCTCGACGTCATGATGCCCAGGCTCGACGGACTGACCGCCTGCCGCCGGCTGCGCGCCGCGGGCAACCACGTGCCGGTGCTCATGCTGACCGCCCGCGACGCCGTCGGCGACCGCGTGTCCGGCCTGGACGCCGGCGCCGACGACTACCTGGTCAAGCCGTTCGAGCTGGACGAGCTGCTGGCCAGGGTGCGCGCCCTGCTGCGCCGCGGCGCGCTGAGCGGCGGCGGCCAGGAGGGCGGCGAGATCCTCGCCTACGGCGACCTGCGCATGGACCAGACCACCAGGGACGTCACGCGCGGCCCCCGCCGCCTCGACCTGACCAGGACCGAGTACCTGCTGATGGAGCTGTTCCTGTCGCATCCGCGCCAGGTGCTGACCCGCGAGCAGATCCTGAACGAGGTGTGGGGCTTCGACTTCGAGCCGACCTCCAACTCCCTCGACGTCTACGTCATGTACCTGCGGCGCAAGACCGAGGCCGGGGGAGAGGCCCGCGTGATCCACACGGTGCGCGGCGTGGGATACGTCCTGCGGGCCGCGACGTGATCCCTGGCCGCCTGCGCTCGTTCATCCGGGGAAGCCTGCGCACCCGGCTGACGCTGCTCGTCAGCGTCGCGGTGGCGCTCGCCGCGGCGCTGTCGGCCGGGGCGTCCTGGCTGTTCGTGGAGTTCCAGCTGGAACGTCAGCTCGACGCGACGATCCGCGAGTCGGAGAGCCAGGGCGACCGGGCCTACCTGAAGGAGTACTGCCGCCCCGAGGGCACCGACGAGTACTTCGAGTACGCCACGCTGCTGTTCCCCGACAACACCACCTGCTCGATCGGCTCGCCCATCGTCCCGATCGAGCAGGACAAGGCGGCCATCGACCAGGCGGGGCAGATCATGTTCCGCGACGGCGTGACCAGGACGGGCAAGGCCGTCCGCATCGTGACGCAGAGCTTCGAGCCCGGCGTGGCGGTGCTGGAGGGCCGGCCGCTGCACCACCAGAACCGCACCCTGCGCTATCTGGCCCTGGCGCTGGGCGGCATCGCGGCGGTGGGCGTGCTCATCGCGGGCTGGGCGGGCCTGCTGATCTCGCGGGCCGCGCTGCGCCCGGTCGGACGGCTCACCAAGGCCGTCGAGCACATCGCGCAGACCGAGGACCTCGACACCCGCATCCCGGTCAAGGGGAAAGACGAGATCGCCAGGCTGAGCTCGTCCTTCAACGCCATGACCGCCGCGCTGGCCGGTTCGCGCGACCGCCAGCGCCAGCTCGTCGCCGACGCCGGGCACGAGCTGCGCACCCCGCTCACCACCCTGCGCACCAACATCGACCTGCTGCTGCGCAGCGAGCAGACCGGCAGGCGGCTCGACCCGAGCGCCAAGGAACGGCTGCTGGTCAACATCAAGGCGCAGTTCGCCGAGCTGTCCACGCTGGTCGCCGACCTGCTCCAGCTCGCCAGGGGCGACACCGACCAGGAGCCGCAGGTCGAGCTGGGCCTGCACGAGGTGGTCACCGCCGCGGTCGAGCGGGCCAGGCTGCGCGGCGCCGAAGTGATCATGGAGTTGTCCCCCTGGTACGTGGTGGGCAGCGCCGCCTCGCTCGAACGCGCCGTGCTCAACCTCATCGACAACGCCGCCAAGTTCAGCCCGGGCGAGCCGGTGGAGGTGTCGTTGCGCGAGGGCGTGCTGACCGTCCGGGACCACGGCCGCGGGCTGGACGAGGAGGAGCTGCCGCACGCGTTCGAGCGGTTCTGGCGCTCGCCGTCCGCGCGCAGCCTGCCCGGCTCCGGGCTGGGGCTGGCGATCGTGGCCCAGGCCGTGGCCGAGGCCGGCGGCGAGGTACGCCTGGCCAACGCCCCCGGCGGCGGCGCGATGGCGACCATCGAGGTGCCCGGCAGGCCGGTACGCCACAGCGATCAGGACGAGTGACGCCCGGGCCTTCGGGAACCGGGCAGGCGCGGGGAATCGGAAGGCCGATAAGCTTGCCCGGTGCGGAGTACGACCCGGGCCGAACAGGCTGATCAGCGCAGAGCCGAGCTACTCGAAGCCACGCGCAAGGTCGTGCTCGAACGCGGGCTGGCCCACACCCGTATCGCCGACATCGCCAAGTCGATCAACGTCAGCGGCGGCCTGATCCACTACCACTTCGCCACGAAGGACGAGCTGATCACCGCGATGCTGCGGGCCACGCTCGACATCGAGAGCGCCAGGCTGCAGGAGCTGGCCGAAGGCCCGGGCACGGCCACCGAGCGTCTCGACCGGGTGCTGCGTTACTACATCCCGGAGTCGCGCTCCGACCAGAGCTGGCTGCTGTGGATCGACGCCTGGAACACCGCGCTGCGCGAGCCGGCCGTCAACGAGATCATGCTAGAGCTGGAGACGGCCTGGCTCGACGCGCTGGCCCAGGTGTTGTCGGCGGGCACCCAGGCGGGCGAGTTCACCTGCGACGACCCGGCGGGCGCGGCCGAGCGCATCGACGCCATGCTCGACGGCCTGATCATCCGCTACACGCTGCACCCGACCGTGCTCAACCGTTCCAGGCTGCTGACCCACGCGCGCACCGCGGCGGCCAGGGAGGCCGGCATCCCGGTCGAGGCGTTCGCCGGGGTGTGAGGCGTCAGGCGGGCAGGGCGGCGAGGAGGAAGGCCAGCCGCGCGGCGGCCGACTCGACGTCTTCCGTGGTGCCCAGGCGGTAGCCCCAGGAGGTGATGTACGCGCCGTCGTCCGAGCACGTCACCGTCTCGACGAGCGTCGCGGAGAAGCGGTTGCGGACCGACACGTAGGCCGGGTCGCTGGCCAGCGCCAGGCTCTGCACCGACAGGTCGGCGTGGCGGCGCGCGTGCCAAGCGAATCGCTCGAGGCAGAGCGCGGTATCGAGCATCATGCGTCACCTCCGCAACGTCTCGCGACAGAATTGCACGATCTTGCGGTGAGGAGCAAGCAATTGCTGGGATTAATGTGGAGTTTGTTTCCGTATATCGTGAAGAACGCTGATGATGACGTCTCTTCCTGACTCGTCGAACTCCGCGACCTTCGCGTAGTCGTCGAAGGCGCGGACGTAGAACGCGATGTCGTCCGGGTCGCGCAGCACCAGGTCCTTGGTCATCGTGGCCACTCCGACCAGGGCCTCGTTGTAGATCCAGAACCCGTTGATGGGGGCCGAGGGCAGCTCGGCGCCGAACGGGATCACGCCGAAGTCGACGTTCGGCAGCGTGCTCACCGCGAGCAGGCGGTCGAGCTGGCCGCGCATCACGTCGGCCGGCGCGAGCCGGGTGCGCAGCGCCGACTCCGAGACCACGAACCTGAACGTCCTGGTGCGGTCGTAGAGGATCTCCTGGCGCTGCATGCGCACCCGCACCGCCGCGTCGATCTGGTCGGCGGCGCTGTAGAGCCGCTTGACCTTGCGGAACACGTGCCTGGCGTACTCGGAGGTCTGCAGCAGCCCGACCACGATGCCCGGCTCGAACACCCGGAACAGCTTGGTGCGCGCCTCCAGGTCGCGGATGTCCTCCTGGAGCGCGGCCAGGCCGCTGCGATGGCGCTGCTTCCAGTCGTCGTGGCGTTCCAGCAGCGCGATGGCCTGCCTGATCAGGTCGTCGGTGATCTCTGAAGGCGCCCGCACGGCCTGCGCCCAGACGACCACGTCGTCCTCGGTGGCCGTCTGCCTGGCGTTCTCCAGGCGTGACACCTTGGACGCCTGCCACCGCAGCCGTTCGGCGAGCTCCTTGCCCGACAAGTGGGCGGCCTCACGGAGCTGGCGCAATTGAGCGCCGAGGTCGATGCGCGCCTGCTGAAAGGACGTCACGCCGCTAGAGGCTAGACCCGCTGCCACCGATCATGCCAGGGCCAGTCGCGTAATCGTGATCAACTGGTAGCTGATGGTGTCCCGTCACTGGTCGGGAAAGCGGTCACTGAGTCGTCGGGCAGGACCCGGCGGGCGATCTCGGTGATCAGCTCGCGGGGCACCTCGACCGCGGTCTCGCCGTCGAGCACGTCGCGCAGGTCGGCCAGCGCCTCCGCGTCGGTCACCCGCAACCCCTGCACGACGATCGTGCCGCGGTCGGTCTCGTACAGGGTGGGACAGGCGCCGGCCTCCGAGGTGGAGCCGAGGAACCGCATACGCATGACGATCCTTCCCCGAACAATTGGTGCAATTGCGCGCAATTGTACGGGCCGAAACGACTTTTATGCTCGTTTCCCGGAAAATCAGATCAGATTTCGTCCAGGAGACCCTCTATGATCTGCCCGGCCCGCTCGAACAGCCCGAGCGTGGTGGCGTGCAGCAGGTCGCCGATGTCCTTGGGGGCCTTCCCGGCGAAGGCGCGGGCATGGCTGCCTTCGAGCACGATGCCGAGCTTGAAGCAGGCCATCACCGCGTACCAGTTCATGGCCGACATGTCGCGCTCCGACAGCGCCGCGTAGTACGCGATGAGCTCGCGCGGCTCCGGCAGCCCGGGCACGTGCAGCGCGTTCGACGGCCAGGTGGCCACCAGCCAGCCCAGGTCGAGCAGCGGGTCGCCGATCGTGCACATCTCCCAGTCGACGATCGCGGCCACCCGAGGGCCGTCGTGGGCGAACATCAGGTTCGCGAAGTGGAAGTCGCCGTGCATGACGCCCGGCGTGAACGACGCCGGCACGTTCGCGGTGAGCCAGTCGGCGGTCTCCCGCAGGCCGGGGATATCGGGGCCGGGGTAGCCGTCGAGGTCGGCGTAGGAGTCGAGCTCCTTCAGCCAGCGCGGCACCTGGCGCTCCAGGAACCCCTCGGGCCGGCCGAAACCCGGCAGCACGCCGGGGTCGACCCGGCCCAGCTCGGCCAGCGCGGCCGCGGCCTCCAGGCCCATCCGGTGCCTGATCGCCGGGTCGGAGGCGTGCGGCTCGGGCAGCCCGGTCGACGGATTGAACCCGTCGACCGGCTCCATCAGGTAGAACACCGGCTCCTGATCGGTCTGCGCGGCCACCAGCCGGGGCGCGGGCACGGACGTGTCGCGCAGCGCCGCCAGCACCCGCGACTCGCGCCGCAGCACCTCGTTGCTCTTGCTGCGCGCGTGCATCGGCGGCCGGCGCAGGATGTACGGCACCCCGCCGCGCTCGAAGCGCACCATGACGTTCTGGGTGCCGCCGACGACCGGCGTCGTGCCCTCGATCGGGCCGCCTGGCAGCCCCTGGGCATCCATCCACGCGCCGAGCATGTCGAGGTCGATGGCGCTGACGTCGATGTGGGTGGAGGACATGGCCGCCCTTCGACAGAACGATATTCTGGTGCCGACCCTACGAGAGCGCCGCTCGCCCGGTCAACCCAGGGCCTGCATGAACGGCAGGAACTGCCGCGCGCGGTCACCGGGCAGCGCGCCGCCGCGCACCATCAGCGAGACCGGCCACGGGCCGCCGATGCCGTGCGCCGCCGCCCACTCGACCAGGCCGCGCTTCGACAGGTCGGGGTCGAGCCTGACCGTGCCCCCCACGTGCAGCGCCAGGTCGCCGATCAGCGCCCTGGCCGTCTCCTCGTCCTGCGCCACGACCGGGCCGATCACCACGTTCGTGTCGTTGCGCCAGCAGTGGCCGTAGCCGCCCTCGGCCAGCAGCACCAGCTCGCCGAAGCCGAACATCCGGCGCAGCAGCGCGGAGCGGTCGGTGCCGAACACCTCCGCGTCGAGCGCCAGGATCGCGCCGAGATCGGACTCGCTGGCGGGACGGGTCAGGCCGGACGGCTCGCCCTCGAACACGCCGGTGACGATCGCCGCCCTGCCGACCGTCTCGAAGCCGAGCCGCTCGTACAGGGGACGGCCGTTCTCGGTGGCGTGCAGGGAGACGATGCGATCTCCGGCCTGGTCGAGCGCGTGCTCCATGAGCTTGCGCGCCAGCCCCTGCCTGGCGTACCTGGTGGCGGTGAGCACCATGCTGACCACCGCGTGGTCGTCGCCGTAGCGGGCCAGGACGTTCGTCGCGGCCAGGCCGTCGCCGTCGGGCGCGTCGATGCCGTAGCCCTCGCCGATCTCCAGCAGCAGCCGCCACTTGTGCCGCTCGGTGCCCCAGCCGCGGTCGGTGGCCAGGCGGCCGCAGTCGTCGAGGTCATCGAGGGTCAAGCGCCGAATCGTCATGCCGCACATCCTCACGCACGGCCGTCCATCTGCTCAAACCGATTGTCAGGACCGCGGCGGCGACCGCCGGAATCCACCACCAGTCGACCGCCTTGGCGGGCACGACGGGTATGAAGAGCTGGAACACCAGGGCCGCCAGCAGGACGAGCAGCGTCAGCGGGACCGCCATGACCAGTCGCGTCGCCCGGTCACCCGTCCAGACCCGGTGGATCAGCCGGTAGATCAGCGACACCAGCGACGCCACCGCGAGGAACGCGGTGGCCCACATCAGGTTGAACGCGGCATCCAGGGACACGGCGAGCGGATGATCGGTTCCGCGGAGCGCCGTCGCCGCCAGCGCCGATCCCGCGGCGATCGTGGCCAGGACCGGCCACACCACGAACCGGGGCCGCGCCCGGCCGTCGGGGTACAGCGCGGGAACGAGCAGCGTCACCAGCAGCACCTGGGGCACCCACAGCCAGTGCGTCAGCCAGGTGTCCAGGCCGCCGCTGAAGCCGAACTCGGGGATGCGCGGGCCGACCCGCTCCCACAGCCACATCGCCGGCTCCACGGCGCCCAGCAGACCGGCGGCCGTGAACACCAGACCGATCCTGCGCGTCGCCGGACGCGTGGCCAGCCACCCGCCGCCGGCCAGCATGAACGACGTGGCGAGCGCCTGAGCGTCGACCCCGGACGAGCCGGGCTGGACGCGTAAGGAGGCCCAGACGACCGTCACCGTCAGCGCGCAGCCGACGATGACCCAGACAACGAAACGCATGCGGCAGGCCCCCTCGTGATCGGTCTCATCGAGTTTGACGGATGATGGGCGGATGAAGTTCGTGGCCGCGATCGACGTCGGCGGGACGACCATGAAAGGCGGGCTCGTCACCCGCGACGGCGAACTGCTCCACGCCGAGAGCAGGCCGACGCCGCGCGCCGAAGGCCCGGACCGGGTCGTCGCCGCCGTCTCGGCCTTCGCCGACGACCTCACCGACACCGCCGCCGGTCGCCCTGAAGCGCTCGGGCTGGCCGTGCCTGGGCTGGTGACGCCGACGCACGCGGTCTACTCCGCCGCGTTCGGCTGGCGCGACGTGCCCGCCGAGGCGTTCACGCGGGTGGACGTTCCGGTGGCACTCGGGCACGACGTGCGCTCCGCCGGGGAGGCCGAACTCGCCCACGGCGCGGCCGGGCGTTCCGGAGAGGTGTTGTTCCTGCCCATCGGGACGGGCATCGCCGGCGCGGTGGTCCTGTCAGGCGCCCTGTACGGCGGCTCCGCCGGCTGGGCCGGCCAGATCGGCCACATCCCGGTCCGCCCGGACGGCCTGCCCTGCCCGTGCGGCGGGCGCGGCTGCCTGAGCGCGTACGCGTCGGCGTCGGCCATCGCGGCCCGCTGCGGCGAGCGATCCGCCGCCGACGTGGTCACCCGCGTCGCCGCGGGAGACGCCGGGGCGGCGGCGGTGTGGGACGAGGCGGTCGACGCGCTCGCCCTGGCCCTGGCCACCTACACCCTGCTGCTCGACCCGGCCAAGGTGGTCATCGGCGGCGGGCTCTCGCTGGCCGGAGAGGCCCTGCTCGGCCCGCTGCGCCCGCGCCTGGCCGCCCGGCTGGCCTGGCGCCCGCCCCCCGCGCTGGCCGTCTCGGCGCTCGGCACCCGCGCCGGGCTGCTCGGCGCGGCCCTGCTGGCCTGGCGAGCCCTCGGCGCCTGAACTCAGAGCAGGGAGACGGGCACGTCGACGAGCCGCGCCCGCAGTTCCTCGCCCAGCGCCTTGGCCTGCGGATCCATCCGCGGGCTCGCCGCCACGCCGCGCCCGAGCAGCCCGTGGACGACGAAGTTCAGCGCCGAGAGGTTGGGCAGCTCGTACCGGTCCACGCGATGGGCGGCCAGCTCGGGCAGCAGCTCCTTGAGCCGCTCGACGCTCAACTGCCCGGACAGCCACGCGTACCGGTCGGAGCCCGACACCCAGACGCCTAGGTTCGCGTTGCCGCCCTTGTCGCCCGAGCGCGCCCCCACGATCCGGCCCAGCGGCACCCGGGAGACCGGTTCGCCGTCGAACGACCGCGCGGGTGCCCGCGGCGGGGGCGGGATCTCGGGTGGCTCCGGCGCGGCGGCCGGCGGGTCCCCGGCGGGCAGCACCCGGCCGTCCACGACGACCCGCGGCGACACGGACCCGGCCGGCACCAGCACCGGCCAGTACACCCCGTAGGGCGAGGCGTCGCCGGGCGGCGTCAGCCCGTGGAACCCCGGATAACTCGCCAGCCCGGTCTCCACCACCGCCGCGGAGAAGGCCCGCCCGGCCGTGCGCCGATCGGGGTCCATGACGGTGATCCTGAGCAGGCCGCCGTCGTTCAGCGTGACGTCCACCCGCTCGAACGACTCGCGCGGGATCCGCGCCCAGATCGCCTCCTCGGCCACCCGGGCCTTGGCCTGCACGTCGAGCCCGGTCAGCACCAGCGTCATCGTGTTGCGGTAGCCGGCCAGGTGGTTGACCGCGACCTTGAGCGTGCCCGGCGGCGGCTCGCCGCGCACCCCGGACACCAGCACCCGGTCCCGGCCGTCGTCCGACAGGGTGATCGTGTCGAAGCGGGCCACCACGTCGGGGCCGAGGTAGCGGGGACCGCCCAGTTCGTAGACGAGCTGGGCGGTGACCGTGCCGACCGAGACCAGGCCGCCCGTGCCCGGATGCTTGGTGATCACCGCGGAGCCGTCGGCCCGCAGCTCGGCGATCGGGAAGCCGCAGTGCGCCAGGTCGGGCACGTCCTGGAAGAAGGCGTAGTTGCCGCCGGTGGCCTGGCAGCCGCACTCGATGACGTGCCCGGCCACCACCGAGCCGGCCAGCGCGTCGAGATCGTCAGGACCCCAGCCGTACCGCCAGATGCCGGGGCCGGTGACCAGGGCGGCGTCGGTGACGCGGCCGGTCACCACCACGTCGGCGCCGGCCGACAGCGCGGCGGCGATGGGCCGGCCGCCCAGGTAGGCGTTGGCGGTCAGCGGGACCGCGTCGAGCTTCTCGCCGGTGTCGGCGTTGACCAGGTCGAGATCGCGGCCGGTCAGGTCGTCGCCGGTGACGTGGGCGACGCTGGGCGACAGCCCCAGACGTCCGGCCAGCTCGTGCACCGCCTCCGCGCAGCCGGCCGGGTCGAGCCCGCCCGCGTTGGACACGATCTTGATGCCCCGCTCCAGGCAGGTGCCGAGCACGTCTTCAAGCTGGCGCAGGAACGTCGGCGCGTACCCCGGACGGCCCTTGAGCCGGTTCCCGGCCAGGATGAGCATGGTCAGCTCGGCCAGCCAGTCGCCGGTCAGCACGTCGATCGGCCCGCCCTCGACCATCTCCCTGGCCGCCGACAGCCGGTCGCCGTAGAAGCCGCTGCAGTTCGCGATACGCAACATCACCGGGGCTCCGATGCTCAGGGGACGGGCGGCACCCACGCGGGCGCGCGCTTCTCCATGAAGGCGGCGATGCCCTCCTGGCCTTCCGCCGAGGTGAAGCGCTGCGCCGACAGCGTGGTCATCTGCCGCAGCCCCTCCTCGAACGACACCTGCGGGAGCTCCCTGACCAGCCGCTTGGTGATGGCCAGCGCCTCGGGCCCGCCCTTGATCAGCATCTCGGCGTAGCGCGCGACCGTCGCGTCGAGCTCACCGGCGGGCACGGCCCTGGTCAGCAGCCCGATCTCGGCCGCCCTGGCGGCGTCGAAGACCTCGCCGGTCAGGAAGTACTCGGCGGCGGCCCGGGGATCGAGCCTGCGCAGCACCGGCACCGAGATCATGGCGGGCACCACGCCCAGGCGCACCTCGCTGAACGCGAACGACGCCGACTCCGGCGCGATGGCGAAGTCGCACGCGGCCACCAGCCCGAGGCCGCCCGCCCTGGCGGTGCCGTTGAGCCGGCAGACGACCGGCTTCGGGCTCTCCCAGATCAGCGACAGGATCTCCGGGAACGACGCGGTCACCGGCGCGTCGGCGGCGCCCGTCGCGGGCGTGGCGCGCTGCTCCTTCAGATCGGCGCCCGAGCAGAACACCGGGCCCGTGCCGGTCAGCACGATCACCCGCGCCTCAGGCTCCGACAACGCCCAGCCGAGCCGCTCCTCCAGGTCGCCGAGCAGCCGGACGGACAGCGCGTTGCGGTTCGGCGGCGAGTCGAGCGTGATGGTGGCCACGCCTCCGGACAGCTCCTTGTGCACCAGCCGCGTCATGAGTCCCCGTCCCCTTCTTCGATGATCGCCAGTACGGCCCCCGCCTCGACCTGCTGCCCCTTCTCGACATGCACGGCGGCGACCACCCCGTCGGCCGGGGCGGCGACCTGATGCTCCATCTTCATGGCCTCCAGCACCACGACCGGCTGCCCCTTGGCCACCCGGTCACCGGCCTCGACCTCGACGCGCAGCACGCTACCCGGCATCGGGGCGGGCAGAGAGCCGGGGGCCACCCGTTCGACCGGCTCGGGCAGCCGCGCCACCGGCGTCAGCGTCACACCGCCGGCCGGGGAGTCGACGTGGACCGTGCCGTCGCCGTAGTCGGCCACCTCGTAGGCGTGCCTGACGCCGTCCTGCTCCAGCACGACCAGGCCGGGCGAGACGCTGACCGCGGTCACCCCGTCGGGCAGCGGGTCGTAGACCACCTCGGCCTCCTCGAACCTGGCCACTCTGGGCTGGGAGCGCACGTTGCGCCACCCGCCGGGCAGGCTGCCGAGCACCCGCGCCCGCCCGCGGTTCGCGGCGGCCCCGGCGAGCGCGGCGGCCAGCCCGGCGGCGCCGATCGGCGCCGCCCGCGCGGGCAGGGGAGCGGACAGGAACCCGGTGTGCGTGCGCCCGGCCTGGAAGTCCGGGTGCAGCAGCACGTCGACGAGTAGGTCGCGGTTGGTGGTCAGGCCGTGCAGCCGGGCCCGGCGCAGCGCCGAGACCAGCTTCCTGACCGCCTCGGGACGAGACGCGCCATACCCGACGACCTTCGCCAGCATCGCGTCGTAATGGGACGAGACGGCCGAACCCGACTCCACGCCGGAGTCCACCCGGACCTCGCCCGGCACCTCGAAGCGCCGCAGCACCCCGGTCTGCGGCACGTACGCGGCGTCCTCGGCGTACAGCCGGGCCTCCACCGCGTGCCCGGACGGCTCCGGCGGCGCCGCCGGCAGCGCCCCGCCCTCGGCCACCTCCAGCTGCAGCCTGACCAGGTCGACCCCGTACACCAGCTCCGTGACGGGATGTTCGACCTGCAGCCGGGTGTTCATCTCCAGGAACGCCACCCGGTCGCCCTTGACCAGGAACTCCACCGTGCCGGCGCCGACGTAGCCGATCGTCTCGGCGGCGCGCACGGCCGCCTCCTGCAGCCGCGCGCGCAGCCCGGCGGTGACGCCGGGGGACGGGCACTCCTCGATGACCTTCTGGTGGCGGCGCTGGATGCTGCACTCGCGCTCGCCCAGCGCCCAGACCGTGCCGTGCCCGTCGGCCAGGACCTGCACCTCCACGTGCCTGGCGCCCTCCAGCAGCGGCTCGACGAAGACCGTGCCGTCGCCGAAGGCGGAGGCGGCCTCGCGCCGCGCGGAGTCGAGCTCGCGGACCAGGTCCGCCGGGTCGCGCACCACCCGCATCCCGCGCCCGCCGCCTCCGGCCGACGCCTTGACCAGCACCGGGTAGTCGCCTGGCGCGACCGCGCCGGGGTCGGTGAACGAGGGCAGGACGGGCACGCCGGCCTCCGCCATCAGCCGCTTGGCCGCGATCTTCGAGCCCATCGCCGCGATGGCCTCAGGTGGCGGGCCGACCCAGGTCAGCCCGGCGTCCAGCACCGCGCGCGCGAAGCGGTCGTTCTCCGACAGGAAGCCGTAGCCGGGGTGCACCGCGTCGGCCCCGGCCGCCCGGCACGCGCCCAAAATCCCCTCGATCGACAGGTACGTCTCCGCCGGCCGCGCCCCCGGCAGACGCACCGCAACGTCGGCCTCCCGGGTGTGCGGCGCGTCGGCGTCGGGGTCGGAGAACACGGCCACGGTGGAGACGCCCAGCTCCCGGCAGGTACGGAAGATCCGCCGGGCGATCTCACCCCGGTTGGCGACCAGCAGGCGTGTGATCATGGCCGGAACACCCCGAATCCGGACGCCGGCGGCACCGGCGCGCTGTTGATCGCCGACAGGCACATGCCCAGCACGGTACGCGTGTCACGCGGATCGATCACCCCGTCGTCGTACAGCCGGCCCGACAGGAAGAACGGCAGCGACTCGGCCTCGATCTGGGCCTCCACCATCGCGCGCATCGCCGCGTCGCCCTCCTCGTCGTAGACCTGGCCGCGCGCCTGCGCCGCCGCCCGCCCGACGATCGAGAGCACCCCGGCGAGCTGCGCCGGGCCCATCACCGCCGACTTCGCGCTCGGCCAGCTGAACAGGAAGCGCGGCTCGTACGCCCGGCCGCACATGCCGTAGTTCCCGGCCCCGTACGAGGCGCCCATCACCACGGTCAGGTGCGGCACGGTCGAGTTCGACACGGCGTTGATCATCATCGCGCCGTGCTTGATGATGCCGCCCTGCTCGTAGTCCTTGCCCACCATGTAGCCGGTGGTGTTCTGCAGGAACAGCAGCGGGGTGCGCGACTGGTTGGCGAGCTGGATGAACTGGGTGGCCTTCTGCGACTCCGCGCTGAACAGCACGCCCTGAGCGTTGGCCAGCACCCCGACCGGGTAGCCGTGGATCCGCGCCCACCCGGTGACCAGCGAGGCGCCGTACAGGGGTTTGAACTCCTCGAACGCGCTGCCGTCGACCACCCGGGCGATCACCTCGCGCGGGTCGAACGGCACCTTGAGATCTTCGGGGACGATGCCGAGCAGTTCCTCGGCCGGGTACCTCGGCTCCTCGACCGGGTGCGGCTCGACGCCCTGCTTGCGCCAGTTCAGCGACCGGACGATCCGCCGTCCGAGCCGCAGCGCGTCGTACTCGTCGTGGGCCAGGTGGTCGGCCAGGCCGCTGACCCGGGCGTGCATCTCGGCCCCGCCCAGCGACTCGTCGTCCGATTCCTCCCCGGTGGCCATCTTGACCAGCGGCGGACCGCCCAGGAACACCTTGGCCCGCTCCCTGACCATCACCACGTAGTCGCTCATGCCCGGCACGTACGCGCCGCCGGCCGTGGAGTTGCCGAACACGAGCGCGATCGTCGGGATCCCGGCCGCCGACAGTCTCGTCAGGTCGCGGAAGATCCGCCCGCCCGGGATGAAGATCTCCTTCTGCGTCGGCAGGTCCGCGCCGCCGCTCTCCACCAGGTTCACGTACGGCAGCCGGTTCCGGTAGGCGATGTCGGCCGCGCGCAGCGACTTGCGCAGCGTCCACGGGTTGGACGCGCCGCCCCTGACCGTGGGATCGTTCGCGCTGATCAGGCACTCGACGCCCTCGATCACCCCGATCCCGGTCACCACGCTGGCCCCCACCGGGAAGTCGCTGCCCCACGCGGCCAGCGGCGACAGCTCCAGGAACGGCGAATCGGGGTCGACGAGCAGCTCGACGCGTTCGCGGGCGAGCAGCTTGCCGCGCGCCCGATGCCGCTCGACGTACTTCTGGCCGCCGCCCGCGACCGCCTTGGCGTGCTCGGCGTCGAGCTCGGCCAGCTTGGCCAGCATCGCCTCGCGCCGTCTCAGGAATTCCGCGTCGCCCGGGTCGAGCCTGCTCTTGATCACGTGCCCTCCGTACTTGACGCGGACGTCAATCCGATGGCCCGCGCCCACAATCGCGTCAGATGGTCCACGGCCGTCCGCTCGTCGGCCTTCTCGCCCAGGTCCAGCCAGACGTGCGCGAAATGCTCCACCATCCCGCCCAGCATGATCGCCGTCAGGCGCGGATCGAGCGACGGGTCGGCCAGCCCCTGCTCCTGCAGCCGCCGCAGCCCCTCGGCGCCGCGCCGGACGAACACCTCGCGCAGTTCGAGCAGCAGCCCGCCGAACCTGTCGTCGGCGGTGGCGGCCTGCTCCAGCATCCGCACCAGGCGGGAGTTGGCCGCCCAGGCGCGCAGGTAGAGCCGGTTCGCGGCCTCGATCCTGGCGTACGGGTCGTCCGGCGCCGCCGGGCCCACCGCGCTGGCGGCGAACATCTCGCCCACCACCGCGCCCGCGACCTCGCCGAACAGCGACTCCTTGGAGTCGAAGTAGGTGTAGAACGTGCCGTGCGACACCCCGGCGCGCCGGCACACGTCGTCGATGCGGACCGCGTCGTAGCCGTGCTCCTCGAAGGCCTGCCTGCCCGCCTCCAGCAGCGCGCCCCTGGTCCGCCGCCCGCGAGCGCTGAGCACGCCGTTCCTGACGATCACGTCAACAATCTAACCCGCGACGACGTACGGCGGAAGAGCCCGGGACCGGGGCGCGCGAGACTCCCCGGACATGACCATCGCCGCCCCCCGCGGCCGTGGCAGGCAAGAACGGCCAAGTGAGCGGCGATGGCGTCGCGGCGGGCGTCAGGTCAGCCGCAGCGGGTCCAGCCGGACTTCCAGCTCAGCGAGCCCCACGAGCCGCCCCAGATCACGCACTTCTTGGCGGCGGACAGCCGGACCGGGCCGGCGTAGGCGGTGAACTTGCCCGGGTTCGAGCCGCTGGAGCCGCCCTTGACCTGCAGGATGGCGTTCATCTGCACCTTGCCCGGATAGACCAGGCGCGACATCGTCACCACGCAGTTCTTGCCCGCGGCGGCGTTGTACAGCAGGTAGATCGTGGCCTTGCCGCCCAGCGAACGCGACTCCAGCACCTTGTAACCGGAACCGCACACCTTGACCGCGCTGTACGGGTTCGGCTTCAGCGGCGCGGTCGTCGGCTTGGTCGTGGGCTTCGTGGTGGGCTTCGTGGTGGGCTTCGTGGTGGGCTTGGTCGTCGGGTTGTCGTTCTGGCCGTTCTGCATGTCGGAGCCCTGGGTGGGCTGCGCGGTCGAGCCCTGGTCGCCGGTCACCAGTCCGGTGGACGTCTTGGACTTGGTCGGCTTGGCCGTGGGCTTCTCCGTCACCGGCTTGCTCGTCGGCTGCGGCTGCGTGGACGGCACGACCGGGGCCTGCGTCGGCACCTGCGCGATCGGGTCCTTGGTCTTCTTCTTGGTCTTGGTGGGGTCGGGGTCCACCAGGTCGGGCTGGGCGGCCGTGGGCTGGCCGGTGGGCAGGTCGGTCGCCGGGTCGGGCACGGTGACCGGGGGCTCGCCCTGCCCGGCGGCCGAGCCGTCGGTGGGCGTGCCCGCGGCGGCGTTCTGCACCGGGACCACGGCGGCCTTGTCGCTGTTGGCCTGGACCAGCACGGCCCCGGCCACCACGAGCAGCGCCGCGGCGGCGGCGCCCGAGAGCGCCAGGGTCAGCGTCCGACGCTGCCTGGC
>NZ_JABCPZ010000186.1 GCF_013283785.1 Nonomuraea antri
GTTCAGGGGCTGAACAAGGAACGGGCGTGAGTCCGCTGTCGGCGTGCTCGCCAGTCACGCCATGCAACAGCGACCGCGAAGAGGCTCGGGCCGCGCACGAGCACTGCCACCGTCACCGGTGCGGGGACGCTACCGGGAGCGGCGATGATCCAGCCGATGAAAGCGGCGGTGAGCAGCAGGGGGAGGAGCATGATCAGGTGATGGCGACGCATGGCGTTTTCCGATTCCCCGAGGCCGACAGGAGCCTTGAACTGCCAGGGCGGCTGGCTAGACCGTGGTATGGAAGAGTTCGGCGAGTTGGGCTGGAGTTGGATTGAGGTCGAGATGGCACCAGATGACCCGGTGCCCGCTGGCGAGGAGCCGGTAGCTTCCCCATCGGTTGCGCGACAGGTTCTCCACGATCGCCAGCCCGCGCCCGCGCTCGGAGTACAGGCTGGGCGCCTGAAGCGGGATACGCGCGGGTTCCGAGCAGGACGATCCGGGATCGGTCACGGTCAGCCGCAGGTACTCCTGCCGCTGCGAGAGCCTGAGCATGATCGGGAATGAGGTGGCATCAGCGCTGGAGGTGCCGGCATATCTGACGGCGTTGGTAACCAGCTCGGACGCCGCCAAGACGGCGATCTCGTGAGCGGGATGCTCGGCTCCCAGCCATATCCTGACGGCTTCTCTGGCGAGGTACGGCGCCTGGTCATTGTGCCGAAGTTGGATAACGCCGATTTCCTGAACTTGGGCCATTGGAGGCTCGGGATAGATCACCGCATTCGCCTCGCTACTTCCCAGCCGCACGCTGCTCCCTCGGAGGATGAATTCGAACAGTGTCGTGATCGCTGGAATTTCCGCATGTCGTGTAGAAGGGGTCGGTGGTGGGCGCGGCGTGGCCGATACCGATACCGTTGCGCGGACAGGATTGGGCCGGTTGCCGCCGGCCGCGATGCGTCCTGTTCCTGGGATGCTTCGAGCTCGCTCCAGCTGAATCCTCTACCGGCGTCCCTGGAGGTAGCGGCGAGTGGCAGGGGGGCGGTGCATGCGTAGGTCTCTTTCGCTCGGATGACGACATGACGAGCCCGACAATGAACCAGACCGATGCGCACCGAATCAACACACCCATGTGAATTCACGCGAAACACCTTCTTGTCGCTTTTGTTCTTTTGTGGCCGCAGATGCCACGCCGCTTCCGAGATCACTTGTGGGATAAAGAGTTGCGGGCCTCTTGACTCCCTGTGTTCTCTCCATAGCTTGGTGTCTCGACGGTATTTTTTGGGACGGTCTTCACCGTCATTCATCCGACAGGTTGTCGCACTCCTGGGTGTCGGATGTGTGGCAGGTGTGGGACCGGACCATGGGAGGTGGAGCATGCCCGCGGCACGCAAACTCGATCCGAACGCGAGCAGGACGGCGGCCTTCGGCGCTGAGCTGCGACGCATGCGTGAGGAGGCGCGGCTTACTCAGGCCGAACTCGGCCGCCGTGCCGGCTACTCGGCCAGCCAGATCGGCGCGGTCGAGGTGGGTAAACGCCCGCCCACAGAACAGTTCCTCACTGAGTGCGAGAAAGCACTCGGTTCCGGGCTGCGGGAGCTGTGGGCCTCGTTGTCGCACCATCGCGACGCCGCCCCGACCTGGTTCGCACCCTGGCTGCAAGAGGAAGAACAGGCCCAGTCCCTGCGCACCTGGCAGCCCCTGGTGATCCCCGGGCTGCTGCAGACGGCCGAGTACGCTCGCGCTCTACTGGAGAGCGAAAACGGCTACGACGCCGAACGCATCGATGCTCTCGTCGCCGCCCGCCTGGCCAGACAGAAGATTCTGACCCGCACCCACCCTCCTCGCTACCTGGTGGTGCTGGACAAAGGAGTACTCAGCCGGCCCATCGGCGGCCCCGACGTCATGCGTGCGCAGCTGGAGCGGCTGCTGGAGGCCATCCGCGCCCCACACATCACCGTGCAGATCTGTCCGCTGGGTGCCAATCCCGGGTTGAGCGGGGGTATCGTCATCGCGCAAGCACCCAACGCCACCCGTCACACGGTGTATCTGGAGACCGCCGCTGAGCCCGTCGTCACGAGCTATGCCGAGGTGGTCGAGCTGGTTACGATGAAATTGGACGCCATCCGGGCGGATGCCCTCCCCCAGAGGGCGTCGGTCGAGTTCATCAGGGAGATGGTGGAGAAATGGACCTGACGGCCGAGCTGGAGACGGCGGCCTGGCGCAAGGCGACACGCTCGACCGGGAACGGCGGAGACTGCCTCGAAGTCGCACCACTCTCCGGCGGCCGTGTAGGAATCCGCGACACCGAAGCGCCCGACCAGGCTCCCTTCGTCGTTCGATCCGAGGTGTGGGCTGCGTTCATCGACGGCGCCAAGAAGGGCGAGTTCGACTTCTGACAACTGCCAGCGTCAGCATCAGGGGCCCTGCTGGCCGCGGCCTCTCTTTCCCTGCTCGGGTGGTCGCCGGCGCAGGATCGGCGCAGGTCATGGCGCCTCCGCTGGAAACCAGGTGGCGCCTGCCCTCTTCGAACACCGCTGTGGCCAGGACCAGCCAGCCGCAAGAATTGCAGGTGGTTGGCGAAGCGCAGCGCGAGATGACACGTTCATCTGGTGCCAGGAACAGGTAGGTCGAGGGACTTGACGCGACCGAGGTCGGCGTCGCTCATTCCAGGAAAGAACGACAGCTCGCTTCGCCTTGCGAAATTGCGCCCTCTCTGGCGGGACGGCGAGCAGGATGACCACGTGCAGCGAGCCGCGTAGGCAAGGCGAGTTCGGCGGCGGCTGCGGCCCGTTGATCCAACCGGCGAAGCGGGTCATGAGCTGAATCGCTTGCGGTGAAGGGCGAAATGCTGTGCCCAGGTTCCCGGCGGTCACCCCATCACGCCCAACTGACAGACGAGGAACGTCCGACTGGCGTGGCTCTCAGCGACGGCGCATCTCCCCAACTATGGTGGCTGGCCGTGACAGCCTCCGCGTCAGTGCCCATCCCCGTCCACGTAGCGCTCCCTCCTTCTTCGGAGCCGAAGCCGACGTGGCGTCCGAGCCACCGCGGTGATCCTGAGACGTTTCTCGACTCACGGATCGATTGGGCCAAACATGGGCTTGAGCCTCGCTGGCTTGGTGAGGAGAGCAGCGACTGCGCCGTAGCACTGGACCCGAGCGTTTTCGCCAGCCACGGAGCTGAGGAACTGCGACGGTTCCTCGCTGGCGCTCGCGACCGTGGCGAGGTCGCACTGACCATCGCCACGATGGGTCGAGCAGACGACGATTTGCCCCGGTCGGTTCTGGCTACTCAGGATGCATCGGTCAATGTGACCTCTACTGCTGAATTCTACGTAGCGGGTCGCAGGTTACCTGCCGGAGCCAAACCGAGATTGGCTGACAACGTGACCGGTCCGGAGCGCGATTTGGGTCTGCGGCTCCTGGCGAGACCGGAGAATGCTCCATGGTGGGCAATGACGTTGGCCGGCACCACCCTGCTGCCGGGGGGCGGCGGGCCAGCGGTCATCCATCAGCCAACGGGCGAGCTGGTGCCGATCCTGATCGACGGCCTTGGAACGCCTGTAGCTGCGGTATGGATCTCGCCGGAGGAGGACCAGCGCACCTATCTCGTGCCTGATGGAACCGATGGCAATGTCGTGCTGGATTGGCTGGTTACCCAGGCGCTGCCGTCGTACGTTCCGGGCGCGCTCCGGCGTGCGAGATCACCACACTTCGTCGACCCGTCTCTGCAAACCGTCGAAGAGACAGTTGCCCGCCAGGCGCTCGCGGACCTGGAAGCTACCTACGCCGTCGAGCGGGCGCGACTGGAGAGCGAGCTACAGACGGCGATGGCCACGGCAGAGCCGATCCGGTACGGCCTGCTGTACGGCACTGGCGCTGAGCTTGAAGACGCAGTCGCCGCGGTGCTGCAGGCGGCAGGCTTCACCACGATGAACCTCGATGACGAACTCGGCGCCGGTAAATCTGCAGATCTGTTGGCGACATACGGCTCCGAGCGGAGGATGGTCGAGGTCAAATCGGCCGCTGGCAACGCTCCCGAGAAGCTTGTTGGAGCGCTGGAGCGGCACCTGGCAACCTGGCCGAGCCTGCGGCCGGACGTGCCAATTGGCGCAGGTGTCCTGGTTGTGAACCATCAGCATCGCAAGGACCCTAACAACCGTTCCTCTCAGGTGTACGAGCGACCGGAGTTCGTCGCGTCCTTGAAGGTGGTGGTGATCAGCAGCCGAGACCTTTTCGTTCGGTGGGCTGCAGCCGATTGGGAGGCGATCCGGAAAGCCGTCTTGGGAAGTGCTTCTATTACCCCATCGTCAGGCGTGTCCACGCATTCATCGGCGGCCGAGGTGGGTCGTACGCCATCCAGGAAGTTGCGCTTGCCTTGGATACGCCGACGCAACAGAGGCTGAAATGCGGGGCACGTCCACGGACGTGACCCCCTCTTGAGCCGGATGTGGCCCAACACGGCGTCTATTGATCGAGGCTGCCTGGGGCGAAGTTGCTCAGGCGTCGTTCGAGGTGCGGCCAGACGTCCTCAGCGCGATTGAGTCCGGGAGCGTAGGAGAGCAGGTAGAACACCTTCGGCCAGGAGCGGGAGGCGATCGGGCATCTCAACGTCCATGGCCGGTGCTCCCGTTCTATGCTGCGGCGAAGAGGGTGGACCCAACCAGGGTCAGCAGCAGTAGCGCAGGTACTCCTGCAAGTCGGCGAGCGCTTGGACGACGCGTTGCTTGTCGGCGCGATACAGCACGACCTTGCCTTGTTTGCGTGAGGTCAGGATGCCACCGCGTTTGAGCTCGGCGAGTTGCTCGGAGGCGCGAGGCTGGCCGATCTGGGCCAGCTCGGCGACCTGATTGACCGACAGCTCGGCGCCGCGGGCGAACAGCAGCATGATGCGCTGGCGGGCCGGGCTGGCCAGGGCCTTGAGGAAGGCGTTCACGGCCGGGCTGATCTCGACGGTCGTGTCCGGCTGCGGGTCGGCCGGGCAGCACTGAGCGCTGTCCGTCGCGGCTTCGGTACCGGCCGTCGTCTGCTTGGCCATCACCACCTCCTGCTGGCTCATTTCAACACCATATCGGTGCTTTGACATATCTGAAAACAGCGATATATGGTCCGGCCATGACCAGATCCCCTCATTCCGTCGTCATCGTGGGGGCCGGCCAGTCCGGCCTGGCCGCCGCCCGCGCCGTACGCGACGCAGGCCTGACCCCGCTCATCCTGGAGGCCGGTGACCGACCGGCCGGCTCCTGGCCCGGCTACTACAACAGTCTCACCCTGTTCTCGCCAGCCGGCTTCAGCGCCATGCCCGGCCTGGACTTCCCCGGCGATCCCGACCACTACCCTCACCGCGACGAGGTCGCCGACTACCTGCACAGATATGCCACCGGTCTGGGTGTGGAGATCCGCACCGGCACGCGGGTGCAGGCGGTGGAGCGAGAGGGCAGGGCGTTCGTCGTGCGCACCGCCGACGGCCAGGAGGTGAGGGCCGGCGGTGTGGTGGCCGCCAGCGGCTCCTTCTCCCGCCCGGCCCGTCCTACCTGGCCGGGCCAGGAGAGCTTCGCCGGCCAGGTGCTGCACGTAGCCGACTACCGCGACCCCAAGGACCTGGCCGGACTGCGCGTCGTGGTGGTGGGCGGCGGCAACTCCGCCGTCCAGGTGGCCTACGAGCTGAGCGAGGTCGCGCGGGTGAGTATCGCCTCGCGCCGGCCGCTGGCGTTCCTGCCCCAGCGGCGCGACGGTCACGACGTGCACCACTGGCTGACCAGCAGCGGCTTCGACGATCTACCGCCCGAATGGCTGATCCACAGCGTGCAGCAGACGCTGGTGATGGACACCGGCGACTATCGCGCCGCGCTCGAGTCGGGGCGGCTGGAGCGGCGGGAGGTGTTCACCGGCTTCGACGGCGACGCCGTCGTCTGGCCAGGTGGTGAGCGCGAACCGGTGGACGTCGTCCTGCTGGCCACCGGCTATTTGCCGAGCCTGGAGTACCTGCGTCCACTCGGCGCCCTCACCCCCGAGGGACTGCCGTTGCACAAGGGTGGCGTCTCCATCATGCTTCCCGGACTGGTCTACCTGGGGCTGGAGTTCCAGCGCTCGTTCGCCTCCAACACGCTGCGCGGCGTCAGCAGGGACGCCGACTACGTCATCGGCCCGCTGGCCGCCCACGTGCGGGACGCCCCCGTTCAGGTCGGCCTCTGACCAGCCTGCTTCGATGCCCGGCTAATTTGACAAACCTCTAAGTAGTGGCGCATGATGGCCACTGATTAGACGAACTTCTATTCAGGAGGTGCGCGATGCGCGCTCTGTTCACCCGCCTGCGCCGGACCGCTCCGCTCGCCTCGGACGTGACCTTCGACGAGACGGCCGCCCAGGTGTGCGACACCGCCTGCCGCGCCAGCGCCGCAGTCGAGCGCGCCCGCACCTTCAGCCTGTCGTACCGCTAACCCACTCGCCACCTGGAGAGCGTCATGAGTGACAGTTGCTGCGGCACCACCACCGTCGAGATCGAGCAGTTCACCAATGTCGAGCAGACCGGCGCGCTGCCGGTCGTCGTGATCGGCGCCGGGCCCGTCGGCCTGGCCGCCGCCGCCCACCTCGCCGAGCGCGGCATCGACTTCCTCGTCCTGGAGGCCGGCGACCGGGTCGGCGCCTCCGTGGCGCAGTGGGGGCACGTACGCGTCTTCAGCCCCTGGAAGTACAACATCGACGCCGCCGCCCGCCGGGTGCTGGAGGCCGACGGCTGGACCGCTCCGGACGGGGAATGGCTGCCCACCGGCGCCGAGCTGATCGATGACTACCTCGCCCCGCTGGCCAAGCTGTTCGGCGACAGGGTGAGGCTGGGCGCCAAGGTCACCGCCATCAGCCGTCTCGGCTACGACCGGGTGCGAACGGCAGGTCGGGAAGAGGCGCCGTTCCTGATCCGCCTGGCCGACGGCAGCGAGTTGCAGGCGCGGGCAATCGTGGACGCCTCCGGCACCTACACCAGCCCGAACGTGCTGGGCGCGAGCGGCCTGCCCGCGCACGGCGAGGGCCAGGTGTTCGTCGACCACGCGCTGCCCGACGTGCTCGGTGCCGACCGCGACCGCTACGAGGGCAAGCACGTCCTGGTCGCCGGTGCGGGCCACTCGGCCGCCACCACCCTGCTCGCGCTCGCCGAGCTGCCTGACACGCCGATCACCTGGGCGATCCGCGGCGGCAGCGCGGGCCGCACGTACGGCGGCGGCGACGCCGACGCGCTCCCAGCCCGTGGCGCGCTCGGCACCCGGCTGCGCGCACACGTCGAATCCGGCCGCATCACGCTGCTGACCGGCTTCTTCACCCACCGCGTGAACACCACGGCCGAAGGCGTCGAGGTGGTCAGCCGCGACCCGTCCGGCCACGAGCAGTCGGTCGTCGTCGACAGGATTGTCTCAGCCACCGGCTACCGTCCCGATCACTCGATCGCCGCCGAACTGCGCTTGGACCTTGACCCGGTGCTCGGCTCCACCCGCACCCTGGCCCCGCTGATCGACCCCAACCAGCACTCCTGCGGCACCGTCCCACCGCACGGGGTGGACGAACTCGCCCACCCCGAGCCCGGCTACTACGCGGTCGGCGTCAAGAGCTACGGCCGCGCCCCCACCTTCCTCATGGCCACCGGCTACGAGCAGGTCCGCTCGGTCGTCGCCGCCCTGGCCGGGGACTGGGAAGCCGCCCGCGACGTACAGCTCGACCTGCCCGAGACCGGTGTGTGCTCCTCCAACCTGGCCGAGGCCCAGGAACAGCGCGTCGGCCTGGCCACCGGCATCAGCGGCGGCCTGCTGTCCGCCCCGCTCCCGCTGGCCACCGTCGGCGCTGCGACGGAGTCCGGCAGCGGCTGCTGCGGCTGAAAGGAGCACCCAATGTCCGACGGATACCCCACCGCCGCCCAGAAGGAGGCCCTGCGCCTCATCTGCGACCAGCAGCCCATGCCCGTCCACCGGCTGGCCGCCGAGATGGTCGCAGCCCGCAGGCCCAGCACCAACCCCGGCTACGCGCCGGCGATCGCCCGGATGGCGGGAACGCTCGCCTGGCGGCTGCAGGCCCAGGGCTTCATCACCGAGAACCGCGCGGGCGGGTGGACGACCACGGCCGAGGGCCGCGCGCTGATCTCCTGTCCGGCATGAGTTCCCCCGCCGAGACCGCCGCCCCCGAACAGCAGGGCGGCGGTCCGCCGCGTTCCGGACAGGGATGGCGGGTCGTCGCCGCGCTGGCGGTCACCCAGACCATCGGCTACGGCGTGCTCTACTACGCCTTCTCCGTCTTCCTCGCCCCCATGGCGCGCGACCTGGATGCCGGCAACGCCCAGATCGCCGCCGCCCTCACCCTGTCCGTCCTGATCGCCGCGTTGTGCGCGCCGCTGGTCGGCCGATGGCTGGACGCCCGCGGCGGGCGTGCCCTGATGACCACCGGGTCGCTGCTGGGCACCGCAGCGGTGCTGGCCTGGTCGCGGGTGGAGAGCCTGCCGCAGCTGTACGCGGTGTTCGCGCTCGTCGGCGTCGCCTGCTCCATGGTGCTGTACGAGGCCGCCTTCGCCGTCATCGTCTCCCTCTACAACGGCAACGAGCGCGGCCGGGCGAACGGACTGCTGGCGCTGACCATCGTCGCCGGGTTCGCTTCCTCGATCTTCCTGCCGCTCACCGGCCTGCTCGTCGACCGGCACGGCTGGCGCACGGCGCTGGTGATCCTGGCCCTGATCTACGGGGTGGCGGCGATCCCGCTGCACGCGTTCGTCGTGCGCCGCCGCGCCGCCACAGGCAAGGCGGAGACGACCTCTGCGCAGGAGCGGGCCGGCATTGTCAAGGCCGCCACCCGCGCCCGGCCGTTCTGGCTGCTGGTGATCGCCTTCACCGCCAACGGCGGTGCGGTCGCCACCGTGGCGGTGCTGCTCATCACCTACCTGATCCACCTCGGGCACTCGCCCGTCCTGGCCGCCACCCTGGCCGGGCTGCTGGGCGTGCTGTCGGTGACCGGCCGGCTGATCACCACCGGCCTGCAGACCCGCCTGCCCGCCGCCCTCATCGCCGCCGCCATCTTCGCCCTGCAAGGGGTGGCCGCGCTGCTGCTGCCGCTGATCGGGCGCACGGTGGCAGGCGTGATCGGCGCGGTGCTGCTGTTCGGGCTCGGCTTCGGCATCGCCTCCATCACTCTGCCGCACCTGCTGGTCCGACGCTACGGCACCACCGCCTACGCCTCCCTCGCCGGCCGGATCGCCGTCTTCTCGGTCGCGGACAAGGCCCTGGCCCCGCTCGGCGCGGTCGCGCTGGCCCAGGCCGCCGGGTACGGGTGGGTCATGGGCGCCGTGGCGGCGGCGTGCGCTATTGCGGCGTTCGCGTTGCTGGCCTACCACCGCCTATAATTTAGACCAGCATCGAATTAAGGAGTCGCGTCATGGCCGCCCCCGCGAACACCCAGTGCTGCGCGCCAATCGCCCGTGAGCCGCTGGCCGAAGCCGACGCCGCCGAACTGGCCACGCTGCTCAAGGCCGTCGCCGACCCGGTACGCCTGCGCCTGCTGTCGATGATCGGCTCCCACGCCGGCGGCGAGGCGTGCGTGTGCGACCTGACCGACGCCTTCGACCTGACCGCCCCCACCATCTCCCACCACCTCAAGGTGCTGCGCACCGCCGGGCTCATCGACGGCGAACGCCGCGGCACCTGGGTCTACTACCGCATCATCCCCGAGGTGGTGAACCAGCTCGGCGCCCTGTTCACCCCGCTCGCCGAACCTGCTCCTGGGCGCGCCGAGCTGGAGCTGCTCCCCGTATGACGGCTGCGCCACGGCCCGTCGACGCCCTCGTGATCGGCGGCGGGCAAGCCGGCCTGGCCGCCGGTTACTACCTGCGCCGCGCGAAGGCCGACTTCGTCATCCTGGACGCGCAGCATCGGCCCGGTGGCGCCTGGCAGCACACCTGGGACAGCCTGCGCCTGTTCTCACCCGCCCAGTACAGCTCGCTGCCCGGCCGCATGATGCCCGTCCCGCCGGACGGCGGCTATCCAAGCGCCGCCGAGGTCGTCGCCTATCTGACCGACTACGAGCAGCGCTACGAGCTGCCGATTCTGCGCCCGGTCGTGGTGCAGGCCGTACGACGGGGCGACGGGCACCTGACCGTGGAGACCGATCAGGGCGTCTGGCAGGCCAAGGCGGTGATCAGCGCGACCGGCACGTGGTGGCGCCCCTACGTCCCGCACTATCCCGGCATGCGGGACTTCCGAGGTGAGCAGCTGCACACTGCTGGCTACCGCGGCGTTGAGCCGTTTCGCGGTAAGCGGGTGGTCATCGTCGGCGGGGGCAACTCGGCAGCCCAGCTCCTGGCCGATCTGTCCACCGTGGCCGACACCACGTGGGTGACCCAGCGCCCGCCGCGTTTGCTCCCCGACGACATCGACGGCCGCGCCCTGTTCGACCTGGCAACACGTCGCCACCGCGCCGCCCAGACGGGCGAGCAGGGCGTGACCATCGCCGACCTGGGCGACATCGTCGCCGTCCCGCCCGTGCGGGAAGCGCGCGATCGGGGCGTGCTCAAGGCCGAACCGATGTTCGCCCGCATAACACCTGACGGGATCGCCTGGGCAGACGGCAGCGAACTGCCCTGCGACGCGATCGTCTGGTGCACGGGCTTCCGGCCCACGCTCAATCATCTGGCTCCGCTACGCCTACGCGGCCATGACAGCATCATCGCGACCGAGGGAACCCGAGCGGTGGGCGAGCCACGCTTGCACCTGCTCGGCTATGGCGACTGGACCGGCCCCGCCTCCGCCACCCTGATCGGCGCCGGCCGGACGGCCAAGGAAGCAGTCGCCACGGTCGTGGCCACTGTCTAGGCAGCTTGTGAGTCGGGAGGTTCGGCTACCGCTCGGCCGCCCGGGGGACGAGTTCGTCGAGCAGGTCGCGCACCATCAAATCGATCATGAGGCAGAGTTCGCGGACCTCTGCTGTGGACCGGCCGCGCGTCTCGGAGAAGTCCCAGTTCAGATAGCGCTTGCCGGGGTGGATGGGGCAGGCGTCTCCGCAGCCCATGGATACGATCACGTCCGCGGCGAGCACCACTTCATCGGTGAGCGGCTTGGGGAACTCTGGGCCGACCTCCGCGCCCATTCCGGCGAGCGCCTCCAGCACTGCCGGCTCGATCTCGTCGGCCGGGTGAGTGCCCGCTGCCCTTACATTCACCTGGCCTCGGGCATGGTGGCGCGTCAGGGCCGCGGCGATCTGTGAGCGGCCGGCGTTGTGGGTGCAGACGAACAGCACTTCGCACACGGGCTTGCCGATGGCGCCGCGAGTCTGGGCCAGGGCGGTCAGACGCTCTTCGGCCAGCCGCTCCGTGAGGGTGAACAGATGCTCGCGCACCCGCGCTCCATGGGCCAATGACTGATAGGACGCCGTCACATAGCGTTCGACCGTCTCAATGGAGAAGATGCCGGGGAACCGGGGCAGCAACTGCTGAGCGATCCTGCGCAGCAAGACGTCAGGGCGGCTCAGCTCCACGAGAACGCCCCCAGGTGCTGGCGATCGAAGCGCTCGGCCAGCAGCGATGAATAGTGGGCCACGATGGCATCGTGCCCACAGGTGCAGCTCATGAGCACTCCCGTCTGCTCACATTGATGAGCATCGATTTGAACGGGCTCATGCTGGCATCGACGAGCGGCGGACAGGCGAAGAAAAGGTGAACAGTCTTCGACAATCCGGGTGCCAGACTGCCCACGGTGGCCGCCTGTGGCCCTGCCGAACAGCGGTAATGCGGGCGACAGCATCCGAGGTGGGTCTCGTCTTGCGCGGACGGGACCGTTTGGCAGGCATTCATAGATGTATGTCAATATGGACGAGGACTTCGACAACCGTCTATATCAGGGGGTCACGTGGAGCCGCTGCCGATCCTGGAGTGCAGCCCGCCGCTGGTGCGCGAGCAACTCGACGCCGCCCAGGCCGCCGAGCTCGCCCGCGTTTTCAAGGCGCTGGGTGACCCGGTCCGGCTGCGCATCCTGTCGATCGTCGCCAGCCATCAGGGCGGGGAGGCGTGCGTGTGCGACATCACCGGCGCCTTCGAGCTGTCCCAGCCGACGATCAGTCACCACCTGAAGGTGCTCAAGGATGTCAGCCTGCTCACCTCCGAGCGGCGCGGCTCGTGGGTCTACTACCGGCTCATCCCCGAGAGCTTGGCCCAGCTGTCAGCCCTGCTGGACATCGCCGCCATGCCCGACGTGCCCGCCACGCTCTGACGCATCGCACCTTGTCGCCCGCATCACCAGGAAGGACGAGATGTCTTCGAACGCTGCCCACGCCCAAGTGCCACCGATCACGGCGGCCGTGGTGGGCCGGTTGTCGGTCCTGGACCGGTTCCTGCCGGTCTGGATCGGTGTGGCGATGGCCGCCGGGCTGCTGCTGGGCCGGTTCGTGCCGGGCCTGAACAGCGCGCTGGAGGCGGTGAAGATCGGAGAGATCTCGCTGCCCATCGCGCTCGGGCTGCTGCTGATGATGTATCCGGTGCTGGCCAAGGTCCGCTACGACCGCCTCGACACCGTCACCGGCGACCGCCGCATGCTGATCTCGTCGCTGGTGCTGAACTGGGTCGCCGGGCCCGCGCTGATGTTCGCCCTCGCCTGGACCTTCCTGCCCGACCTGCCCGAGTACCGTACCGGCCTGATCATCGTCGGGCTGGCCCGCTGCATCGCCATGGTGCTCATCTGGAACGACCTGGCCTGCGGCGACCGCGAGTCCGCGGCGGTGCTGGTCGCGATCAACTCGGTCTTCCAGGTCGTCGCCTTCGGCGCGCTGGGCTGGTTCTACCTCCAGGTGCTGCCCGGCTGGCTCGGGTTGTCGCAGACCGCGCTGGAGGTGTCCATGTGGGACATCGCCCAGTACGTACTGATCTTCCTGGGCATCCCGCTGGTGGCCGGCTACCTGTCGCGCCTGTGGGGCGAGCGGGCCAAGGGCCGCCAGTGGTACGAGACGAGATTCCTGCCGAAGATCGGGCCCGTGGCCCTGTACGGGCTGCTGTTCACGATCGTCATCCTGTTCGCGCTGCAGGGGCACACGATCAGCGACAGGCCGCTGGACGTGGCCCGTATCGCGCTGCCGCTGCTGGCCTACTTCATCGTGATGTGGGGCGGTTCTTTCCTGATGGGCCGGGCGATCGGCCTGCCGTACGAGCGGACCACCACGCTGGCCTTCACCGCGGCCGGCAACAACTTCGAGCTGGCCATCGCGGTGGCGGTCGGCGTCTTCGGGGTCACCTCCGGGCAGGCGCTGGCCGGGGTGGTGGGGCCGCTCATCGAGGTGCCCGTCCTGGTGGCCCTGGTCTACGTCAGCCTCTGGGGCCGCCGCCTGTTCACCGACTCATCCAAGGAGCCCGTCCATGCCTGACACCCCTTCCGAGACCGCTTCCGCCAAGCCGAGCGTGCTGTTCGTGTGCGTCCACAACGCCGGACGCTCCCAGATGGCCGCGGGCTGGCTCGCCCACCTGGGCGCCGGACGTATCGAGGTGCGCTCGGCCGGATCGGCGCCCGCCGAGCAGATCAACCCGGTGGCGGTCGAGGCGATGCGCGAGGTCGGCATCGACATCACCGGCGAACAGCCCAAGGTCCTCACGCCGGAAGCGGTCCAGGCCTCGGACGTGGTCATCACCATGGGCTGCGGCGACGCCTGCCCGATCTTCCCCGGCAAGCGGTACGAGGACTGGAAGCTCGACGACCCGGCAGGCCAGGGCATCGAGTCGGTGCGCGTGATCCGCGACGAGATCCGGGATCGGATCGAGCAACTCGTCGGCGAGCTGACCGGCTGAGCACGAGCGGGGGCGAGGCAACGAGCACGCGCGTCCTGATCATCGGCGGCAGCCATGGGCAGCAAGCCGGATGGGGGCCGAGGCCGTCAGCGACGACGCAGGCCAAGCCGCAGCGGGGTCTTTGGCGTGGGATGCCTCGTTTGTGTGGTGGCGGGCGTGTCGCCCCCAGTCACGGGGACGGCTCTGAAACCATACGCGCCATGGATGTCCCCCCGCGTCATGAAGGAACTCGACGAGTTCCTTGAGCTCACCAATCTGGTGCCTCCTCCGCCACCACCTCCTGGCGTCATAAGCTTTTCCGAAAGAACGACACGGTCAACAAGTGGTACCAGCATCGCGAAGCGGTGATGCGGGCGAGAGCGGAGCTCGCTCGCCGCGAAGAAGTACGCGAGATGCTCGGCGACGACGCGCCGGACCTGAACGCTTCCCAATTCCACCCCTGGATCTGGGACGGGGCGAAGTCGCTGTGGGCGTCGAAGCACTATCGACAAGCTGTGGCCGTAGCCGCGGTGAAGCTCAATGCAGAGACGCAGAACAAGATCGGCCGAAGGACGTGTCGGAGAAGGACCTGTTCCGGCAGGCTTTCACCACGGATCCGCCCGCGGCTGGCAGGCCACGGCTTCGGCTCATGCCAGACGACGGCTCACTCACCTACCGCAGCGTTCAAGAGGGAGCGGCCGCGTTCGCCGAGGGCTGTTATCGCGCCATTCGTAACCCGACGAGCCATATCCCGCAGTCCGAGCTGCCCGAACACGAGGCTCTTGAGCAGCTGGCCGCGTTCAGCGTGCTGGCACGCTGGGTCGATGTGGCCGCCGTAGAAAAGGCGCCTTGAAAGCGGAGCGGAAATAGCCATTCCGCACCATGCGCCAGCACGTTGTGCAGGATCGCGAGGCGCGTCTGCACCACCCGGGCCGCTCCCGCCATACCCGCGGCAGGCTTCTCACCAGCCGGTTGACTGCGGCGGTCCTGGACGTGACCGACTCAGCGCGCGCTGTGCGGCGACAAGGCGAGCAGCGCGCCGAGCGCTCGATCAAGATCATCACCTTTCAGCGACCACCGAAAAGCGCCACGCCCTAGCCGATCACTGGATGAGCAGCTGCGGTCGGATCATCAGAGGTTCCCGGCCACTTCTGCGGGCGGTTCGTCAGGTTGTGCGTAGCGGTAGCCGACGCCGCGCACGGTGTGGATGATCCTCGGGCTCTTCTCGGAGTCACCCAGGCGGCGGCGCAGCCGTTTGATGTGCACGGCGATGGTGTTGTTCGGCGGCTCGATGCTGCTGGCCCAGACGTGGCGGCTGATCTCGTGGCGGGTGACCACCCGCCCGGCGTTGGCCATGAGGTAGGCGAGCAGATCGAACTCGCGCAGCGGCACGTGCACCGGTTCGCCGCGCACGCGCACGACATGAGCCTTCGCGTCGAGTTCGACGTCGCCCACCCGCAGTGGCGCCTCCGCGCTGGGCGGGACCTGAAGGAGCGGCAGCAGCTCGGTGATGCGGTACGGCTTGACCACGCACGCTGTCGCGCCGGCCTGCAGGGCCTTGATGGCGATCTCGGCGTCGGAGGCGCCCACCCCGAAGATGATCCGCAGGTCCATGCGGCGGCGCAGCGTCGTGATCAGGGTCACCGCGTCGAGGCCCGGCAGGTCGGCGCCGAGCAGCAGCACGTCCGGCTGCTCGGCGCCGATCCTCAGCAGGGCTTCCATGCCGTCGTCGCACTGCACGACCGTGATCCCGTGCTCGGCCAGCCCGTCCAACTCGGCCTGCGGGTCGGCGACCAGCAGGAAGGGACCGGTCCTTGCGGCCGTCTCGCCGCCCGGTTGGGCGGGCGGCGAGACGGCGGCTGTCGCACGGCTCATGTGTCCCTGACTCCGCTCTGCTCAGCCGAAGCGCCCGGTGATGTAGCCCTCGGTGCGCTTGTCGGCGGGGTTGCTGAAGATCCGCGAGGTGGCGTCGAACTCCACCAGGCGGCCGTGCCGTACCCCTTGCTCGTCCACTTCGGCGGTGAAGAACGCGGTCCGTTCGGAGACACGGGCCGCCTGCTGCATGTTGTGCGTGACGATCACGATCGTGTAGTCACGTGACAGGACCTGCATCAGATCCTCGATCTTGGTGGTGGCGATCGGGTCGAGCGCCGAGCAGGGCTCGTCCATGAGGATCACGTCCGGTTTGACGGCGATGGCGCGGGCGATGCACAGACGTTGCTGCTGCCCGCCGGACAGGGCCAGGGCGTTGCTCTTGAGCTTGCCCTTGACCTCGTCCCACAGCGCGGCGCGGTGCAGCGCGTCTTCGACCACGTCGTCCAGGCCCTTGCGCTGTCCGTTGATGCGTGGACCGTAGGCGATGTTGTCGTAGATGGATTTGGGGAACGGGTTGGGCTTCTGGAAGACCATGCCGATCCTGCGCCGGACCTCGATCGGGTCGACGCTCTCACCGTAGAGATCCTCGGTGTAATAGGTGATCTTCCCCGCGACCCGCGCGTCGGGGATGAGGTCGTTCATCCGGTTCAGGCAGCGCAGCACCGTGCTCTTGCCACAGCCGGACGGCCCGATCAACGCGGTGATCTCGCGCGGGGCGATACGCAGGTTCACCCCGCGCACCGCCTCGTAGTCGCCGTAGAAGACCGACAGGTCCGCCATGGTGAACACGGGGTCGAAGACTTCTGGTGGCAGGGCGGAAGGAGCCATGTGCGTCTGCGTTCTGGTCGTCAGGTGGGTGTTGATGTCAGAGGCCACGAGTGGGTTCACCACCGCTTCTGAGAGCGATTGCGGACGTAGATGGCGATCGAGTTCATCGCGATGATGACTGCCAGCAGCAACACGATGGCCGCCGACGACAGGTCATGGAACGCCTCACGCGACTGGCTGATCCAGCCATAAATCTGGATCGGCAGTACGGTGTAGCCGCTCATCAGGCCGTCGGGAGTGTAGGCGACGTAGGTGAGGCCGCCGAGCAGCAGCAGCGGCGCGGCCTCGCCGGCCGCCCTGGACAGCGCCAAGATGGAGCCGGTGGCCATGCCGGGAACGGCCGAGGGCAGCACCTGCCGCCAGATCGTCTGCCACTTGGTCGCGCCCAAGCCGTAGGAGGCGTTGCGGATCGAGTTCGGCACCGCTCTGATGGCCTCACGCGAGGCGATGATCACAATCGGCAGCACGAGCAGCGACAGCGTGATCGACGCGGTGCTCACGGTGGTGCCGAAGCCGAAGCCGCGGGCGATGATGCCCAGGCCGAGAATGCCGTACACGATGGACGGAATCGCCGCCAAGTTCGCGATGTTCAGCTCGATCATCCGGTTGTACCACTTACGATGATCGGCATACTCCTCCAGGTAGATCGCGCCGAAGACGCCCACCGGTAGGCAGAACACCGCGGTCAGCCCGATCACCCACACAGTGCCGAACAACGCGGACTTGGCTCCGGCCCGCTCTGGCCTTCGGATGGACGGGAAGTTCTCCCACAGCCGGGGATCGAGCCTGGACCAGCCCTTGTAGACGACGTAGACCAGCAACGTCACCAAGAACGCCACCGCCACGGCCAGGCACAGCCGCAGCAGCATCTTGAACACGAGGTCGCCCCACCGCACCCGCTGGCGGGTGAGCTGGAGCCTGCGCTGCTCGGGCAGAGTCGAGGTGGGCGTGGACGTGCTCACTCGTACACCTCCCTGAAGCGGCGGACCAGGCGGGCACTGAGGACGTTCATCAGGAACGTGATGGCGAACAGCAGGGCGCCGACCGCGAAGATGGTCTTGTAGTCGAGCGAGGCGGTCGGCAGGTCACCCGAGCCGGCCTGGGCGATGAAGCCGGTCATGGTTTGCATGGCGTCCAGCGGGTTGAACGACAGCGCGGGCTTGTTGCCCGACGCGATCGCCACGATCATCGTCTCGCCGATGGCCCGCGAGATCGCCAGTACGAACGAGGCCACCACCCCCGACAACGCCGCAGGCAGCACCACGCGGACGGCCACCAGCCGCGTCGACGACCCCAGTGCGTAGGCGCCGTCGCGAAGACCCCGGGGGACCGCCGACATGGCGTCCTCCGACAGCGAGGCGACCGTGGGGACGATCATGATGCCCATGACCAGCCCGGCCGACAGGGCGTTGAAGATGTCCGGCTGCAGCCCGGCGGGCAGATAGTTCTGCAGGGCGGGTGTGACGAAGCGCAGCGCGAAGAAGCCGTAGACCACGGTCGGCACGCCGGCCAGGACCTCGAGAACGGGTTTGAAGATCTTGCGGGTGCGGGTGTGGGCGTACTCGCTCAAGTACAGCGCAGCGCCCAGCCCGAGGGGGATCGCCACCACGATGGCGATGACGGTGATGAGGAACGTGGCCGTCACCAGCGGCAGCACGCCGTAGCGCGGAGGCTCGAACAGCGGCGCCCAGACCTGCGTGGTGAAGAACTCGGTGAAGCCGACCGCGTCGAAGAACTCGATCGTGGGCGGCACCAGCGAGACCACGATGCCGACGGTCGTGGCGACCGACACCAGGGCCGCGGCGACCAGCACCACCTGGACCGCGCGTTCCCCATAGCGCGAGCGCGCCCTCCCCAGCGGCCCCTTCGGGCTCGCCGGGGAGGACGTGGTGCCGGTGGTGCTCATCCGCCGGCCGCGCTCTTCAGCTTGTCCAGGTCAGCCTTAAGCTCGGTCTCCTGCTGGGCGTTCAGCGGGATGAACTTGGCGTCCTCGGCGATCTGCTTGTGGTTGGCGACGTAGTACTCGACGAACGCGAGCACCTCGGGCCGCTTCAGGGACTCGGCCTTGGGATAGATGAACAGCGGCCGCGCCAGCGGCTTGTACGTGCCGTCCTGTGCGCTCTGGGAGCTCGGCGTGACACAGCCGTCGCCACCGTCGATCTGCAACGCCTTGAGCTCGGCTGCGTTCTCCTCGAAATAGGAGAAACCGAAGTAGCCCATGCCGCCCTTGGAACCGGCCACGCCCTGCACGGTGACGTTGTCGTCCTCGCTGGGGCTGTAGTCGGTGCGGCTCTTGCCCTCCTCACCGTTGATCACGTCGGTGAAGTAGTCGAACGTGCCGGAATCGGTGCCGGCGCCGAACAGCTTCAGCGGCTCGTTCGGGAATTTGGGGTCCACCTGGTTCCAGTTGTTCACCTTCGAGCCGGGTTCCCAGATCTTCTTGAGCTGGTCCACCGTGAGGCAGTTGGCCCAGGTGTTGTCCTTGTGCACCACGACCGTCAGGGCGTCGTTGGCGACGGTGAACTCCTCGTAGGCGATGTTCTTGGCCTGGCAGGCGGTCTTCTCCTCGTCCTTGATCGGGCGGGAGGCGTTGGAGATGTCGGTCTCGCCGTTGCAGAACTTCTCGAATCCGCCGCCGGTGCCCGAGGTGCCGACGGTCACCCGCACCTTGGCCTGCTGCTCGCTGAACAGCTCGGCCGCAGCCGTCGACAAGGGGGCCACCGTGCTCGAACCATCGACCTTCACGTCGCCGGCCAACTCCTTGGCCGGCTGGGACGCACCCGTGGCGCCGGGCTCCTGGGAGGCGGCGGTCTGGTTTCCGCCGCCGCAGGCCGCCAGCGCGACGGCACACACCGCTACCGCCAGAAGGGCGCGCGCCGTCCGCACTCGATTTCTCACAGTCGTTCCTTTGCCTCGATTCCGGCCCGGCCCCGACCAGGCTCTCGTTACGAACGCATCGAAGCGCGCCTATATGAACAGACGGGAAACACGGCCTGATCGGCCGATAAATTCATCGACTGGCATCTATGCGTGATGAGCACGTGTCCACGTAGCGGGCCGAAGTGCCCCTGACTACGGCGATGCGGGCGCGCGCTCTCATTCGGCGAATGCACCTCGGCTGCCGCTCGACGAGGCAGCCGGGGCCACGGAGTCACCTCCTGCGGTGGCTGCCACCAGCGGCGTCATGAATTGATCACACATCGGTCACTTATCGTTCGCCATCGATCCATAGACTTGCTCAGTGCAGCAGGACGAACTCTCACCCACTCGACAAGCCGACCCGAATCACGGCGACGACTGCCACCCCGCCCTGATGGCCGAGCCGCTGTCGCGATCACAGGCCGAGCAGCTGGCAGTCGCGCTCAAGGCGGTCGCCGACCCCACCAGGCTGCAACTGCTCAGCATGATCAGTGCGAGTGAATCCGGCGAAGCCTGCGTGTGCGACCTCACTGCCCCCCTTGGCCTGACCCAGCCCACCGTCAGCCACCACCTGAAGATCCTCGTTGACGCCGGGCTGCTGGTCCGGGACAAGCGCGGGAAGTGGTCCTGGTACGCGATCGTGCCCGAGGGGTTGGAGGCGTTGCGCCGACTGATCCCCTGAGCGGCTCCCTGCCGGACCGGGCCGGTGGACAAGGAACATCGGCCACGATGAAATAGATGTGTGTCTATGAACGGGGAGTCACTGCCCCTTCTTCAGCTCACCGCTGACTGCGTCGGCTCACGGCCGGCGCCTCCCATTCCTTACGCACATGCCGCCACCCTGGCCCGGATGCTGGACGCCGTGGCCCATCCACTGCGGCTGCGCCTGGTCGGCATCATCGCCTCCAGCCCGAGCGGCCAGGCCTGCGCAGGCGATCTGGCCCGCATCCTGAACGTGCCGGAGTCTGCGGTCATGGCTCACCTGGACGCGCTGTGCCATGCGTCCCTGTTGAGCCCTCCCGCCTTCGACACGGGGCCGTTCCGCGCCACAGGCACCGCCAGGGACCTGATCGGCCGCCTGATCCCGCTGGTCACGTCCGCCTGAGAGCCCCAGGTGTTTCAGCCCAGACGGGATGCTGCTTAGACGCCTATCTATCTTGACGAGCGTCTAATCAGCATGAGATCGTGGTTTCTGATTAGACATCCATCTAACTGTTGGTAGCGGCACTGCCGTTCCCCCAGTGAAGGAGACCACGATGATGAACCAGAACAGCGGCGGAGGCTTCATCGGCGACCTGGCGGACGCGTTCACTCCGACTGCCGCCGGAGGATGTTGCGGAGCCCCCGCCGCCACCAGCGCGAGCGAGGCGGATCAGGCGGCCACGAGCTGCTGCGGCAGCCCGGCCGCTGCCCAGGACGCCGCCCAGTCCGGCTGCTGCGGCCAGGCTCCGGCCCTCGCCGCTGCCCAGGCCACGGCCGCCTCGTCCACCGGATGCTGCGGATGACCTTCACGACCGCGGATGTGGACCCGGCGGAACTGCTGGAGGCGGTGTCCGCAGAACGGATGCAGGCCACAGTGCACGAACTGGCCGCCGACCGCTACGCCGGGCGGCGCGTAGGCACCCCTGGCGGCCAGGCCTCCGCTGTCTGGCTCGCCGAGCGACTCGGCGAACTGGGCGCCGAGACGCAGCTGTCCGGCTTCGACGTGGCGAGCGTGCGGGAGCTATACGCCACCCCCGTACTCGAATGGAGCACCGGCGACCAGGCCCAGCGCCTGGAGCACCGCCGAGACTTCGTCGTGCACCTGGCCTCCGCCGAACTGCCGCGCCCGCGTTCCGCACCTCTGGCCGGACACTCCGAGACCGAGTGGAGCGGCCGGTGGGCGCTGGCCGAGCCTGGGGATTGGGCGCGGGCGTGCGAGCGAGCCGAGGCGCAAGGCGCGGCCGGCGTGCTGACCGCGCGCGGCACCGACGCCGAGGGCTGGATGCCCAAAATGATCGCCGGGCCGCCCGCCCGCCGGGTGCCCGTCGTCGCCCTGCGCACCGAGGCGCACGCCCGCCTGGCCGACGCCCTGGCCGCCGGCCCGGTCCAGGTGACCGCCTCGATGCCGCTACGCCAGATCACCACCCGCGGCCACAACGTCCATGCTCGCTTCCCACGCCCTCCCCAGAGCGTTAGGGCCCGGCTGCGAGTGCTGCTGACCGCGCACTACGACGGCGTCGGCGACGACCCCGACCAGCGCATGCCCGCCGCCGCCGACAACGCTTCCGGCGTGGCCGCGATCCTGGAGGCCACCCGCATCCTGTCAGCCACCCCAGTGCTCACCGCGCTTGAGCTTGCGGTGGCCTTCCTGGACGCCGAGGAAGCCGGCGCGAGGGGATCGGCCCACCACGCCGCCACGCTGCCGCCCGACACTCTGGTGATCAACCTTGATGGCGCCGCGCAGTTGCACCAGGCCGCCGCCGTCGAAGCAGGCGGCCCCGCCCACGCCCTGCTGGCCACCCTGGACCAGGCCGCCCGCCTGACCGGCGTGCCCCTGCGGGCTGGCGCGATGGCCTCCGACAACCGCCGTTACGCCGCCGCCGGACTGGCCGCGATCGGCATCGGCATGGGCATGCCCGGCTACCAGACCCCCGCCGAAACCCCCGACCGTGTCCAGCCGGACACCTTGCTGGCAGCAGCCCGGCTGGTGGTGGCCACCGTCATGCTGCTCGGTGCGTAGGAGGACGATATGGCGGGCACGCCCGGCCGAGCTGGTCAACCGCTCGTGGAGGTGATCGGGGAGAGGACAGCGGGCTCGAAATCCAGGTAGTGAGGGAGGGACGGCGATCGGCATGCCGAGCACCTACCGGTGCGGTCGCGCGCCGTATCGCGCCGAGAGGTCCAGCGCCTTCCGTGTCTAGTGCTGTGACCGGAAATGATCACCGGGTTGGCGTGTAGGACGGTCCTGCCGGTTGGATGAGCTGATCACGCTCGTTCCAGCAGTTGGGAGGCCCGGTGACACAACCGGTCAAGGTCCGCAGGCT
>NZ_JABCPZ010000187.1 GCF_013283785.1 Nonomuraea antri
GGGAGGGGGCGCGGGCTGCTCGCCCGGCCGGTCGAACCAGAGGAACAGGGCGAACGCCACCGCCGCCGACCCGGCCACCGTCGAGAGCCGCCGCACCCGCCGCCCGGCGGTGGCCGCGGCGAGCGCGGTGGTGAGCGAGTCGGCGATCTCGCCCGCCGTGGGCCGCCCGGCCGGGTCGCCCGACAGGCAGTCCTGGCACAGCGCGGCGACCGCGTTCGGCACCCCCGTGATGCGCGGCGGCGGTTCCGTACGGCAGGCCGCCTCGATCTCCTCCCAGATGGTCTCCGGGTACGGCGTGTGCCCGGTGAGCATGACGTACAGCAGCACCCCGAGCGCGTACACGTCCACGGCGGGATGGGTGGCCGCGCCGGTCAGCCGTTCCGGCGCCACGTACGGCGGCGTGCCCCGGTCGTCGTCCGGGTCGCCTTCCCAGGCGGCGATGCCGAAGTCGAGCAGTTTGGGCCCGTCAGCGGTGAGCAGCACGTTCTCCGCGGTGACGTCGCGGTGCACCAGCCCGAGCTCGTGCCCGGCCCGCAGCACCCCGGCCAGCCGCAGCGCGACGGCGGCGGCCTCGGTCCACGGCAGCGGCCCGGCGGCGACGCGTTCGGCCAGCGGGGTGCCGTCGAGCAGCGGCATCACCACGTACGCGGCCACCGCGCCGCCCGAGGTCACGGTCTCGCCGTAGTCGTAGATCTCGATCGCGTCCTGGTGGGTGAACCTGGCCGCGGCCCTGGCCTCGCTGCGCACGCGTAATCGTTCGACCGGGTCGGTGTGCAGCGAGGCGGTCAGCACCTTGACCGCGACCATCCGTTCCAGCGACTGGTCGAACGCCCGCCAGATCACCGACATGCCGCCTCTGGCCAGCGGTTCGAGCAGCAGATACCGGCGGGCCAGAAGATCTCCGGACTCAGGCCGACTCACGGACGACCAGTTCCGTGGGGAGCACCGGGTCGATGCCCGTCGCGCCGGTCAGCAGCAGCCGGGTGGCGACCGTGGCCAGCTCCTCGACCGGCTGGCGCACCGTCGTCAGCGCGGGCACGGTGTGCCTGGCCACGGGGGCGTCGTCGAAGCCGATCACCGCCACGTCTGCGGGCACCTTGCGTCCCGCCCGGCGCAGGGCCTGGATCGCGCCGGCCGCCATCAGGTCGGAGGCGGCGAAGACGGCGTCCAGGCCGGGGGCGTGGCGCAGCAGCCACTGCATGGCGTGCGTGCCCGAGGCGGCGGTGAAGTCGCCGTAGGCGACGGGAACCTCGGGCAGCCCGGCCGCGCGCAGCGTGCCGACCAGCCCGTCGAGGCGGTCGCGGGCGCCGGGCAGCGACGGCGGGCCGCCGATCGCGGCGATGTTCCTGCGCCCGGACAGCAGCAGGTGCTCGGCGGCCTGCCGGCCGCCGTCGAAGTTGTCCACGTCGGCGAACGGCAGCTTCAGATCGTGCGGCGGACGGCCGATGTTGCGTACCGGCACGCCCGAGGTGGACAGCTTGATGGCCAGCGGATGGCGTTCCCTGGCGCCGACGACCAGCACGGCGCCAGTCAGCGTGGGCAGGATCGAGGAGTTCGGGGTCACGGTGGTGACCATCAGGTGGGTGCCGTGCTCGGCGATCACGCCGCCCGCCGCCGCCAGCAGCCTGGCGTAGTAGGGCTCGGAGAAGAGCCTGGGCAGGTGGTCGCAGACGACCGCGGTGACGCCGTCGGTCGTGGTCCTGGCGGCCGAGCCCCTGGGCGCGCGCTGACGTACGTAGCCCATCCGGGAGACCGCGTCGTACACTTGCCGCCGGGTCGAGGTGCTGACCCGCACGGAGCCGGTGAGAACTCGTGAGGCGGTCGCGGGGGAAACCCCTGCGGCGGCCGCCACCTGTGCCAGTGTGGGCTGCTCTGACATGGAGCCACCTCGCGGAAAAGGTTCCCTGGGAGCGCTCCCACGTTATCAATGTTTCGCCCGCGTTAATAGAGGTTCGTTCCGGTGCCGCCGAGCTGCGGGACGGCACCGGAACGCGGTGCTCAGGGCCTTCCGCCGGACCAGGACGGGGGTTTCTCGGCCGGGTGCGGATCCCGCCAGATCTCCCTGCCCGCCGCGTCATACCCGACGACCTCGAAGCCTTCGAGATAGATGTCGCCGGTGCGCTCGTGCGTGCCGGCGAACAGCCGGATGCCCAGCTGCCACGGGTCGGGCCGGGTGGCGGCGCTCGCCGTGCTTCCGTCGGCGAAGACCAGGTCCACGCGGACGGTACGGCGATCGGCGATGCCGAACCAGCCGGGCGCGCGCTCGACCAGCTCCACCGGCATCCGGCCGCCCCCGAGGTCGGTCATCAGATGGTCGCCGTCGACCACGTGCGAGCCGACGTCCCGGCCGGCTAGCGTCCACAGCAGCGTCTTGGCAGGGTCCCTGACCAGTTCCGCGGTCAGCCCGCCGGGCATGGGCACCGGGTCGCCGGCCCGTTCGCCGCGTGGCGGCCGGTGATCGCGGTAGATGTTCGGCGCGACGGCGAACCTGGCGCCCGCCGAGTCGAAGAACTCGAACGAGGCCACGTCCGCGGTGGCGGGGACGGTCACCGTCCAGATGGCGCGCGGCGCGCCGGCCGGGCGGTGGAGCCGGCCGTCGACGTCAGGCCCGTCCTCGGTGACGGCCTTGATCCTGGCGGCGGGCTCCTTGACCGTGCCGTAGTACATCACCGCGTCGGGCTCGGGTCTGCCGCCGGTCTCGCCCATCATGGTGGCGTCGTCGTCGCCCACCGGGCGGTCGCAGGTGCCGCTGCCGCCGCCGCCCCGGCTCCGCGTGATCTCGCAGAGCACCAGCTCGCCCTCGGGCCTCCTGGCGAACCACAGCAACATCGACCGCTTCTCCGACGGGTTGTCCAGCACCTGGACGTCGCCCACCGGGGGATTGTCGCTCATCATGCCGGTGTAGAAGTCGTCCTCGACCACCGCGCCGGTGCGGTCGCCGCCGGTGCCGCCGGTCGAGGTCAGCGCGATCGGCACGGCCAGCGCGGCGGCGGCCACGCCCATGACCAGCGCCCGCGTCCTGCGGCCGCGCCGGCGCGACCCGGCCGCGATCCTGCCGGGCAGCCCGTGCGGGGCGCGCGGCGCGAGTTCCGAGGCGTGCGAGAGCGTGTCGCGCAGCCGGGATTCGAGATCGGTCATGAGACGCCCCCGTTGGTGGCCGCGGGATCGGACACGGCCGAGCGGAGCTTGCTCAGGCCGAGCGAGGCATGGCTGCGTACCGTTCCCCTGGAGATGCCGAGCACGCCGGCGATCTCCTCGTCGGTCAGCTCCTCGTAGTAACGCAGGACCAGCACGGCCCGCTGCTTGCGCGGCAGCCCTTCGAGCGCCTGCCACAGCCCCTGCTCCACGTCTGAGGGGAGCGTGTCGAGCCGGCCCCGCTCGGGCAGGTCCCAGGCCAGGTGCTCGCGCCGCCGCCGGCGCCAGACGCCGATGTGCAGCCTGGCCATGATCATGCGGGTGTAGCTCTCGGGATCCTGCTTGCGCCGCACCCTGGGCCAGGCGCGGTGCAGCCGGATCAGCGCCTCCTGGGTCAGGTCGGCCGCGTCGTGCGGGTTGCCGCTGAGCACGTAGCCGTAACGCAGCAACGCGTCGGCCCGCTCGGCGACGAATTCCGCGAAGCGGGGGTCGTCGGTCAATGCCAAGCCCTTCCTTGGTCCGTCACGACTCAGACGGACCAAGGCCCCGAACTGTTGAACCTGAGGCTAGTCGTGGGTGTCGTAGAGGACTTCACCGTCCTCGAACGGGTCGGCGGGCGGCTCGGGACGCACCGGCCGCTGCGGCTGGCAGCTCTGGCCGCAGCCGCCGAACCTGGCGGTGTCGACCGGCGTGAACGGCGTGGGCGGCACGCCCTTCAACGCCGCCAGCATGGTGTCCTTCCAGATCGGCCCGGGCACCGAGGCGCCGAAGACCGAGCCGTAGTACCGGCCGCCGATCATGACGTTGTTCAGCTTGTACTTGACCGAGCCGCGCGGGTCGCCGATGCTGACCGCGCCCGCCAGGTCCGGGGTGAAGCCGGCGAACCAGGCCGTGGACTGCGCGTCCGTGGTGCCGGTCTTGCCCGCGGCCGGCCGGCCGATGCCGCCGACGCCGCGCATCGTGCCCCTGGTGAACACGCCGGACAGGATGTCAGCCGCCGCGTCGGCCACCTCGGGGTCGAAGGCCTGCTTGCACTTGGGCTTGTAGTCGTAGCGCTTGCCGTTCCTGTCGGTGATCTGGGTGATCACCATGGGCTCGCAGTACTTGCCGCGGGCGCCGATCGCCGCGTACGCGTTGGCCACCGTGACCGGGTCCATCTCGTTGATGCCGAGCGTGAACGTCTCGAACTCCTGCAGCGGCAGGCCGTCGGAGCGGTGGATGCCCAGCGACTTGGCCGTCTGCACGGTCTCGCAGAGCCCGACCTTCTGCTCCAGCATCATGAAGAACGTGTTCACCGAGCCCCAGGTGCCGCTGGCCAGCGACTTGAATCCGCCGCCGCCCTCGTCGTTGGTGACCGGCCAGCCGGGCTCGCCCACGTTCTTGCCCTTGCAGTTCTTGAAGGACCAGTAGTTGGGCGCGCTGTAGCTGCTGCCCACGTTGAACCCGTCGTTGATCTTCATGCCCTGCTTGAGCGCGGTCAGCAGCGTGAAGGTCTTGAACGTCGAGCCGGCCTGGAAGCCGGTGCCGCCGCCGTGCTCCGCGTCGGCGACCACGTTGTACGACATCTCGTTCTTGTCCTCGTCGCCGCCGTACTTCCGGCTGGCGGCCATCGCCTTGATCGCGCCGGTGCCCGGCTGCACCAGGGCCTCGGCGGCGACCGGGTTGTCGGAGGCGTGCACGTGCTTCTTGATCGCGATCTCGGCCGCCGCCTGCATGCGCGGGTCGAGCGTCGTCTTGATCGTCAGGCCGCCCCGGTCGAGCTGCGCCTTGCGGTACTTCTTGCCCTTGCCGAAGGCGGGGTTGGTGAGCATCTCCGAGCGCACGTACATGCAGAAGTACGGGTAGTCGCTGGACTCGCAGCCGCCGGGCAGCGCGGTGCCCTTGTAGCCGAGCTTGGCCGCCTTGGCCTCCTCGGCCTCCTCCTTGGTGATCTTCTTCAGCTCCGCCATGCGGTCGAGCACGATGTTGCGCCGCTCCAGCAGCCGCTTCTTGTGCGCCTTGCTGACGTTCGGGTCGGTCATGTTCGGGTCCTGCACGGCGCCGGCCAGCGTGGCCGCCTGCACCAGGTTGAGCTGCGAGGCGCGCACGCCGAAGAACCGCTTGGCCGCCGCCTCGATGCCGTTGGCCGACGCGCCGAAGTAGGCGATGTTGAGGTACTTCTCCAGGATCTCGTCCTTGGTGTACTTCTTCTCCACCGCCATCGCGTAACGCAGTTCGCGGTACTTACGCGCGTAGCTGGCCTCCAGCGCCTTGGCCTGCTCGGCCTTGCTGTTGGCCGAGGTGAACAGGACCTGCTTGACGTACTGCTGCGTGATGCTGGAACCGCCCTGGCTGACGCCCCCCGTCGCCAGGTTCTTGGCCAGCGCGCGGAACGTGCCCTCGATGTCGATCGCACCGTGCTCGTAGAAGCGGTCGTCCTCGATGGCGACGATGGCCGTCTTCATGATGTCCGACACCTGTGACAGCGGCACGCTCTCGCGGTAGACCTCGTAGAACTGCGCGATCTGACGGCCGTTGGCGTCCAGGATGCGGGTCACCTCGGCGGGCGGCGGCTCCTTGAGGTCCTCCGGCTTGAAGCTCAGATCCTCAGACGCCGAGATGAACAGCGCTCCCGAACCCCCCACCGCGGGCAACGCTATCCCGGCGACCACCACGCCCGCGGCCACCGCCGCACCTGTCAGACGGGCGATGCTTGACAAACGGGCACCCATGCCGGCGAACCCCTCCCCGTGTTGGCATTACGGTGCATCCTAAACCCGCTTGTGACCCATTTTTTGGTGAACGGGGCTTCTGGGAGTGTGATGTGTTTCTAGGAGCTCCAGGCGGATAGTCCCAGTTCATGAGTGTTCTGGGATCGTTGCCGCGCGAACAGGCGCCGGTGGAGACACCTGCCGTCACTCCACCTGTGCATCTCTCGCTGGACCACACGCTGGGCCTGCTGCTCGATCCGTACGGGTTCGTCCAGGAACGGGCGCGTGAGCTGGGCACGGACATCTTCGAGACGCGCCTGCTGCTCCGCAAGACCACCTGCATGACCGGCGCCGACGCGGCCGCGGTCTTCTACGACCAGTCGCTGTTCGAACGGCACCAGGCCGCGCCGCGTCGCCTGATGGTGACGCTGTTCGGGCAGAAGGGCGTGCAGTCTCTGGACGGCGAACGCCACCGCGCGCGCAAGGCCCTGTTCATGTCGATCATGACGCCGCTGGGCCGCCGCCGGCTGTCCGAGATGGCCGAGGCCCGCTGGCGCGAACGCATCCCGCTGTGGGCCGGGCTGCCCCGCGTGGTCCTGTACGAGGAGGTCAGCCAGCTCCTGTGCCAGGCGGTGTGCGACTGGACCGGCGTCGTGCTCACCCCGCGCCAGGTCCCGCACGTGACGTCCATGCTGCAGTCGCTGATCGAGGGCCCGGCCGCGCTCGGCCCGCGTTACCTGCGCGGCAGGATCGAGCGCGTCCAGGGCGACCGGTGGGCCGCCGGGCTGATCCGCCAGGCCCGCGCGCGTCCGGAACGGCACGAGGGCACCGTGCTCGGCCTGTTCGCCGGCCACCGGGACACCGACGGCCGGCCGCTGCCCGCCGGGGTCGCCGCGGTCGAACTGCTCAACGTGCTGCGCCCGACGGTGGCCGTGGCCAGGTTCATCACGTTCGCGGCCATGGCGCTGCACGCCGACCCCCGTCACCACGAGCGCATCCGCGCCGGCGACGAGACGTTCCTCGAATACTTCGTGCAGGAGGTGCGGCGCTTCTACCCGTTCTTCCCGATGGTCGCGGCCAAGGTGGCCACGCCCTTCGACTGGCGCGGGCACCACTTCCCCCGGGGCCGCCGGGTGCTGCTCGACCTGCAGGGCATCGACCACGACCCGCGCCTGTGGGAGCGGCCGTGCGAGTTCCGCCCGGAACGGTTCGCGCACTGGGACGGCGGCGCGTTCGACTTCGTCCCGCAGGGCGGCGGCGACCACTACGAGGGCCACCGCTGCCCCGGCGAGTGGATCACCATCGACCTGATGAAGGTGGCGGTCACCGCGCTCACCCGCTGGATGACCTACCGGGTGCCGGCCCAGGACCTGCGCATCCAGCGGTGGCGCGCACCGGCGATCCCGAACAGCCGCTTCGTCATCAACCAGGTGTCCGCCGGCTGAGATTCGCCCAGGCGCAGGCAAAGAGGTGTGTTTACCCGGCGTCGCCGGGCGGCCGTTCTGGCAACCTCTGCCAGGGGATTCTTCCGTCACCTGGTGGAGGGGGCTGTATGCGCCGTGTCGGGGATGACGAGCACTTCAACCGGCTGCTCTCGGCGGCCAGGGCGTACTGGGGGCAGAGCCCGGGCGGCGACCGCTGCGTGGTCGCCGAGGCGTTCCACCAGGACATCCGGGTGGTGGTGCGCACCCTGCTGGTCGCCAAGGCCATCTGCGGCCTGACCTCGGCCCGGCTGGTCGTGCTCGCGGGAGCCGAGTGGAAACGGCTGGCCGAGGCGTTCGGTGCGGCCGACGACGTGCACCCGGACGCCTCCTCGGTCGCCCTGGTGACCAGCAGGGCGGACGGCGAGGCGTGGGACGTGCCGGTGATCAGGATCGAGGGCGCGGGCACGCTCAAGGCGTACGCGTCCTTCCCCGGGCCGTCGGCCGCCGCCCAGGACGACGCGATCGGCGCGTTCTTCGACCGCTGGGTCTGGCCCAACCGCGACCTGCTCAGGCCGGGCGCGGAACGGGTGGCCTGGCGGGCCAGGAGCGACTACCAGGCGCACACCGAGACCGAACGCCGCCAGCTGCGTTACTACGGCTGCGCCAGGCTCGGCATCGACCCGGCCAAGCCCACGATCGCCGTCTTCGACCACGACGGCCCGCTGTTCCAGGAGACCGCGCAGTTCGCCGCCCGCGACGACAGCGCGAACTGGCTGTTCCTCGGCCCGGCCGCGGAACGGTATCCGGCCAGGCTGACGCACCTGGCCGACACGTTGTCCACGAACCTGCTGTGGAGCATGACGGACGTGGCCGTCGCCACGCGGGCGGTCGAGCTGCCCGCGTTCGGCATCCCCGTCATCCAGCCGGTGCGTTCGGAGTGGAGCGGCTGCGGCGCCGCGCACGTCGCGGAGTCGCCGTCCGACTACTGGAGACTGCTGGACGAGGCCATCTCCAGGCACGAGAAGGGCGAGTCCGTCCTCGGCCCCGAGCAGCGGGAGCGGGCCAGGCTGTGGCTCTGGCTGCGCCGCTGCGGCGCCGACGTGCCCTCGGCGCTGCTGCCGCACTGGGAGCTGGGCGCCGACGCCGACTTCCTGCGGTCGTTCACCGTCAATCTCCGTCACGCCGAACGTGACGGCGACCTGCTCTACGACGCGGTCCGCCGCATGTGGCAGCGGCGCGAACCCATGCTGACCCGATTCGACTTCCAGGACCCGGCGGCGCTCTCGGCCGCCTTGATCCCCTCGAGGAGCCTGTCATGAGCACCACAGGACCCGCCACCGACCTCGACCAGGTGGTCCTGCCCGCGATCCCGCCCGTCCACCTGCTCAGCGGGCAGGTCTCCGCGCTGCAGGTGACCGACCGGCTGCATCGCGGCACGCAGATCGTGGGCCGCTTCGAGACGACCGGGCTGGCCGGGTTCAAGGTGGCCGCGCAGGGCCGGCCGCTGCGCGTGCAGATGTCGCTGTCGGCGGACGAGCTGTCCGTCAGCGGGTGGCACCTGGGCGAGACCCAGCCGCCGCCGCCCCCGCTGCCGCGGTTCGTCCAGATCCGCTCGCAGGGCCGGCTGCGGCAGTGCGTCCTGCTGCGCGGCCGCAAGGCGCACGCGCAGGTGGCCTTCGACCTGACCGCCGAGGAGATCCCGGACGACGGCCTGATCTGCGTCGAGGCGCTGGACATCACCGAGGGCGACGGCATCTGCGACGAGGTCCGCCAGGCCGTGGACGGCAAGATCATGCCCGACGGCGTGGCCGGGCTGCGCATCGACAAGATCGTGTTCGAGGAGCCGCCCGCGGTGGACTTCGACCCCGACCTGCTCGACGGCGCCAGGGCCGAGCTGTCGTCGCTGGTCAGCAGCGGCGGGCTGGCGAATCTCAACCGCCAGGGCCCGCGCGTGATGCGCTCGGGGTTCTTCGTGGTCAACCCGGTGCTGCGTGACACGTTCGGGTCGAGCGGGCGGATCATCCTGCGCCTCGGCAGCCGCGCGGACTCAGGCGCGGGCCCGACCGTGGTGTGGCGCAAGGTGAACAGCGAGCTGCGCTGGCTGAGGCACGCCACCCGGCGGATGATGGGCGCGGCCGCGCCGTCGGTGTCGCGGATCCTGAGCATCACCGGCGGCGCCATGGACGCGCCCCGGCAGAGCGTCAACGGCAACACCGCAGACCTGGAGCTCGACGCGCCGGCGCAGTCGCCGTACCTGGTGGTCATGGCGCCGCGCGACGGGGCGGTGCCCACGCTGGAGCTGGCCATCTCCCAGCCCTGACCGCCAGGCCGGCGTGCCCGCCGGGTGGTTAGGATCGGTGGCCATGAGCGGGGACGCGATCGACACGATCCTGCAGGAGTGGCGGCGGGAGCGGCCCGACCTGGACCTGTCGGCCATGGGCGTCTTCGGGCGGCTTGCGCAGGTGATGCGCATCCTGGAGCCGCGGGTCGAGCGCGTGTTCACCGCGCACGGGCTGCGTCAGGGGGAGTTCGACGTGCTGGCGGCGCTGCGGCGGTCGGGGCCGCCGTACACGCTGATCCCGTCGGAGCTGTCGGCGGTGCTGATGATGTCGCGGGCCGGGATGACCAACAGGATCGACCGGCTCGAAGCGGCCGGGCTGGTCGAGCGCAGCCTCGACCCGGCCGACCGGCGCAGCTTCCTGGTCAGGCTCACCGACGAGGGCCTGCGCATCATCGACGAGACCCTCACCGAGCACGCCTCGAACCTGGCCGGGCTGGCCGCGCCGCTCACCGCGCGCGACGCCGACGACCTGGCCCGGATCCTGCGCAAGCTGCTCGACGCCCAGAAAGGGTAATCAATCCGGAAAAACACTGATCACCTGTGATAACGCCGCCCAGAGGGCAGTGCACAAGGTGTGGGCACGAGCGGATTGCGAATCGAGACGACCAGGCATCTTCAGTGCACCGTGATCAAGGCCGGCGGTGAGCTGGATCACGGCGGGAGGGTCAGGTTCAGCGCCCACATCAACGCGGTATGGGACTGGTCGGCGGGGCCCGTCCTGGTCTTCGACCTGGCCGACCTGATCTTCTACGACTCTTCCGTGATCGGCGTGCTGGCGATGGCGCTGCAACGCATGCAGGACTCCGACGACGGGCGGATCATCGTGGTGCGGCCGTCCGGACATCTGCTGACGGTGCTGCGGCTGACGGACCTGATCTCCCACGTGGAGCTGCGTGACAGCGTCGACGAGACCGTGGCGGAGCTGATGCTGCGGGCGGGACCAACGGCTGACCCCCGGCTGTGCGCCGGGGGCCGCGGCCTCACATGCCGTACGCCTCGAGCAGGCGCAGCCACACCTCGCTGACCGTGGGGAACGACGGCACCGCGTGCCAGAGCCGGTCGAGCGGCACCTCGGCGGTCACCGCGATGGTCGCCGCGTGCAGCAGCTCGGCCACGCCAGGACCGGCGAAGGTGACGCCGAGCAGCACCTGGCGGCGCTCGTCCACCACGGCCTTGGCCCGGCCCTGGTAGCCGTCGGCCTGCAGGTAGGCGCCGGTCACCGAGCCCAGGTCGTACTCGACCGCGCGGACCTGGAAGCCCTCCTCGCGGGCCGCCGCCTCGGTGCGGCCGACCGAGCAGATCTGCGGGTCGGTGAAGACCACCTGCGGCGCGCCGAACCCGCCGGCCACGTCGCGCAGGGTGGGCCGGTCGTGGCCGTGCGCCCGCGCGGCGATCACGTCGCCGCAGATCCTGGCCTGGTACTTGCCCATGTGCGTGAGCAGCACGCGGCCGTTGACGTCGCCCACCGCGTACAGCCAGCCGCCGGGGACGCCGGTGGCCCGCATGCTGTCGTCGACCTCCACCGTTGAGTCGACCGGCAGGCCCACCGTGTCGAGGCCGAGCTGCCCGGTGGCGGCGCGGCGGCCGGTGGCCACCAGCAGCTCGTCCACCTTCAGCGGCGGGCCCTCCGACAGGTGCACGGTCACCTCGCCGCCGGGTTCCCGCCGTTCCACCCGGACCGCGTCGGTGTTCGTGCGCACGTCGATGCCCGCCTCGCCGAACGACTTGGCGAGCAGCTCGCTCGCGAACGGCTCCATCCTGGCCAGCAGCGCGTCGCCGCGCACCAGGAGCGTCGTCTGCTCGGCGCCGAGGCCGTGCATGGCCTGGGCCATCTCGCAGGCCACCACGCCGCCGCCGATCACGGCCAGCCGCTTCGGCACGGAGGTGGCGGCGGTGACCTCGTGGCTGGTCCACGGCCGCGCCTCGGCCAGGCCGGGCACCGGCGGGACCAGCGCGGTGCTGCCGGTGGCCAGCACCACGGCGTGCCTGGCGGTCAGGGTCCGCTCGCCGCCTTCTGGCGTGGTGACCACGACCCGCTTGACGCCGTCGAGCCGGCCGCGCCCGCGCACGAACTCGGCGGGCACGCCGCCGATCCAGCCGACCTGGCCCGAGTCGTCGTAGTTCGAGACGGCCTCGTCACGCCTGGCCAGCACCTTGCCCACGTCGATCGGGCCGAGCGTGAGCCCGGGCACCCGCGAGACCTCGCCCGCCAGGTCGACCGGGCGCAGCAGCGCCTTGCTCGGCACGCACGCCCAGTAGGAGCATTCGCCCCCGGCCAGCCGGTCCTCCACGACGGCGGCGGTCAGCCCGCCGCGCACCGCCCGGTCGATCACGTTCTCGCCGGCCGGCCCGGCACCGATCACGATGACGTCGAATTCGTCAGCCATTTCCGCCTCCCAGCCTGAACTCTCTCATGCCCGGATGGACATGCCTCGTCGTCGGGGCCGTGAACCTTTTTCGCGGCTTCCGGTGAGATCAGGTAGACGACCGGGCCGGGGGGCTCGCGCGAGAGAACCCGGCTGAACTCTCTCGTGAGGAGCCCCTTCGTGCCGAGCTTCGTGCTGCCCAAATACCGACATATCCCGCTTTGGGTGGTGCTGGTGCCTGCCATCGCGCTGCGGGGGCTCGCGATGCTGGGCTACCGGCCCGCCCTGTTCTTCTGGGCCGATTCGTTCTCCTACCTCAGGGCGGCGGCCGATCCAGTGCCTGGAACGTTCCGGCCGCTGGGGTACTCGTTGTTCCTGGCCGCGCTCTCGCCCGGACACAGCCTCGCGCTGGTGACGTTCGCGCAGCACGCGCTCGGCCTCGGCCTGGCGGTGGCGGCGTACGCGCTGCTGCGCCGGCGCGGCCTGCCCGGCTGGGGCGCGGCGGCGATGGTCACACCCCTCCTGTACGACGAGTTCCTCATCCTGCTGGAACACCTGATCATGGCCGACACCCTGTTCACCGTGCTGGTCACCGGCGGGATCATGGTGTTGCTCGGCCGGGTCACCCCGGTCACCGCGGCCTGCGGTGGCACGCTGCTCGCACTGGCCGCGCTGACCAGGACCGTCGGCCTGGTCGTGCTGGTGCTCGCGGCCGGGCACCTGCTGCTGCGCCGCGCCGGATGGCGACCCCTGGCCGCGCTGGCGCTCGCCGCGACGATCCCGCTGGCCGGCTACGCCTCCTGGATGGCGGCCACGTCCGGGACCTTCGGCCTGACCAGGGCGGACGGGCTGTTCCTCTGGTCACGCACGATGACCTTCGCCGACTGCGCGAAGATCAGGCCGGAGCCCCGGCTGGCGCCGCTCTGCCCGGACGTGCCGGTGGCCGGGCGGCCCGCGCCGCCGTACTGGCTCTGGCAGCCCTCGTCGCCGCTGCGCGAGCTGCGGGGCGACGTCAACGAGCGGGCCGGACGGTTCGCGCGGGCCGCCATCGCCGCCCAGCCCGGCGACTACCTGGCCGCTGTCGGATCGGACCTGCGCGGGCTGTGGCGCTGGGAACGCACCACGGCCAGGAGCGCGGCGATGAAGAAGACCAACCCGTACTGGTTCCCGTTCGAGGAACAGCCGCTCGGCGACCGGGCGGCGGCCGAGTCGTACGAGGGCGGCCCGGCGGCGACCAGGATCGCCGAGCCGTTCGCCGGCTGGCTGCGTGCTTACCAGCGCGTCGGCTACCTGCCGTTCCCGCTGCTGGTGACGTCGCTCGCGGGCACGCTGGCGGCGGCGGTGATCAGGCGGATGCCCGACGCGCTGCTGCCCGGGCTGGCGGCCGCCGCGCTCATCCTGGCGCCGCCGTTCACGAACGGCTTCGACGTGCGTTACGTCGTCCCCGCGATCCCCCTGGCCTGCCTGGCGGCCGGGCTCGTCCTGGCGGGAAGGTCGAGCCCGGCCGGCCCGCTACGGCTCGGGGACGGTGGGCCTGCCCTCCACCCAGCCCGCCTCGATCGTCGTCGTCATCGTCTTCGGCAGTAGCGGCTTGCCCTTGAGCAGGGTCTCCACCCGGCGCGACGTGATCGTCATGGCCTCGGTGTCGACCACGACCTCCTCGGTGACGGAGTGGTCGGGCTGCTTCTCGGTGAAGGCGATCCTGGTGCCGCCGTCGGCGGTGGTGACGCCGGGGACGGCGAGCAGCGCCCGGTAGGCGGCCTGGCGGACCTCTCTGGAGACCGGCAGCTCATGCAGCACGGAGACGTACGAGCTGAACAGGAACCGGTCCAGGTGCTCGGCCGGGACCGGCCGTTCGCCCTCGGCCGGTGCCTTGACCAGCCAGTCCTTCAGCGCCTGCGGGTCGGTCGGCAGGGCGCTCAACTCGGCGTACGAACGCTGGTCACGGGCCAGGAACCACTCGGGGACACCCTCGATCCGGGTGAGGCGGCCCTTGCCCGGCGCGAGCTGATGCCGCACCAGCATGCCCTCGGTCCGGTAGCGCCACTTGACCGGCGAGCCGTCGCGCCGCCACGCCGCCCGGTCGGCCGCGCTCTTCGGCCGCGCGCCGAGCTCACGGAAGCCGCTCCACCTGCGGCCGTCGGGCAGGCTCCAGTCCTCGCTCACCCGCCGCGTCTCCAGGTGGTACGGGTCGTCGCCGCCCACCGGGTGATGATCCGTCCTGGTCGTCACGGTCCTGACCCGCCAGTACCTGCCCGCCGGGGCCGCCGCGACGGCGTCGTCCGCCCGCTGAGCGGGGAAGTCGGGCCTGCTGTCGGTCCAGACGCTCTCCTGGACCGCGGTGAACCGGATCAGCTCGCCCGTGTCGAGCGCGAACGTCTCCTCGGCCAGCGGCTCACCGGTGCCGGAGTCGACGATCAGCCGCATCCTGACCTGCTCGCCCGCGCCCATGGGGTCGGGCGTCAGGTACGTCACCGCCTGGCCCGTCCTGCCGAGCTGGTCGGTGGCCTGGCCCTGCGCGCTGACCCCGGGCAGCGACGCCATGAGCTGGTAGGCGGCGGCCCGCGTCTCGGACGTGACCGGCAGGTGGATGATGAAGCTGGACAGGTTGTGCAGCAGCGCGGGCAGGTCGCGCGAGTCGGTCTCGAGCAGCTCGCGCAGCCCCTCCGGGGTGGTCGGCAGCTCGTCCATCCTGGCCAGCGGCTTGTCGGCGAACATCAGCCGCCAGTCCACGTCCTCGGACCTGATCGAGGTGGCCTCGCCGGGCTCGGCCCGCAGCACCTCGCGCTCCGCGCCGGTCCTGGCCCGGTAGGTCCAGCTCGTGGGCGAGCCCGCGGCCCGCCAGGCCGCCTCGTCCTGCGGGGTGGCGGGCCTGGCGCCCAGGTGCCGCTGGACGATCCAGTGCGGCTCGGTGATCGCGCCGACCGGGATCCAGGTCTCCTCGGCCTCGGTGCGCTGCAGCGTGTAGCGGTCGTCCGGGTCGCGCAGGCGTACCCCGCGCACCAGCTTGTTGCCCCACCACGCGCCCTCGCTCGGCTGCCTGGAGATCGAGGTGGCGGCGGCGAGCAGGATCTGCCGCGCCGTGGGCGGCTCCTGCGGCACGGCGGTCGTGGAGATCACCACGGCCGTGGCCGCGGCGGCGGCGCTCACGCCGAGTCCGAGCGCCAGCCAGCGGCGCCGCCCGGCCGTGCGCTCCCTGGCGATCACCCGGTCGAGCCTGGCGCGGCCGCGCGTGAACGTCTCCCGCGACGGCCCGGGCACGGCGAGATGGTCCCGCACCGCGGAAAGGTCATCCATCCGAATCTCCGATCATGGGGTTGACGCCGCCGAGGGCGTCCCGCACCTTCCTGCGCGCCCGGTTGAGCCTGGAGCCGACCGTGCCGTACGGGATGTCCAGTGACGCGGCCACCTCCTCGTAGCTGAGCCCGGCCACCGCCACCAGCAGCAGCACGTCCCTGTCGCCCGCGGAGAGCCCGGCCAAGGCGGCGGAGAGCGGCCCCCGCACGCCCGCCGCCGCCACCCGCGCGGTCACCCGGTCCTCGTGGCCGGACTCGGCCGTCTCCGCGACGGGCGCCCGGCGGAAGGCGGCCAGCATGCGGGACAGCCCTCGGCGATGCCCGGCGGCGAGGTTCGTCGCGATGCCGTACAGCCAGGGCCGCACCGCGCCGCGGTCCGGGTCGTAGGCGCGCCGCTTGCGGAAGGCGGTCAGGAACGTCTCCGCGGCCAGGTCGTCTGCCGCCTCCGGGCCCAGCCTGGCGGCCAGGTAGCGGTAGATCTCCTCGAAGTACCTGTCGTAGAGCACCGAGAACCGCTCGGGCCTGCGCACGGACTCCTGGATCACCGAGGCGTCGTCGGTCTCGATCGGCGGGCCGCCCACGTCTGGGGGAGCGGTCATCGGGGGTCCCTTCTGTCGCTTACACCCCTACTCCACCGATCCCGGGTTTCGCCTTCACGGTCTCGTCGGCTCGCGTTCACCCGTGCGCCGTAGCGTTCGCATCCGCCGTATGCCAGGAGGATCAGATGGGCAGTCGCTATCCCACGTCCGTGCCGTACCGGGCGGCCACCGACGGGTACCACACCTTCCGCATCCCGGCCGCGGTGGTGACGGGGCAGGGCACGGTGCTCGCCTTCGCCGAGGGACGGCGGGGCTCGGCCGGGGACTCCGGGCACATCGACCTGGTGCTCAAACGCTCCACGGACGGCGGCGAGACCTGGAACGCGCTCCAGGTCGTCGCCACCGAGCCGCGCCGCGGCACCGCCGGCAACCCGGCGCCGATCGTCACCGACGACGGCAGGATCGTGCTGGTCTTCGTCCGCCAGGGCCCGTCGGCCACCGAGGAGAAGATCAGGCGCGGCCAGGTGCCCGCCGCCGACGGACGCCGCGTGTTCGTGACCGTCAGCGCCGACGACGGCCTCACCTGGTCGGCGCCCCGCGAGATCACCTCCAGCGTCAAACGGCCCGAGTGGCGCTGGTACGCCACCACCCCCGGCCACGCCCTGCAGCTCAGGCAGGGCCCGCACGCCGGGCGGCTGGTCGTCCCGGCCAACCATTCGCTGCCGCCGTCAGGATCGGACAACGGGACCGAGGGCAGGTACAACGGCGGCCACGCGCTGCTGAGCGACGACGGCGGCCGTACCTGGCGCATCGGGTACGTCGACGACAACCCGGACGGCTACGTCAACGTCAACGAGACCACCGCGACCGAGCTGCCCGGCGGCCGGATCTACCTCAACACCCGCACCGACTCCACCGCGCCGGGCACCAGGGCCGACGCGTACTCGGCCGACGGCGGCCGGACGCTCGAACGCCCCTTCCGCCCCCAGGCCGGCCTGGTCGGCCCGGTCGTCGAGGGCAGCGTGCTGAGCTGGGAGTCGCCCCGGGCGCTGCTGTTCTCCGGCCCGGCCGCGCCCGACGCCCGCGCCCTGATGACGATCAGGGTGAGCACGGACGAAGGCGTCACCTGGCGGCCCGCCCACACGGTCTCCGGGCTGCCCGCCGCCTACTCGGACCTGGTCGGGCTCGACGGCGACACGGTGGGCCTGCTGTTCGAGACCGGCGACTTCGGCCCGTACGAGCAGATCGCCTTCCGGCGCGTCCCGGCCGCCGAGCTCCTGGAGTAAATGTACATTTGTTTATAAACGCCAGGGCGAGGAGACAGCGATGGGCCGGCCGCGCACGACCAGCGACGAGCAGATACTGAAGGCCACCGCCCTGGCCATCGACCGGCACGGCGTGGGCAGGCTGACCCTGGCCGCCGTCGCAGAACAGGCCGGGCTCGCCCCCGCCACGCTGGTGCAGCGCTTCGGCTCCAAGCGCGGCCTGCTGCTGGCACTGGCCAGGCAGTCCGCGCCGGTCGCGCGCGCGCCCTTCGAGCGGGCCGGCGCGGCGCACGACTCACCGCTGGCCGCGCTGCACGCCGCGCTGGACACGCTCGCCGCGGGCGTGCGCACGCCGGAGAGCCTGGCCAACAACCTGAGCTTCCTGCAGCTCGACCTGACCGACCCCGAGTTCCGCGAACCCGCCGCGCGGCACGCCAGGGTGGTGCACGAGGAGATCACCGCGTTGCTGGCGGCGGCCGTGGCGGCGGGGGAGCTGGCGGCGGGCACCGACGTCGACGGGCTGGCCCGCTCGGTGCACGTCGCCTACAACGGGGTGCTGCTGCTCTGGGCGCTCACCGGCGACGGCACGCTCTCCGCGGCCCTGCGTGCCGACGTGGACCGGCTGCTGGAGCCGTACCGGGCCGGGTGACTAGTGCGTGGCGCGCATGCGGGGCAGGTGCCTGCGGGCCGGCGGCGCGGGATCCCTGGGTCTGCCGAGCGCGTCGTCCACGGTGTCGTGGAGCGGTAGCAGCGGCCTGCCGTGCGCGGCCGTCAGCTCGATCATCCGGCGCAGCGTGGGCCCGGCCTCGGCGATCGCCAGCCGGCCGCCCCGCGCCTGCAGGGCCCGGTGCGTGGCGGCCAGTTGCGCCAGGCCGTTCATGTCGCAGAACCACAGGTCGGCGGCGCACACGACGACGTGCTTGACCATGGAGCCGGGCAGCGGGCCCAGCAGGGCGGCCAGCACGGGCCGGGTCGTCGGGCCGAGCTCCCCGGTCAGCGCGATCACGAGGGTGTCCGGCCCGATCGGGACGAGCCTCACCGAGAGCTGCATCATCGCGTTTCTCCGTCCGTGGCCCCGCGCGATGGGACGACCGCCACCCCATACTCCACCCGTGGCGGTGCCGCGTCACTGGTCCGTTCGGGTCAGGCCCACGGACCGGCCTTGGGGCGTTCCTCGGCCGGCCCGACCAGCGGGTTGGGCAGCGTGGCCCAGCTGTCGCCGGGGGGCGTGCCGTCCAGGCGCATCAGCGTCAGCGCCTTGACGGGCAGGACGGGGCCGAACAGCGCGGCCCGGTCGGCGCGGGTGTCGGCGTCGTCGGGCAGCTCGTCGAAGGCCCGGCGCGCGGCGCCGGCGACGACCGCCCACAGCGCCTGCTCCGACGCGGGCCCGCCCCGGCCGAGCGTGGCCACCAGGCCGCCGAACGTGCCGCCGACCAGCGCGGCGAACAGCTTCGCGCGCAACGCCTCGGGGTCGTCGACGAGCAGCCGCGCCGGCAGCGGCGGCGGCGTGACCCCGGCGCGGGCCAGGCGGGCCGGGCTGAGCCTGACGTCGGCCAGGTCACGGTAGACCAGCCTGACCGGGTCGCCCCGGCCGTCCACGACGACCAGCAGGTTCTGCCCGTGCGCCTCCAGGCCGACGCCCAGCGCCAGCAGGCCGAGCGTGGTGTCCATGGCCAGGCGGGCGAACGCGGCCAGCCAGCCCGCCGGGTCGCGGCCGGCCGGCAGCCGGTGGATCAGCTCACGGCCGTGCACCGGCCTGGTGGTCAGCGCCGCCACCGGGATCACCCGCTCGCCCGGCCCGGCGAACCGCGCGGGCGGCTCGCGCAGCAGGACGGCGGCGTCCGCGCTCGGCCCGGCGTCGGTGACGGCCGCGGCCCCGGCCAGGTAGCGGGCCACGCGCAGCCGTCCGCCGAAGCGTTCGCTCAGCTCGGCGACCAGGTCGGACAGCGGGACCGCGACGCGTACGGAACCGGCGGAGATGTCGCGGACCGCGGAGGTCAGCCGGGTGGTGAGCGAGGTCTTGACGTGCGCGCCGCCGTCGGCGGGCGCGAGCGTGCGCACGGACATCTGCGGATGCGCCGCGATCGCCCCGGCCAGGTACGGCCGCAGCCCCAGCTCGGGCAGCACGTGCATGGACTGCCAGGGGTGTACGGGCAGCAGCAGCCGGTCGCCGTCGGTCAGCGAGGCCGGCCAGCGGCCGGAGACCAGGGCCTGGGCGCGCGGGACCGCCAGCAGGTCGAGCGCGACCACCGGCCGGTGCTCCGGCAGGTAGGCGAGCTGCTCGGCCACCGAGAAACCGGGACGGGTGCGGCAGCACGGATGGTAGGGATGCCCGTCGACCACGCTCTGCTCGTCGTATTCCGGCGAGCGCGGCCCGTAGCCGGCCAGGTTCGCCTGACGGTCGGCGTACGCGGCGGCTCCCGCGCGTGACAGCGCCAGCGAGGCCACGCTGTTGTCCACCTCGGCGATCAGCCGCTCGCCGCCCGGCAGCGCGATCGCGTCGAGCAGCGCGGCCGGGTGGGTGTAGGCCACCCCGTCCAGCCACAGCAGCGCCTCGCCCCCGCTGTCGTACGGCGAGCGCTCCGGCCCGGTCACCCGCCTGCCGTCGGCCAGCCACACGCCGAGCGGGCCCCGCGAGCGCACCCCGGGCAGCGGCTCGAAGCGCAGCGCGCGCCACAGCCGCCCGAGCACGGCCGCCCGGGCGCCGGCGAGCGCGGCGGCGTAGCGCTCCGACAACCCGGGACGTACGACGGCCAGCTCCGCGGCGAAGTCGGCCTCCAGCCGCCGCGCCCCGGTGCCGGCCGGATGCGTGATCATGATGGATGGCCACCCTTGGACACTGATCGATACAGCCGGTAGGACAGGTCGTCATGGCACACTACATTGACGGCCCGCCCATGATCGACGGCCCGTCCGTCGAGCCGGATCGCGAGGTCTGGGAAGGCGCCGCCGCCCTGGCGACGACGGCCCTGCTCAACTGCCTGATCCGCGAGGTGGCCCGGCCGGAGCCAGGTGCGGGGCCGCGGGCGTACCTGCTGCCGGCCACCGGGCGCGTGCTGCGGGTCGGCGGGGGGCGGTTCCCCGCCTGGCCGGAGCTGCGCACGGGCCGCGGCTGGGTCCCGCTGACGCTGGACACACTGGCCGCGCTGACCGCGGCCGAGCTGCGCGCGGGCACGGGGGTGTCCAACGACGCCCTGCTGACCGAGATCCTGCACAGCAAGGACGTCACCGAGTCGCTGCTGGCCGCCCGCCGAGCCGCGACGCCGCCCGACGACCTGTACGTACGTTCCGAGCAGGCGCTCATCGCCGGGCACCGCTACCACCCGGCGCCCAAGGCCCGTGGCGGCGCGGGTCCCGCCGCCTGGCTGCGCTACGCGCCGGAGGCGCACGCGAGTTTCGCGCTGCCGCTGTTCGGCGTGCCCGCCGAGGCGCTGGTGGAGGAGGGCGACGTGGCGGCGCTCGGCCGGCTCGGCCCGCCGCCCGCCGACGGGCTCTTCCTGCTGCCCGCGCACCCCTGGCAGGTCGAGCTGCTCGGCGGGCTGCGCGACGGCCGGCTGCACGAGCTGGGGACGACGGCGATGACGGCGGTGCCCACGTCGTCGGTGCGCACGGTGTACCTGCCGGAGGCCGACCTGTTCTGCAAGTTCAGCCTGGACGTGCGCATCACCAACGACGTCAGGCGGCTGTGGCTGCACGACCTGCGCTGGCTGACCGTGGTCGCCGACGCGGTGCGCGCCGCCTTCGACGACCTGCCGGGCCCGCGGCCCGCGGTGCTCTCCGACCGCGGGTACCGCAGCGCCAGGCTGGGGCTGGACGGCGGCGAGGCGCTGGCGGTGATCGTCCGCGACGGGCTGCGCGAGCACCTGCGGCCCGGGCTGACCGCGCTGCTGACGGCCGGGATCAGCGAGGGCTTCCCGGGCAACCCGCTCGACGGGCTGACCGGCGAGCAGGCGCTGTCCTGGTGGCAGGGGTATCTCGACCACGTGGTGCCGCCGGTGCTGCACGCGTACCTGCGGCACGGCGTGGTGCTGGAGTGCCATCTGCAGAACGTGCTGATCGGCGTGGACGCGCACGGCCGGCCGGCGCAGGCGATCTTCCGCGACCACGAGGGCGTCAAGCTGGTCGCCGAGCGGCATCCGGGGCTGGACGCCTCCGCGCCGGTGGTGGGCGCGGGCTACGGCTGGGAGCGGCTGGTCTACTGCCTGGTGACCAACAACCTGCTGGAGATCGCCGGCGCCATCGAGGAACGCCACCCCGGCCTGCGGGCCGAGCTGTGGGCGCGGGCCAGGGCGGTGGTGTTGGCGTGCGCGGCCGAGCACGGCGATCCCGAGGAGCTGCGGGTGCTGCTGGCGTCCGCGTACGTCCCGGCCAAGACGAACCTCATGCTGCGCTGGCTGAACGCGGGCGGCGGCGAGATGCGCAGCGTCCCGATCGACAATCCGTTGCGACTCTTTACGCCATAAGCTATCCTCGCGGCCGGAACGCTTTACGGCGTATGGAGATCGGGGAGGGTCCATGCTCACAGCGGAACTGCACGACGGGAACACCATCGACATCGAAGTGCACGGCGAAGGGCCGGCACTGCTGCTGCCGGTCAACCCGACGCCGGTCGAAGGCGAGCGGGCCGAGGAGATGCGCGCGTGGGGGGTCGATCCCGCGCTGGGCCGTTCGCTCATCGACGGGCTGCGCGCCGGCTTCCGCGTCGTGGCCTTCGACTACGAGGGGCACGTGCTGAATACGCCCAAGCCCGACACCCTCACGCCCGCCAACATCGCCCGCGACCTGCTGGCCGTGGCCGACGCGGCCGGGGCCGAGCGGTTCGCCTACTACGGCTACTCGTGGCTGGCGCTCAGCGGGCTGCAACTGGCCGTGCGCACCGACCGGCTGACCGCGCTGGCCATGGGCGGCTTCCCGCCGCTCGGGGGGCCCTACGCGGAGATGCTGAAGGTCACCGCCGCCACCCACGCCAGGTCGGGCGGCGACGCGGCAGAACAGCAGGCTGCGGCGGCCGAGCCCGGCGACTGGGGGGCGGCCGAGGTGACCATGTCCAAGGCGCAGACCCAGCAGTTCGTCACGCTGTACGAGGAGCTGCGCGGCTTCGACGAGCGGGCCGCCCGGGTCTCCTGCCCGCGGCTGTGCTTCGTCGGCACCGGGGACGAGATCGTCTACGACGAGCGGTGGGGCGGGGTGGTCGTCAGCATGGCAGCGGCGGTCGCCGGGCATCGGGCGGAGATGGAGA
>NZ_JABCPZ010000188.1 GCF_013283785.1 Nonomuraea antri
CCTCCAGCCAGAACGAGTACCGCGGCTGCGTCACCATGGTCCCGTCCACCAGCGAGTACCGGCTGTCGATGCCGATCACCCCGCCCCAGGTCCGCGTGCCCACCAGCGGCCCGATGCCCCGGTTCTTGATTCCGGCGCTCACGATGTCGCCGTCCGAGCCGGCGAACTCGTCCGTGACGGCGACCACGGGGCCGCGCGGCGAGTCCTCCGGGTAGCGCATCGGCTCGTAGCCGCGGACCAGGGCCCAGCCGGTGACCCGGCGCGACAGCTTCTCCAGCACGAGCTCGGACAGGTGTCCGCCGGCGTTCTCGCGGACGTCCACGATGAGCCCGTCGTAGGACATCTCGGTACGCAGGTCGCGGTGGAACTGCGCCCACCCGGAGGCCACCATGTCCGGTACGTGCAGGTATCCGAGCCGGCCGCCCGACTGCTCGCGGACGTGGGCCCGCCGGTTCTCCACCCAGTCGTGGTAGCGCAGCGGGAGCTCGTCCTCGATGGGGGTGACCACGACGCGCCGCGTCTCGCCGCCGGCGGCGGGGCGCACGGTGAGCTCGACGGGCTGGTCCGCGGTGCCCGACAGCGACGCGAGCGGCCCGCGCACGGGGTCCACGGGACGTCCGCCGATGGCCACGATCGCGTCGCCAGGCCGGACCGCGACACCGGGGGCGAGCAGCGGCGAGCGCGCCGCGTGGTCGGACGATTCGCCCGGCAGGATGCGCGCGACCCGCCAAACGCCGTCGTCGTCCCTGGTCAGGTCGGCGCCGAGCAGTCCTTGGCGGCGTCTGGAGTCGGCGCCGCCGCCGTTGCCGCGGGCGTAGGCGTGCGAGGTGCCCAGCTCGCCCTGCACCTCCCAGAGCAGGTCGATCAGCTCGGAGTAGCTGCCGATGCGCTCGACCAGCGGCGCGTACCTGTCGAGCACGCCCTGCCAGTCCACGCCGTTCATATCGGCGCGCCAGAAGTGGTCGCGCATGAGGCGGCCGGCCTCGCGGTAGCCCTGACGCCACTCGGCGATCGGGTCGAGCTGGACGTTGATCCGCTCGAGCCCGATGCTGACGACCTCGTCGCCCTCGCCGGACGAGCGGGTCTGCAGGCCGTTCTTGCCGTTCATGACGATCCTGGAGCCGTCCCCGCTGACCTCGAAGGCCCGCAGCTCCTTGCCCAGCTCGGCCTTGGCGCGCTTCTTCAGGTCGTAGCGTTCGAGCACGATGTCGCCGGACGACTCCGAGCCGTCGCCGAGCTGCCCGCTCAGCGGGTGACGCAGCCAGAGCAGCGCGTCCTTGGCGGCACGCAGGTTGCCGTAGCGGCCGGCGGGCACCGGGACCGACACCACGCGCGAGGCCAGCCCCTCGGGGTCGACGTCGGTACGCGGCGGCGCGTCGTCCTTCTTCTCCTCGCCGGCCGCGGGCTTGTCGTCCTCGCCGTTGAAGCCGCGTCCCTGCAGGCTCGGGTCGAACGGCGACGGCGTCGTCGCCTGCAGCGGCACGATGTACGGCTTGCACCCGGCCGGGAACGACAGGTCGAAGACGTGCGCGTCGTAGATCGGGTCGAACGTGCGCACCGACAGGAACGCCAGGTGCTTGCCGTCCTTGGTGAAGACCGGGTCGTAGTCGGCGAAGCGCAGCGGGGTCACGTCGATCACCGAGCTGCCGTCGACCCGGCCCATCTTGATCTGCGACAGCGGCTCGTGGTCGGGGTGCACCCAGGCCAGCCAGCCGGAGTCGGGCGAGAAGGTCAGGCCCTTGACGTCGCCCTGGGTGGTGCGGTCCAGCTCGCGCAGGTCGCCGGATTCGAGGTCCACGACCAGCAGGCGGCCGTCGTGCGTGGCGACCGCGGCGTGCTTGCCGTCGGGCGCGGCGACGAGTTCGAGCACCCGGCCGAGCTGCCCGGCGGCCAGCGTGCGTACCTCGCCGCCGGGGGTGCCGATCTCCAGGCCGTCCTCGCCGCTCGCGTCGGACACCCACACGGCGCGGCCGTCGGCGTCGAGCGCGCGCGGCAGCCGGACGCGCACGCCAGGCTGCACCCGCAGCGCGCCGGCCGGGCCGTCGCGGTGCGGCACCCAGTGCGCGGTGCCGCGGATCTCGACCGCGCTGGCCCGTCCGGTGGCGTCCGGCGAGAACGCGCCGACCCAGCCGCGCACCGGCGACTTGGCCCGCCCCGGACGCGGCCCGCCCAGCTTGACGTCCAGCGGACGCGGCTCGGCGTCCAGATCGTCGAGCAGCCACAGGTCACCGGCGTGACTGTAGATCACCCGCTGCCCGTCGCTGCTCAGGTGCCTGGCGTAGAACTCCTCATGCGTGGTGTGTTTGCGCAGGTCGGAGCCGTCGGGCAGGGAGGAGTAGACGTTGCCGGCGCCGTCCGGGTCGGCCAGGAACACGATCCTGTCGCCGACCCAGGTGGCCGCCCAGAACTGGGCGTTCTGGTCCGCGAACAGCCGGGTGAACTCGCCGCTCCCCTCGGCGTCGATCCAGATCTTGCCCGCCGTGCCGCCGCGGTAGCGCTTCCAGTAGGACGGTTCGCGCCAGAACGGCGACACCGTGACCACCTTCTCACCGCTGACGGCGACGTCGCTGACCCACCCGTACGGCAGGCGCCGGGCCGGACCGCCGTCGAGCGGGACCGCGTACGACCACAACCTGTTGAGCCCGCCCTGCCCGGCGCCGCTGATCGCGATGACCTCACCGTCGGCGGTCCAGCCGCGCACGCCGGTGCGCGGGCTGCCCCAGTGCGTCAGCCGTTCGCCGGCCGGCCCCTCGACCTCGGCGGCGAACACCTCGGGGTCGCCTTCGCGGGTGCTGGTCCAGGCGATGCGGTCGCCGCCGGGTGAGAACCTGGGGGACGACACCGGCGTACGGTCGGCGGTGAACCGCCAGGCCCGGCCGCCCGCCACGGGCGCGAGCCAGACATCGTCGTCGGCGACGAAGGTCACCAGGTCACCGTGCAGATGCGGATATCTCAGGTAAGCGCCATTTGTCACACCTGAACACTAATGCGCGAGGCCATGAGCGGTTCAAGGATTCCGGGCCGAGCCGCAGGTCATGGCCGGGAATGGTCAAGTCCGGGATGGCGAGGAGACGGGCGGGCATGAGACGAATGTCCGTTTTAGCGTCATGTCAGAGGGACGCTCCGCATCCCGCCGAGGACGCTCCGCATTCCACCGATGCCCGATCGAGCACGTTCCGCTTTCAGTGAAGCCACTCAGCGAATCGTCAGTGAAGCCGCTCGGCCAACAGCCCAGTGAAGCCATTCAGCGAAGGACCCTGTGAGGGACCATGAGGATTCTCGCCCGCCCGCACCAGCTCCCGGCCCGGGTGGCCACCGGCGCCTACATTCTCAACTCCGGCCTGAGCAAGGCCCAGGCCGACGAGGGCACCGCGCAGTTCGTGCACGGCATGGCCGCGGGCACCTACCCGTTCCTGCGCGACCACGACCCCAGGTCCTTCACCAAGCTGGTCTCCAAGAGCGAGATCGCGCTCGGCGCCGCGCTGCTGGCGCCGTTCGTGCCCACGCTGCTGGCCGGGGCCGCGCTCACGGCGTTCGGCGCCGGCTTGATCGGCCTGTATCTCAAGACCCCGGGCATGCGGCAGGAGGGCAGCCTGCGGCCGACCCCGGAGGGCATCGGCATCTCCAAGGACATCTGGCTGGTCGGCATCGGCCTGACCCTGATGCTGGAAGAACTGGCCTCCTGCCGAGACCATCATTGATCTTCAGTCCCGGGTGGCTAGCCTGGACGACCCCGGGTAGGCCGGACGGCATGGTACAAATCGGCTACACCCTGATGACCGAGCAGACCCCGGCACGGCAGCTCGTCGACGACGCCGCCACCGCCGAACGTCTCGGCTTCGACTACGCGGTGATCTCCGACCACTACTTCCCTTGGGTGGAGGAGATGGGCCACGCGCCCTACTGCTGGTCGGTTCTGGGCGCCGTGGCCCACGCCACCCAGCGGCTGCCGCTCATGACGTACGTGACCTGCCCGCTCATGCGCTACCACCCGGCGGTGGTAGCCCAGAAGGCGGCCACGATGGGTGTGCTCAGCGAGGGCAGGTTCACCCTCGGGCTCGGCTCGGGCGAGAACCTGAACGAGCACGTGATCGGCGAGGGCTGGCCGCCCGTCGACACCAGGCATCGCATGTTCAGCGAGGCCATCCAGATCATCAGGCAGCTCTTCAGCGGCGACTACATCACCTACCAGGGCGAGTTCTACGACGTGGACTCCGCCAAGCTCTACGACCTGCCCGACGAGCGGGTGCCGATCGGCATCGCGGCCTCGGGCGGCAGCTCGGCGCAGATCGCCGCCGAGTTCGCCGACGTCCTGGTGATCAACGACCCGATGCCGGAGGTGGTCCAGCAGTTCCAGGCGGCCGGCGGCGCGGGCAAGCCGATCTACGGCCAGCTCCCCATCGCCTACGACACCGACGCGGAACGCGCCAAGCAGCGCGCGCACGAGCTGTGGCGATGGGCCGGTGTAGGCGGCTGGAAGGTGATGGCCGAGCTGCCGGGCCCGGTCAACTTCTCGGCCGCGGCCGGCTCGGTGCGTCCCGAGGACGTCGCGCAGACCGTCCCCTGCGGCCCTGACGTGGACGCGGTCGTGCAGAAGGTGAAGGCGTTCGCCGACGCGGGTTACACGCACGTCGCGCTGGTGCAGATCGGGCACGACCAGCAGCAGCCGTTCTTCGACTGGGCGCAGCGCGAGCTGCTGCCCGCGCTGCGGCAGCTCTAGTGCGGCCGGCGAGGCATCCCCGGCCTCAACGGGATGAGGCCGGGGACTTCCCGATGCCTTACGGCACGATGTTGACCAGCTTGGGCACCCGGACGATCACCTTGCGCGGCGTGCCGGACAGGTAGGCGGCCACCTTCTCCGAGGCCAGCGCCAGCGAGCGCAGCTCCTCCTCGGAGATGTCGGGCGAGACCTCCAGCCGGTCGCGGACCTTGCCCGCCACCTGCACCACGCACGTCACCGAGTCCTGCACCAGCAGCGCGGGCTCGGCCACCGGCCAGCCGGCGAACGCCACGCTGCCCTGACCGCCCAGCCGCTCCCAGCCTTCCTCGGTCACGTACGGGGCCACCAGCGACAACATGACGGCCAGCGTCTCGGCCGCCTCGCGCACGGCCGGGTCGGCCGCGCCGGGACCGGAGTCGATGGCCTTGCGGGTGGCGGTGGTCAGCTCCATCATGCGGGCCACGGCCACGTTGAAGCGCTGCGACTCGACCAGCTTGGTGACCTCGTCGATGGTGCGGTGCGTGACCTTGCGCAGCTCGACGTCGCCGCCCTCGAACGGCACGCCCGGCTCGCTGGTCACCTCGCACATCACCCGGAAGGCCCGGGCCAGGAACTTCTGCGACGCGGCCGGCGAGACGTCGGCCCAGTCGATGTCGTCCTCGGGCGGACCGGCGAAGATCATCGTCAGCCTGACGGCGTCGACGCCGAAGTCGTCGATCTGCCGGCCCAGGTCCACGCCGTTGCCCAGGGTCTTCGACATGGCCTTGCCCTCGTTGATCACCTGGCCCTGGTTCAGCATGCGCATGAACGGCTCGGTGAAGTCGACCATGCCCATGTCGTGCAGGACCTTGGTGAAGAACCGCGAGTACAGCAGGTGCAGCACCGCGTGCTCGATGCCGCCGACGTACTGGTCCATCGGGCCCCACTTGCGCACCTGCTCGGGGTCGAACGGGCCCTCGGTGTAGCCGGGCGAGCAGTAACGCAGGTAGTACCAGGACGAGTCGACGAACGTGTCCATCGTGTCGGTGTCGCGCTTGGCCGCGCCGCCGCACTTGGGGCACTCGACGTTGACCCACTCCTCGGCGCTGGCCAGCGGGGAGACGCCCTTGGGCGCCAGCGCCTCGCCGCGCATGTCGGGCAGCGTGACCGGCAGCTGGTCGTCGGGTACGGGCACCTCGCCGCAGTCGGGGCAGTGGATGATCGGGATCGGCGTGCCCCAGAACCGCTGCCGCGACAGCAGCCAGTCGCGCAGCCGGAAGTTGATCGCGCCGGTGCCCTTGCCGTCGACCTCCAGGATCTCGATGATCTTGGCGATGGCCTCGATCTTGGTCAGCCCGTCGAGCGGGCCGGAGTTGACCAGCCGGCCCTCGCCCGGCGTGGCCTCGCCGGTCTCGCCGGGGTCGGCCAGGCCGGTGTGCACGACGACCTTCACCGGCAGGTCGAACTTGCGCGCGAAGTCCAGGTCGCGCTGGTCGTGCGCGGGCACGGCCATGATCGCGCCGTGGCCGTAGTCGGACAGCACGTAGTCGGCCGTCCAGACCGGGATGCGCTCGCCGTTGACCGGGTTGATCGCGTGCCGGCCCAGGAAGACGCCGGACTTCTCCTTGTCGGTGGCCAGCCGCTCGATGTCGCTCAGCTTGGCGACCTCGGCCCGGTACGCCTCGTAGGCCGGGCGCTGCTCGTCGGTGACGATCTCGTCGGCCAGCGCGGCGTCGGGGGCGACCACGAAGAACGTGGCGCCGAACAGGGTGTCGGGGCGCGTGGTGTAGACGTGGACCGGCTCGTCGCGGCCCTCGATCTGGAACAGCACGTCGGCACCCTCGGAGCGGCCGATCCAGTTGCGCTGCATGGTCAGCAGCCGCTCGGGCCAGCCGGTCAGCTGGTCCATGTCGTCCAGCAGGCGCTGCGCGTAGTCAGTGATCTTGAAGTACCACTGCGTCAGCTCGCGGCGGACGACGTCGGCCCCGCAGCGCTCGCACTTGCCCGCGACGACCTGCTCGTTGGCCAGCACGGTCTGGTCGTTGGGGCACCAGTTGACCAGGCCGCCCTTGCGGTAGGCCAGCCCCCGCTCGAAGAAGCGGTTGAACAGCCACTGGTTCCAGCGGTAGTAGTCGGGGTCGCTGGTGTGCAGGCGGCGCGACCAGTCGAAGGAGATGCCGTAGCGGCGGAACGAGTTGGCCTGCGTCTCGATGTTGGCGTAGGTCCACTCGGCGGGGTGCGCGTTCCGCTTGATGGCGGCGTTCTCGGCGGGCAGCCCGAAGGAGTCCCAGCCGATCGGGTGCAGGACGTTGTAGCCCTTCTGCATCCAGTAGCGCGCGACGACGTCGCCGATGGCGAACACCTCGCCGTGACCCATGTGCAGGTCGCCGGACGGGTACGGGAACATGTCGAGCATGTAGCGACGTTCCCGCGGGTCCGCGGGGTCCTCGCTCGCTCGGAACGTTTCCTGCTCCTCCCATCGCTGCTGCCACTTGGCCTGCAGCGCCTGCGGATCGTACTCACTCACGGCTACTGTCCTTCTGGCTTGACTCGGACCCATAAGAAAACCCCTCGTATGGACAACGAGGGGTAGCCGCGACGGCGAGAACTTCTAGGGCCGTCGCGGCCCGCTAAGAAGCAGGGTCGCGGAACGCACACGTCAAGCGTAGCGCACCCACCCAGTTGAATGCAGGTTCGGTCGAATACGGGGACGCGGCCGAGGTGGAGCGGCACAATGGTCGCTTCAGGTCCAGCGAGACCTGATGGTGATGTATCCGTTGTGACCTCAAATGTCCCGTTAGATTACTCTCGTCGCCGTGGTGAACCCAGCAGAGCCGGAGCGATCGGAGGCCGACCTGCCGCTGCAGGATCCGCCGACCGATCCACACGGCTTCGCTCGTTTCGCTGCGGAACCCGGAGCATCTCCTGGAAAATCCCATGAGATCATGCCTGATACGTCAAATCCGGATATAAGGCCGTATTCGGACACAACCTCGGGAGGGCCGGCAGCGATGGCAACGGAGAATTCCGGAGGGCCGAACCTGCCTCCGTCCTGGCCGGAGACGTCACCGCGCGAGACGCCCGCCTCCTGGCCCGAGTCCTCCACCGCCTCGGTTCCCACCTCCTGGCCCGAAGCACCGCAATCTTCCTGGCCCGAGCCGCCGCGGCCCGACCCGTCCTGGCCGGAGCCGCCGCGCGCGGGGCGCGCGTCAGGCGCGCAGAGCGGCGGGTGGCCCGAGGTGCCGCGCTCCGACTCCCCCCGGCAGGACGCGGGCCGGCCCGCTTCCCCGCGCCAGGACGCCGCGTGGCCGGAGAACTCCTCGCACGTCGGCGGCTCCCAGTCGTGGCCCGAGAACCCCACTCAGGCGGGTGGCTCCCAGTCGTGGCCCGAGACGCCCAGGCAGGACGCGCCGCGCCAGGAGCCGGTCCCCTCGTGGGCGCAGCCGCCCACGCCCGAGCCCGGCGCGTGGTCGAACCTCTCCTCCCCCGCGCCCTGGCCGCAGGCGGCCGAGCCGTCCGCCGCCGCCTGGTCACCGCAGACCGCGGAGCCGTCCCCGGCCTGGTCGCCCCAAACCTCGGAGTCGTCCCCAGCCTGGTCGCCGCAGACCCCGGAGTCGTCCCCGGCCTGGTCGCCGCAGGGCGCCGAGCCGTCTCCCGCCTGGTCGCCCCAGACCGCTGAGCAGGCGCCCGGGTCGTGGCCGCAGGCCGCCGAGCCGCCGCAGGGCGCGTCGGGCAACCCCGCCGACCGCACGGTCACCCTCGGCAGGCCCGCCGCCAGGCCCGACCCGCTCAACGACCCCCTGAACGGTCCGCTGGGCGGCCCGTCCGGCGACCGCCGTCCCGACCCGCTCAACGATCCGCTGAACGGCCCGATGAACGGACCGCTGAACGGCCCCATGACCGGCGGCCCCGGGATGCCGGGCACGCCGTCCATGCCCGCCGACGAGCGCACGGTCACCTTCGGCCAGCACTCGGCCGCCCAGTCCGCCGCCACCCCGCTCGACCAGCAGGGCATGCCGCCGGGCCCGCCGAACCCGGCCACCCCGCTGAACGACCACGCCGTCCCGTCCAGCCCGCTGGGCCCGGGCGAGGACCGGCCGGGGGCGAAGCTGAGCCGCGACCCGTCCGACCCCGACCACCGCTTTGTGACGGCCGGGCAGATCAGCGGCTCCCGCACCCCGCCGCCGGACCGGCAGCAGGAGCTGTGGAACAACGTCTTCGGCGACGAGTACTCGTCCATGGGCGACGACGACTCGCTCGACGAGCCAGGCAAGCCGATCTGGATCTACGCCCTCGGTGGTTCCGTGGCGATCGCGCTGGTGGCGGCCCTGCTCTGGGCGTTCCTGGCCGGCCCGCTGGCCGGGGCGGAGCCCGAGAAGAGCGCCGCGCCGACCAAGGCGGCCACTCCGGCCAAGACGCCGCCGCCCAAGCAGTCGAACACGATCCCGGCCCTGCCGCGCTACTCCGGCCAGGCGGCCCCGGTGGTCGGCACGGTCACCGACTCAGGCGCCGGGATCTCGGTCCCGCAGCTCGGCGGCACCTGGAAGCTCGACCAGCGCGCCACGGTCAAGGGCACCTACAACTTCAACACCCGCCAGTACGTGCAGACGGCGCCCGACACGTACGCCAACCTGCTGACCGGGCCGCTGCCGCAGAGCATGGCCGCGCACTACGACCAGGCGAACCTGGAGCCGGCGATCAGGCAGGTGGTGCTCGCCGCGCGCAAGCGGTTCTTCCCGCAGCCGAACAAGGTCAAGAAGATCGCCCAGCAGAACGTCAAGGTCGGCGACGCCAGCGGCCGACTCATCGCCTACGAGCTGACGTCCGACACCCAGAACGCCACGATCGTCACCATCGCCCTGAACACCGGCGCCGACCTGCCGGCGATCGTGTACATGTCCATCCCGGAGGACAACAAGGAGCTCCTGCCGGACATCCGCACGGTCCTCCGGCAGATGAAGATCACCGTGTAGTCCCCTCCCCGGCTGCCGGGGAGGGGGTCAGAACGTGCACTCCATGTGCTTGATCCCGTTGATGAAGCTGGAGTGCAGCCGGTCCGGCCGGCCGCCCTCGATCCCCGGCACCCGGCGCAGCAGCTCGCGGAACATCACCGTGATCTCCCTGCGTGCCAGGTGGGCGCCCAGGCAGAAGTGCGGCCCCGGCCCGCCGTAGCCGACGTGCGGGTTCGGGTGCCGGGTGATGTCGAAGGCGTACGGCGAGTCGAACACGGCGGGATCGCGGTTGGCCGCCCAGTAGAACAGCACCGCCTTCTGCCCCTTGCGGTACAGGTGGCCGTTCATCTCGAAGTCCCTGGTGACCTTGCGGCGCATGAAGTTCACCGGGGACGCGAGCCGGACGATCTCCTCCACCGCCCCGGGCGCGTGCCCGTCGAGGTCGCTCAGCCACAGCGCCCGCTGGTCGGGGTTCTTGGTGAGCAGACGCAGGCCGTAGGAGATGGCGTTCCTGGTGGTCTCGTTGCCCGCCACCACCAGCAGGATGAAGAACGAGCCCAGCTCCTGCATGGTCAGTCTCTCGCCGTCGATGTTGGCGTTGACCAGCGAGGACGTCAGATCGTTCGTCGGGTGCTCGGCCCGGTGGGCGGCCAGGTCCTGGACGAGTTGCTGCAGTTCCATCCCGGCGTTGAGCAGCCGCTCGGCGAGCTGTGACAGGTCGCCGCCGGTGTATTCGGGGTCGAAGCCGCCGAGGATGAGGTTCGAGCGGTCGAAGACGAATCCGTAGTCGCGCTCGGAGATGCCCATCATGTCGCAGATGATCTTCAAGGGCAGGCGGGCGGCCACCTCGGTGACGAAGTCGCAGCCCGGCCCCTTCTCCAGCAGGTCATCGACGATCTTCGTGGCCGCGGACTCCACGTCCGACTCGAACTGTTTGATCATTTTCGGGGTGAAGGCGCGGGAGACGATCCTGCGGAGCCTGGCGTGGCGCGGATCGTCCATGTTGATCATCGAGCCGAAGTACTCGGCGAACTCGGCCGGCATGTCCGGGATGTTCGTCGCGCCGCCGTCCCCTGAGCAGAACACCTCGGGGTTGCGGCTGGCCTCCAGGATGTCGGCGTGTTTGACCAGCGCGTAGTATCCCGGGCCCCGGGGCGCGAACGACACCTCCATCTCCTCGAAGAAGGCCGGCGTCTCGCGCTCGCGCAGCCGGTCGAAAGCCGCCTCCCGCTCGGCCATGGGCTTGGCCCAGAAGTCGCGGTCGGACAGGTCGTAGTGGACGACGCTCATGAGGCCATCATTGGAAAAAGCGTCCACTTACGTCAATAGGTTGGACGTACACCGTACGTAGAGGGACCGGAAATTCTGTGGCCGACGGGGTCCGGCGCTGTCTAGGGTGTGCGCATGACGTTCTTCTTCCGACGTTGACGACCCGCCGGCGGGCCCGAGGGTGACCCACCGCCGGTGATGCGGGGCGGCCGGCCGCCGTCCCGGGTCTCGACGTGGGAGAAGGACACGTGCATCCGTTTGCCGTGGCCAGGGCGGTGCGTGGCATCGAGCCCTGGTGGCCGCGGAGATTCAAGGTTCCGGGCTGGGCGTGGTGCGCGGGCTGCGCCACCGTGAGGTGTGGTTCGACGCGCGCGCGTCCCTGCCCGAGTTGCTGAGGTTGCGGACGGCCGACGACGTGCTGCTGGCCGCGGCCGTGGTGGACGGGGTCGGCCACGGCCGCTCCGCGCTGCGCCGGTTGGCCTCGGCCGCCCGCGCGCTCGACGCCGGGCGTTTCATGCGTCCGGGCGACGGGCTGGAGGTGTCGGCGTCGTTCGTGGGCCGGCGCAACTACACCCGGTTCGACATCGAGGACGCGGTGGGCGCCGAGCTGGCCCGGCCGGTGCGCGGGGCGTACCACTCCAGGGCGGGAGGCCGCCGGCCGCCCGCGGGCGCGCGGTCGTGGCGGGTCACGATCGAGGGCGATCGGGCGCTGATCGCGGTGCGGGCGACCGGGCGGCCGCTGCATCGGCGGGCCTACAAGACGTCCTCGATACGCGGCACGCTGCATCCGCCGGTGGCGGCGGCGATGGCGGGGCTGGCGCGCACGGCCGGGCTGGGCGCCGGCGAGCTGGTGCTCGACCCCTGTTGCGGGGCCGGCACCACGTTGATCGAGGCCCGGACGCTGACCCGGGCGCGGCTGCTCGGCGTCGACCACGACCCGGCCGCGATCCTGGCGGCCCGCGCGAACTCCGGCGCCGCGTCAGGAGGGATCGGGTGGGGCCTCGCGGACGGCGGCCGGCTGCCGGTGCGTGACGGGAGCGTGGCGCGGGTGCTGGTGAACCCGCCGTGGGGACGTCAGGTGCCGCCGCGCGGCCTGCTCGCCGCCGACGGCGGGCGGCTCTGGCGCGAGGTGCGCCGGGTGCTGGCCCCGGGCGGGCTGGCGGTGGCGCTGGTCCACGACGGGATCCCGGACGGTTTCGAGCCGGAGAGCACGCACCCGGTGAGCCTGTCCGGCCTGCATCCGGTGATCGCGGTGCTCAAGCACTCATGAGGCCGGGCCGAGCCAGGTGCTCAAGCTCTCATGAGGCGGGGCCGAGCCAGTCGAGGATGAGCCGGTTGACCTCCTCCGGACGTTCCAGGTGGAGGAAGTGCCCGGCGTCGGCGACCAGCTCGGCCCGCGAACCCGGCGGCAGGTGGCCGAGCACGTCCTTGGCCAGTTCCGGGCCCAGGCAGCCGTCGCGCGTCCCGTGCAGGTAGAGGATCTCGCCGGCGGTGGCGGGCTCGGCGGCCGGGTGGCGGCCGGTCGGCGGGGTGGTGCCGAGCGCGGCGCGGTAGTAGCCGAGCGCCGCGCGCAGGTTCTGCTCCCCGGCCAGGCTGTCGCGGACGAACTCCAGGTCACGGGCCGCGTCGTAGCCGGGCGACCAGTCGCGCCAGAGGTTCTCCAGGAAGCCGGGCCCGCGCACCGCGCTCTCGGCGATCCCGGTCTGGAACAGGAAGATGTAGAACGAGCGCTTGAGCTGCTCGTAGTCGAAGAACCCGGCGAGCTGGGCGGCGATCGGCGGCACGGCCAGCGTCACGGCGCGGCGGAAGAGGTGCGCGGTGGCGTAGACGGGGAACGCGCCCCAGTCGTGCCCGACGATCACGCCCCGCTCGTCGCCGCCCAGCTCCTCGTGGAGGGCGCGGACGTCGGCGGCCAGCGCGGCGTCCTCGTACGCCCCGTCGGCGGGCACCTCGGTGGGCGCGTAGCCGCGCATGAACGGCGCGACGGCCCGGTAGCCGCGGGCGGCCAGCTCGGGCATCAGGTGACGCCAGGTGTGCGCGGTGTCGGGGAAGCCGTGCAGGCACAGGGCCAGCGGCCCCTCCCCTAAGGCCAGATACGCGAACTCCACCCCATTGGCGTGGATAGTCCTGATCTCCATGACTGCGAAACCTAGCATTCGGCCCGTCAGAGGAGTACACCGTTGCAGGAGTACGCCGTTGCAGGAGACCGCCCACGAGCGGGAGGAGGCCGGATGCGACGGGGATGGGTGCTCGCGCTCGCCTCACTCACGATCGTGCTCGTCGTCGTGGACCTGACCGCGGTCATGATCGCGCTCCCGGACATCCGCGCGGACCTGCGCGCGAGCCTGCCCGAGGTGCAGTGGGTGGTGGACGCCTACGCGGTCACGCTGGCCGCCGCGCTGCTGCCGGCCGGGGTGCTCGCCGACAGGTACGGCCGCCGCCGGCTGCTCGTCATCGGGGTGTCGATCTTCACGCTGGCCTCGCTGGCCTGCGCGCTGGCCCCGAACGCGATCCTGCTCGACGTGGCCAGGGGCGTGCAGGGCGTGGGCGCGTCCGCGCTGTACGGCACGACCACGCCGCTGATCGCCTCCGTCTATCCCGAGGGCCCGGACCGGGGCCGGGCGCTGGGCGTGTTCAGCGCGGTATCCGGCCTGGCGATGACGCTCGGCCCGGTGGTGGGCGGGCTGCTGACCGGCGCGTTCGGCTGGCGGGCGATCTTCCTGATCAACCTGCCCATCGGCGTGTTCGTGCTGGTGGCGCTGCGCCGCCGGGTGGCCGAGTCGCTGGGCGAGGGACGGCTCGACCCGCTGGGCATCGTGCTGGTCACGGCTGCGCTGTTCGCGATCGTCCCGGCGCTCATTCACGACGTGCCGCTGCTGCTGGTGGCCGGGCTCGCGGTGCTGGCGGCGCTGGTGGTGGCCGAGGCGCGCAGCTCGAACCCGATGCTGGACCTGGGGCTGTTCAGGAACCGGGTGTTCGCGGTCGGCTCGGCCACGACGCTGCTGCAACTGGCCGCGCTGCTCGGCGCGGCCGCCTACCTGACCCTGTACGTCCAGGAGAGCCTGCGTGCCACCCCGGCGGAGGCGGGGCTGCGGTTCCTGGCCTTCAGCGCGGCCGCGGTGATCGGGCCCATCGCCGTCGGACGGGTGCTGCACCGCTGGCCGATGGGCCTGCTGATCGCGGTGGGGCCGGCGTTGATCGCGGCCGGGCTGCTGGTCATGGCGATCCCGGCGGCGGACCGGTGGACGCCGATCATGATCGGTCTGGGCATCGGCGGGCTCGGACTCGGCGCCGGCAACGTGGTGGCCAACCAGGTCGGGCTGACCGCGCCGCTGGCACGGGTGGGCATGGCCGGCGGCGTCGTCAACACGCTCAAGCAGGTCGGCACGGCCGTCGGCGTGGCGGCGCTGGCCGCGCCGTACCGGTCGGGGTTGTCGCTGATGCTGGTGGTCGCGGCGGGGCTGGCCGCCGTCGGCGCGATGTTGCCGCTGACCCTGCTCTCCGGGACGCGCGAGGCCCGCAGCGATCAGAACGTGTAGGTCAGCCGTTTGACGCCGTTGATGAAGTTGGACAGCAGGAAGTCCGGCTCGCCCACGCTCCTGATGCCGGGCATCCGGGTGAACAGTTCGCGGAACATCACGGTCATCTCCCTGCGGGCCAGGTGCGCGCCCAGGCAGTAGTGCGGGCCGGGGCCGCCGAAGCCGACGTGCGGGTTCGGGTCGCGGGTGATGTCGAACGTGTCGGGGTCGGTGAAGACGCTCTCGTCGCGGTTGGCGGAGTTGTAGAAGAGCAGCACCTTGTCGCCCTTGCGGTACGAGACCCCGTTCATCTCGTGGTCCTGGGTCAGCGTCCGGCGGAACTGGATCACCGGGGTCGCGTACCTGACGATCTCGTCGCAGGCTTTGACGATGCGTCCGTCGAAGTCGTCGAGCAGCAGTTCGCGCTGGTCGGGGTGGTCGGTGAACAGCTTCAGCCCGTAGGAGATGGCGTTGCGGGTGGTCTCGCTGCCGGCCACGACGAGCAGGATGAAGAACGAGCCCAGCTCCTGCGGCGACAGCCGTTCCTCGCCGTTGACCAGCAGGCTCACCAGGTCGCCTGTGGGGTTCTTGCGCCGCTCGTCGCCGAGCCTGGCCGCCAGGCGGTTCAGGGTGAAGCCGGCGTGCATGAGCTTGAGCAGGCCGCGGGCCACGTTCAGGCGGTTGAGCTCCGGGTCGATGCCGGTGTACTCGGGGTCGGCGTTGCCGAGAACGATGTTGGTCCGCCGCAACACCATGTCATGAAATTTCGGCGGAATGCCCATCATGTCGCAGATGACGCGTACGGGGAGCCTGGCGGCGATCCGCGAGACGAAGTCGCCCGGCCCCTCCGCGATCGCCCGATCGACGATCTCGGCCGCCGCCCTGGCCAGGTCCTCCTCCATCTTGGCCAGGATGCGCGGGGTGAAGGCGCGCGAGACGATCCTGCGCAGCCTGGCGTGCCGCGGGTCGTCCATGTTGATCATGGAGCCGAAGTAGACGCTCATCCACCTCGGCATGTCGGGGATGCTGTTGGAGCACGGCTCGCTGCTGAAGACCGCCGCGTTCCTGCTGGCCTCGGTGACGTCGGCATGGCGGACGAGCGCGTAGTAGCCGGGGCCGCCGCCGACGAACGGGATGGTCTGCTCGGGCATGTGGATGGGGGGCTCCAGCTGGCGCAGCCGCCGGAACGCGTCCATGCGCTCGGCCTGAGGCAGCCCCCAGAACGGAATCTGTGACAGGTCCGGGTCCGCGGAGAGCGTCATACCAGGAAAGCCTTGTGCAAGCGCTCACTTACGTCAAGGGACGGGACCGCTTGGGACGCCCGGTCAGGCGCCGCCGCGGATCAGGTCGGCGGCCTTCTCGCCGATCATGACGGCCGGGGCGTGCGTGTGGCCGCGGTTGAGCGTCGGCATGATCGAGGCGTCCACCACCCGGAGCCCGTCGAGACCGCGTACCCGCAGCTCCGGGTCCACCACGGAGTCCCCGTCCACGCCCATGCGGCAGGTGCCGACCGGGTGGTAGAGCGTCTCGCCGCGCTCGCGTACCCACTGGGCGAGCTCCTCGTCGCTCTCCGGCGCCCAGTACGGCGCCATCGGCGGCCCGGCGTACGGCTTCATCGCGGCGGTGGCGAACACCTGCTTGGCCGTCTTCAGCCCGGCGACCAGCCGCCTGACGTCGGCCTCCTCGGCCAGGTAGCCGGGGTCGATCAGCACGTCGCGGCCGTTCAGCCCGACCCGGCCGCGGCTCTCCGGCTGCAGCAGCACGACGCCGACGGTCAGCCCGTGCCCGGTCGGCGGCGTCAGCCCGTGGTCGACGAACGGCCCCGGCGCGAAGACCAGCTCGATGTCCGGCGCGGGCTCGTCGGCCGAGGTGCGCAGGAACGCGACCGCCTCGCCCACGTTCGTGGTGAGCATGCCGGAGCGCAGCACGAGGTAACGCAGCAGGTTGCCGATCGACTCGGCCTTGGTCAGCGTCACCGGCTGCTTGCATTCGACGAAGACGCCGCTCACCAGGTGGTCCTGCAGGTTCCTGCCCACCGCGGGCAGGTCGTGCACGACCGGGATGCCCGCGTCGCGCAGCTCGTCGGCCGCGCCCACGCCCGAGCGCATCAGCAGGTACGGCGACCCGATCGCGCCCGCGCTCAGCAGCACCTCACGTCTGGCCTTGACCAGCGCGCCGCCGCCGTACTCGACGCCGGTCGCGCGCCTGCCGTCGAACACCACCCGGTCCACGGTCGCGTCGGTGATCACGGTCAGGTTGGGCCGCTTGCCGGCCGGGCGGAGGTAGGCGTCGGCCGAGCTCCACCTGCGGCCCCGGTTCTGGGTGACGGGGGTGGGACTGTAGCCCTCGTTGGACGGGCCGTTCAGCTCGGCCAGCCGGGTGAAGCCCAGTTCCTCGCACGCCTGGAGGAAGGCGGCCGTGGTGACGTTGGGGCTGCGCAGCTCGGAGACGTACAGCGGGCCGTCCGTGCCGTAGACGTCGTCCCTGTTGCTGCCGATTCGGCGCTCGGCCTTGCGGAAGTACGGCAGCACGTCCGCGTACGCCCAGCCGGGCACCTCCCACTGGTCGTAGTCGCGCCCGCAGCCGCGCACCCACATCTGCGCGTTCATCGAGGACGAGCCGCCGATCACCCGGCCGCGCGGCCAGTACAGCTCACGGCCGGACATCTCGCTCTGTTTCGCGGTGGTGTAGTTCCAGTCGTAATCGGTCTTGAACAGGGCCTTGAATCCGGCGGGCATGCGGATCTCCAGCTTGTCGTCCTGCCCGCCCGCCTCGATCAGTGCGACGCTCACCCCCGGGTCCGCCGAGAGCCTGTTGGCCAGCACGCACCCGGCCGAACCCGCCCCGATGATCACGTAGTCGTACTCCATGACCCCTCCCAGGGGTAAGTAACTTGGTACTTGCTTACTCCAGCCGGACGAAACCGTCCATATCCACTTGTGACCTCTGTTACCTACCGGTCGGTATGCCTAACTGCGAGGATGGCCCGCAAGCCGGTACACAGGGAGGAAGGCATCATGCTGAATTTGTCGATCGTCCTGGAGGACAGCGCCAGGAACAACCCTGACGGCACGGCCATCGTCTTCGGCGACATGCGCCTGCCGTACTCCATGATCGACACTGTAGCCAAGCAGGTGGCGAACCTGCTGGTGGCACGCGGTATCCAGAAGGGCGACAAGGTCGCGCTGGCCTGCCCGAACCTGCCGTACTTCCCGTTCGTCTACTACGGGATCCTCAAGGCGGGCGCGACCGTGGTCCCGCTCAACGTGTTGCTGCAGGGGCGTGAGATCGCCTACCACCTCGACGACAGCGACGCCAAGGCGCTGTTCTGTTTCGAGGGCTCGCCCGAACTGCCGCTGGGTGAGCGTGGCCGGGCCGGGTTCGAGGCGGCGGAGGGCTGCGAGCACTTCTTCGTGCTGCCCGCCACGCCGCTGGCCGTCGAGTCCGAGCACGGCGAGACGATCTGGAAGGCGCTCGACGGCATGCCCGCCGAGTTCGCGACCGTGCAGACCGCGCCCGAGGACACCGCGGTGATCCTCTACACCTCGGGCACCACGGGCTGGCCCAAGGGCGCCGAGCTGAGCCACCAGAACATGCTGATGAACGCCATGGTCAGCGACAAGATGTTCCCCAGGACCGACGAGGGCGACGTCTACCTGGCCACGCTGCCGCTGTTCCACTCCTTCGGCCAGACCACGGTGATGAACACCGGCTTCCTGCGCGGCGGGACCGTCGTCCTCATGCCCCGCTTCGAGCCCGGCCCGGCGCTGGAGCTCATGCGCAAGGAGGGCGTCACGTTCTTCGCGGGCGTGCCCACCATGTACTGGGGCATGCTCACCAAGATCCACGCCGAGGGCGCGGAGGTGCCGACCACGCTGCGCGTCGCCGTGGCCGGCGGCGCCGCCTCGCCGGTGGAGGTGCTCAAGGACTTCGAGCGCACCTTCGGACTGAACATCCTGGAGGGTTACGGCCTCTCGGAGACCTCTCCGGTGGCCAGCTTCAACCAGCTCGGACGTCCCACGAAGCCGGGCAGCATCGGCTACCCGATCTGGGGCGTGGAGATGAAGCTGATCGACGCCGACTGGAAGACCATCGACGGCGAGGGCCCCGGCGAGATCGCCATCCGCGGGCACAACATCATGAAGGGCTACTACAACAGGCCCGAGGCGACGGCCGAGGTCATGCGGGACGGCTGGTTCCGCACCGGCGACATCGCCACCCGCGACGCCGACGGCTACTACTACATCTTCGACCGCGCCAAGGACATGATCATCCGGGGCGGGTTCAACGTCTACCCGCGCGAGGTGGAAGAGGTCCTGATGACGCACGAGGCCGTCTCGCTGGCGGCCGTGCTCGGCGTGCCGCACGAGTCGCACGGCGAGGAGATCAAGGCGTTCATCATCCGCAAGCCGGGCGCGACGGTGACCGAGGAGGAACTGGTCGCCTGGAGCCGCGACAACATGGCCGCCTACAAGTACCCGCGGATGGTCGAGTTCCGTGAGGAGCTGCCGATGACGGCCAGCGGCAAGATCCTCAAGCGCGAGCTGCGCTGACGTCACGGTGGTCCGTCCGGCACGCCGCGCCGGACGGACCACCGGGGCGAGGGGAGAATGGCGTGATGCGACCCCTGGTGCTGTTCGACCTCGACAACACGCTGATCGACCGGCTCGACGGCTTCCGCCGGTGGGCCGCCGAGTTCGCCGCCGAGCGCGGGCTGGCCGAGTCCGACGTGTCCTGGCTGGTCGAGACCGACGCCGACGGCTCGGTGCCGATGGACGTCTTCTTCGGCCTGGTACGCGCCCGTTTCGGCCTGCCCGAGCCGGTGGACGAGCTGTGGCGGCGCTACCGGGCGCGGCTGCCGTACCTGGTCTCCTGCCCGGTCGAGGTGCTCGACGGGCTCGACCGCCTGCGTCGGGCGGGATGGGCGGTGGGCATCGTCACGAACGGCATGGCCGACAACCAGGCGGGGAAGATCCAGCGGACGGGGCTGGCCGAACGCGTCGACGGCTGGGCCATCTCCGGCGCGGAAGGCGTCGCGAAGCCGGACCGGCGGCTGTTCGAGATCGGCGCGCGCCGCTGTGGCGCCCGGCTGGCGGAAGGCGGCTGGATGGTGGGCGACGATCCGCTCAAGGACATCGCCGGCGGCCGCGCGGCGGGGCTGCGCACGATCAGGATCGATCGCGGTCCGGCGCCGGGGGAAGAGCTCGCCGACCACGTGGCGGGGAACGCCTTGGCGGCGCTCGGCCTGCTGGAGGAGCACGGGTGAAGGAACGTCCATCGGGGATCGGCGACGCGGCGATCCGCGACGCGCTGCGCGCCTGGGGGATCGAGGCGGTGTGGCTGACGTACGCTCCGGTCGGCTTCGGCGACCACCACTGGACGGCCGGCGACGCGGACGGCCGGCGCTGGTTCGTCACCCTCGCCGAGGTGAGCGCTCCAGTGTCCACCGTCAGCGGCGGGCCAGCTGACGGAACCGGTACGTTGCGTGCCGCGCTGGACACGGCTGCGGCGCTCGACGGGCTGGGCTTCGTGGTGGCTCCGGTGCGCACGGCCGGCGGGGCGAGCGTGCTGCCGTTCGGGCCGCGTCACGCGCTCAGCGTGTTCCCGTACATGACCGGCGAGTCCGGGCGGTTCGGCCAGGAGCTGGGCCGCGACGAGCGGCAGGCGGTGATCGAGCTGCTGGCCAGGCTGCACACCACGCCTCCGCCCGAGACCACGCCCGCGCACGACCCCGGCATCCCAGGACGAGACCCGCTGGAGCGCACCCTGCTGGAGACCGACCGGCCCTGGCACGGCGGCCCGTTCGCCGAGCCGGCCCGCGAGGCGGTCTCCCGCGGCCTCGGCGTGCTGCGCCGGCGGCTGGCGGAATTCGACCGGCTGGCCGCGGCCGTCCGGGGGCGCCCCGTGGTGGTGACGCACGGCGAACCGCACCCGGGCAACCTGATGCGCGTCGACGGACGTCTCCTGCTGGTCGACTGGGACACCGTGGGCCTCGCCGTACCCGAGCGCGACCTCTGGCTGGCCGCGTCCGGGCAGGACGACCTCGACCGGTACGCCGAGCTGACCGGCCACCGGCCCGACCCGCCGGCCCTGACGTGTTACCGGCTGCGCTGGGCGCTGAACGACGTCGCCGAGTTCCTGGCGTGGTTCCGCGCCCCGCACGAGCACACCGCCGACCTGGAAACCGCCTGGACCGGCTTCACCGGCACCCTGGACCAGCTGGCCGAGACATAGCCGCGCGGCCGGGCCGCCCGGCGTGCCTTCCGTGATCTGCGGGACCTTGCCCGCATACTGGGCTTACTCCCCTCGTGCACCGATCCCGGCCGGAAGGGGAGAGAACATGAGGTTGTCCACCGGGGCGTGCCTTGCCGCCGCACTCGTTCTCGGTCCCTGCGCGTTCGCCGATCTGGCGTTCGCCCACGTCCAGCCCCCGCCGGAAGGCGAGGAGGCGGCCGGCGACAACCGCGACAGCGCGGGCGAGCCCGGCTCCTCCTGGTGGGCCAAGAACTTCACCGGCGTCAAGGTCCGGCCGCGCCGCCCGCGCCAGGACAGCGACGTGCGCGTGCTCGTCCGCTGCCCGAGCGAGGCCACCGACGCCATCGTCCTGTCCAAGGTGTTCAACCCGCCGGGCGCCAGGCGCTTCCGCAGCCCGCTCGGCATCGGCCTGGACGAGGGCCGCGGGTTCGACACCAAGTACGTCGCCTACGACGCGCGCAGAGGACCGCGCCGGGTGCAGCTCAAGTGCCTGAAGGTGGACGTGGAGGACTTCACCCGGCACCGCACGGTCGACCTGATCAGCCGCGCCCACACGCACGTGTTCGTCCGGAAGTTCCGCAAGGGCCGCTTCTGACCCCGGCCTCTGCCCCCCGGCGTGTAACGCGCGCATAACCGCTTCAGGTGACGGCCGGGTTATCGATCATTCGATGGACTCGCTGTCCGGCGTTCCGGTACGTCCCGGCGCCGGTCAGGGGGCTGCATGTCGACGACACTGGTCACCCGCGCGCCCGCGGGGAGACCCATTCCGCCATCACGGCACGCTCGGCGCGGGCCTCGGCTGTGGTGGTTACTGGCCATCGGGTGGGTCCTGCAGGTGGCGGTGCGGTTGTGGTTGTTCAGGTATCACGCGGGGCCGGTGGCGAACCCGGACGAGACCGGATATCTCGTCGCGGCCCGGTGGCTGGCGGGCGGGCCGTCGGCCGACCTCAGCGGGTCCACGTTCTACCAGGGCGGATACGCGCTGTTGCTGGTGCCGGTGTTCTGGGTGACGTCCGATCCCGCGGCGGCGTACCGGCTGGTGGTCGTGGTGGGTTCGATGGCGTCAGCGGCGGCGTTCCCGCTGGCGTTCGCGCTGCTGCGGCGGCTGGGGACGGGCCGGAGGACCGCGCTGGCCGCGGCGTTCGCGGCCGGGTTCTCGCCTGCGTTGCTGCTGTTCTCCGGGCTGGCGCTGGCCGACGCCGTGCTGCCGGCCGTGGTGCTGGGCTGGCTGGTCGCGGTGCACGATCTGGCCCGGCACGGTTCGACCCGGGCGGGGGTCGCGGCGGGGGCCCTGGCGGCGTACGCGATGGCGGTTCACCTGCGCGGCACGGTCATCGTGGCGGTGTTCGCGCTGGTCGTCATCGCCCTGATGGCGCGCGGACGGATGCCGGTGCGTGGCGGGCTCGTCTCGCTGGGCGTCGTGGGGGTGGGCGCGGCGGCGGGCAAGGCGCTCAACGCGGTGCTCTCGGCCGAGCTGTATCCGGGCGGGCCGCGCGACTTGTCCGGGTTACTCGTGGACCGGGTCACCTCGCTCGACGG
>NZ_JABCPZ010000189.1 GCF_013283785.1 Nonomuraea antri
CCCCCGTTCCCACGGTCGTGCCCAGCCCCGCGCCCACCGCCGGTCCCGCCACGCCCGCGCCGAGTCCGTCCAAGACCAGGTGATCGGGCACGATCGGGGGCATGAGTTTCGTACCTCCTGGCACCGGCTGGCCTGACGACCCCGCGACCGCCGACACCCCGGTCGCGCTCGACCCCGCGGACGTGCGCCGCCTCGCCCCCGCCAGCGGCACCCTCGCGGAGCTCACGGCACGCCAGTCGGTGTGCCGTGCCTGCCCGCGTCTGGTGGAGTGGCGCGAGGACGTCGCCACGGTGAAGCGGCGCGCGTTCGCGGACGAGACGTACTGGGGCCGTCCCGTCCCCGGCTGGGGCGCGGAGGAGCCGCGGGTGCTGCTGGTCGGGCTGGCCCCGGCCGCGCACGGGGGCAACAGGACCGGCCGGATCTTCACCGGCGACCGCAGCGGCGACTGGCTGTTCGCCTCGCTGTACCGCACCGGGCTGGCCGCCCAGGAGACCAGCACGTACGCCGACGACGGCCAGCGGCTCATCGGCGCCCGCATGCTGGCGTCGGTGCGCTGCGCCCCGCCCGCGAACAAGCCCACGCCCGAGGAACGCGCCACCTGCTTCCCGTGGATGGCCAGGGAGATCGAGCTGTGCGCGCCCAGCGTGCGGGTGATCGTCGCGCTGGGCGGCTTCGCCTGGCAGGCCATGTGGCCGGCGCTCAAGGCCGCGGGCTACGAGCTGCCGCGTCCCAGGCCGCCGTTCGGGCACGGCGTGGAGGTCGAGAGCGCCTACGGCGACGCCGCCGTGACGCTGATGGGCTGCTACCACCCCAGCCAGCAGAACACGTTCACCGGCCGCGTGACCGCCCCGATGCTGGACGCCGTCTTCACCAGAGCCAGGGAGCTGGCTGTGTGACGCGTTGCATGCCCCCGGGATTGGATTCCGGGAAAGGCATGGGCGTAAGCTTGTGAATGCTTTCACAAGCACTCCACAAGGGATGGGGCCTCAAGATGAACAAGCACATCTTGATCGTCGGCGGCGGGTACGTCGGCCTGTACACAGCGCTCAGGCTGCAGCGCAAGCTCCGCAGGGAGCTGCGCGGCGGTGAAGTGCGCATCACGATCATCGATCCCCAGTCCTACATGACCTACCAGCCCTTCTTGCCTGAGGCGGCCGCGGGTAACCTGTCGCCCAGGCACATGGTGGCCCCGCTGCGCCGGGTGCTGCCGAAGGCGCGGATACTCAACGGCACGGTCACCAAGGTCGACCACCACGAGCGCACCGTGACGTTCCAGCCCGCCGAGGGCGACGCGCGCCAGATCGCCTACGACGTCATCGTCATGGCGGCCGGGTCGATCTCGCGCACGCTGCCGATCCCCGGCCTGACCGACATCGGCATCGGGTTCAAGACCGTGGGCGAGGCCATCGCGCTGCGCAACCGGGTGCTGCACCTGCTCGACGTGGCCGAGTCGACCGACGACCCCGAGGTGCGCCGCAGGGCGCTCACGTTCGTCGTGGTCGGCGCCGGCTTCGCGGGCGTCGAGGCGCTGGCCGAGCTGGAGGACATGGCCAAGGACTCCATGCGCTACTACCGCAACATCAAGCCGTCGGACGTGCGCTGGGTCCTGGTGGAGGCGACCTCCAGGGTGCTGCCCGAGGTCGGCCCCGAGATGGGCAAGTGGACGCTGGAGCAACTGCGCGAGCGCGGCATCGACGTCAGGCTGGAGACCCGGCTCGAATCGTGCGTCGGCGGCCACGTGGTGCTCTCGGACGGCACCGACTTCGAGGCCGAGACGCTGGTGTGGACCGCCGGCGTCAAGCCCAGCCCCGTCGTCAACGACAGCGACCTGCCGCTGGACGAGCGCGGCCGGATCAAGACCACCACCCGGCTCACCGTCGCCGGCATCAAGGACGCGTTCTCGGCCGGCGACGCGGCGGGCGTGCCGGACGTGACCAACCCCGGCCAGTACTGCGCGCCCAACGCCCAGCACGCGGTGCGCCAGGCCAAGGTGCTCGGCGACAACATCGTCAGGCACCTGCGCGGCCAGCAACTGGTCGAATACCGCCACAAGTATGTCGGATCGGTCGCCGGTCTGGGCCTGCACCAGGGCGTCGCCAACGTCTATGGCGTCAAGCTTCGCGGATTCCCTGCGTGGTTCATGCACCGCACCTACCATCTGTCGCGGGTGCCGACGCTGAATCGCAAGGTCCGCGTCGTCGTCGACTGGACCCTGGCCCTGTTCTTCAAGCGAGAGACGATCTCGCTGGGTGAGATGGAGCACCCACGCGAAGGCTTCAGGGCCGCGGTGGCGACGACCCGCCGCTAGCCCGGGCTCCGGCCGAGCCGCAGCAACGACAAGGCGGCGACAAGGCAGCGAGAAGGCGGCGCCCCGGCGAATCATCGCCGGGGCGTTCGCGGCGCCCCTGGTGTCTCGAGCGGAAGGGGAAACCACGGGTGGGGCTCTCAGCGGTGACCGTGCTCGGCGTGGACCGGCCCGGAGTGATCGCCGCGGTCACCGGTTCGCTCGCCGAATGCGGGGCGAACATCCAGGACTCGACCATGACGTTGCTCGGCGGCCACGTGGCGATGATGCTGCTGGTCTCCGGCGAGCAGGAGCCCGACGAGCTGATGAAACGGCTCATGGCGCCCGATCTGGTGGTCACCGTATCGGCCATCGAGGCCCGCTGCTCCTTCGGCCGGCGCGGGCGCGGTCACTCCGCCGGCCGGGCCAGCGGACTCGGTTACGTCCTGACCGTGTACGGCCCCGACCGACCGGGCATCATCTCCGCCGTCAGCGCCGTCCTGGCCGCGGACGGCGGCAACATCACCGGGATGAGCACCCGGCTCACCGGCCGTCTCTACGTGCTCATCGCCGACGTCGAGCTGCCGAAGGAGGTGGACGTGGCGGCGCTCATGCGCAGGCTGGCAGCCGTCGGCTCCGGACTCGAATCCGAGATCACCTTCCGCCCCGTGGAACCGGATCTTCTGTGACCCCTGGCACCGCACGCGACGTGCTCGAGGCCCCGCACCCACTCCTGTGCGCCGCCGCCGAGCCGGTCGATCCCGCCGACCCCGAGGTCGTGGCCGCCGCCGCCGACCTGCTGGCCACGTTGCGCGCGGTGCCGCTCGCCTACGGCCTGGCCGCTCCCCAGATCGGCGTCGGACGCCGGCTGATCGCCTTCGACGCCGCCCGTCATCCCCGCTGCCGATCGTGGGCCGGCGAGCTCGTGCTGGCCAATCCGATGCTCGCCGCCGCCTCCCACTGGGACCACGGCCGTGAGGGCTGCGCGTCGATCCCCGGCCTCATGGCCGACGTCCTGCGCGCTGGGCGTATCACTGTACATGGGCATTTGCCAGGCACGGGCGAGCCAGTCACCATCGAAGCTGATGCCTTTGAAGCCCGTTGCATTCAGCACCAACTGGACCATCTGGACGGCGTACTCTTCCTGGACAGAGTGCCTGGAGCCCTATCACTTCACCGCAGACTTCACACTTGTGACGCCTGATGCGAAGTTGTGCTCCTCGGAAGCATGGTCCGTTTCGTATGATTGCGGCGCCCCCGTAGCCCAATGGCAGAGGCAAACCCCTTAAAAGGGTTGACGTGCGGGTTCGAATCCCGCCGGGGGCACCGATCGGCATCACGCCCTTTTGGGTCCCTGACCTGGTGTTTCTCTGCCAGGGCGAGCCGATCCCCGGATCCGCCCGTTCCTGACGGGGAATGCCGGGCCGGACGAGCCCGCGGGCGACCCTCACCGGGCCGCCCGCGCGGGACGTTCCGGGAAATCCGGGTCAGCGCGGGGAGTATTTCCGCGAAGACCTTCAGTAACCCCCCTTCGCGGCGATCCGCCCGTTACCGATAATCCACCCGAAGCGGTCAGGGGTCCGTTTCTCCTACCATGGAAACCACCGTCCCCCGACCCCGAGCGACGACGATGGGAACTCAGCGGCGATCACGTTCGTTATCATCGCTGCCCATCATCCGAATCTCACCCGCAAGTTGACCTAGGTGCCGCCCCGGCCCCGATGGGTCAGGCGCACAGGAGGCAGCGCATGGAGAGCAAGAACCCCGTATTCAGCAAGTCACGGTCCGGGGGTTGGTCGGCGCCCACCCCGGCTCCCGAGGTCTTGCAGAACATGTACGACGCCCCGTCGTACGCACCCCCCGCCCCGCCCGCGTACCGGACGATGACGCTCGACGACGTCGTGGTGCGCGGCTTCATGACCCTGGGCTCCCTGATCGTGGCCGCGGGCGCCGCCTGGTACCTGGAGGTCCCGGTCGGCGTCGGCATCGGCGCCGCCGTCGTGGCGCTGATCCTCGGTTTGATCGCCTCGTTCACGATGAGCACCAACCCGGTGCTCATCCTGGGCTACGCGATCTTCGAGGGCGTGTTCCTCGGCGTGATCAGCTCCGCCTACGAGAGCCTGTTCAACGGCATCGTGCTGCAGGCGGTGATCGGCACGGCGATGGCCTTCGCGGGCGTCCTGGCCGTCTACGCGCTGCGCATCGTCAGGGTCACACCCAAACTGGTGAAGTTCGTCATCGCGGCCGGCTTCGCGGCCATCGCGCTGGTGCTGGTCAACCTGCTGGTCTCGATCTGGGTGCCCGGCGGCCTCGGTCTGCGTACCGACAGCCCGCTCGGCTGGATCTTCAGCGCGGCCATGATCCTGCTCGGCTGCTTCTTCCTGCTCCTCGACTTCGACTCGATCGAGCAGGGCGTCAAGCAGGGCGCGCCGGCCAAGTTCGCCTGGCAGTGCGCGTTCGGCCTCACGCTGAGCCTGGTCTGGATCTACCTGGAGGTGCTGCGCTTCATCAGCTACTTCAGCGGTGACGACTGACCGTCCCACTGACGAGGGCCTCGCCGATCCGGCGGGGCCCTCTCTTTGTGCGACCGGAAATCTACCCGCCGTCACAAAATGATGCCTGGTTGGGGGCTTGCCATTCGCTGTGCGGTGTTGCAGTGTCAAGCAAAGGACCTTAATCCGCGGAGGTGCCCATGTCCTTGAACCACTCACCGGAGACGCAGCTGAAGCTCATCGCCAGAGTCCCCGCTATCACGGGACGCGAACTCCCCGAGTGGTTCCGAGCCATCGACAACGGCCCGGCTTTCCTCAGGTGCGACGAGCGGGCCAACTGGCTCGCCGACGAGCACGGGCTGACCCACGGCTACGCCGCCGCGATCGTGCACGAACACGAGCGGCACCGCCGTAACCGCATGGGCTCAAGGTAGAGCCCATTCCCGCCTTCGCGCCCGTGCCCCGCACGGGCGCGTCATCATGACTGGATGGATCTAGACAAGGCTCGGGACTTCCTCCGCAACCACCACCACGCCGTCCTGCTCACGAGACATCGCGATGGGCGCCCGCAGATGTCGCCGGTGACCGTCGGCGTGGACGACGAGGGCTACCTGGTGATCAGCACCAGGGAGACGGCCGCCAAGTTCCGCAACCTCCTCCGCGACCCGGACGTGGCCATCTGCGCCTTCACCGATCAGTTCTTCGGCGAGTGGATCCAGGTGGAGGGCCGGGCGGAGGTCATCGCGCTGCCCGAGGCCATGGACCATCTGGTGGCCTACTACCGCAGGATCTCGGGCGAGCACCCCGACTGGGACGACTACCGGGCCGCGATGGTCCGCGACCGCCGGGTGATCGTCCGCGTCACTCCCGTCAAGGCCGGACCGGACAAGCACGGCTGACCTGCCGAAGGCCGGCCCTCGACGCGAGGACCGGCCTTCCACGCGACCTAGCTGAGACGCTCCAGGACCATCGCCATGCCCTGGCCGCCGCCCACGCACATCGTCTCCAGCCCGATGCTCTTGTCGTGGTGGCGCAGGCTGTTGATCAGCGTGGACGTGATCCGCGCGCCCGTCATGCCGAACGGGTGGCCGACCGCGATCGCGCCGCCGTTGACGTTCAGCCGGTCGAGGTCGATGCCCAGGTCGCGGTACGAAGGGATGACCTGCGCGGCGAACGCCTCGTTGATCTCCACCAGGTCCACGTCGTCGATCGCCATGCCGGCCCTGGCCAGCGCCTGCCTGGACGCCTCGACCGGGCCGAGCCCCATGATCTCCGGCGACAGGCCGGTGACGCCGGTCGAGACGATGCGGGCCAGCGGCGTGATGCCCAGCTCGGCCGCCTTGGTGTCGCTCATCACGATCACCGCCGCCGCGCCGTCGTTCAGCGGGCAGCAGTTGCCGGCCGTGACCGTGCCGTCGGGGCGGAAGACCGGCTTCAGCGCCGACACCGCGTCGTACGTGGTGCCCGCGCGTGGGCCGTCGTCCTTGCTGACCACGGTGCCGTCAGGCAGCGTGACCGGGGTGATGTCCTTCTGCCAGAAGCCGTCGGCCAGCGCCTTCTCCGCCAGGTTCTGCGAGCGCACGCCGAACTCGTCCTGGTCCTTGCGGGTGACGCCCTTGAGCTGGGCCAGGTTCTCCGCGGTCTGGCCCATCGCCATGTAGATGTCGGGGACGATCCCGTCTTCACGCGGGTCGTGCCACGTCTTGCCGCCTTCGCCGAACGCCTGGGTGCGGGCGACCGCCTCGGCGAAGACCGGGTTCTGCGTGTCGGGCAGGGAGTCGGAGTTGCCCTTGCGGAACCTGGAGACGGTCTCGACGCCGGCCGAGACGAACACGTCGCCCTCGCCCGCCTTGATGGCGTGGAAGGCCATCCTGGTGGTCTGCAGGGACGAGGAACAGTACCGGGTGATCGTGGTGCCTGGCACGTTGTCCAGGCCCAGCATGACCGACACCACCCGGGCCATGTTGAATCCCTGCTCGCCGCCCGGCAGGCCGCAGCCGAGCATGATGTCGTCGATGGTGGCGGGGTCGAGCTGGGGCACCTTGGCGAGCGCGGCCTGGATCATCTGGACGGTCAGGTCGTCGGGACGGATGTCCTGCAGCGAACCCTTGAAGGCTCGTCCGATGGGGGATCGCGCGGTCGCGACGATGACTGCCTCGGGCATGGCCCCTCCTTTGTCGGCTCTCTTCCAGAACTATATTTCAGTCCCGTCCGAGTCTCGCCGCGGGTGCCGGGTCAGCCGTACATGCCGGGAGTGGTGGCGGTGCGGTCGTTGGTGGCGTGCAGGGCGCCCTTCTCGTCGCGCCACAGCCGCCAGCCGTCCTGGCTGCCGGTGAACCACGGGGGCGGCGGCGCGGCGGCTCGCAGGCGCTTGCCGGTGGCCAGGTCGAACTCGCAGATCGCGGCGGTGGAGTAGAAGCCGGGCGGCTGCGCGCGCAGCGGCAGCGGCTTGGGATCGGTGACGCAGAAGGACCAGGCCCGCTGGTCGTCGACCGCCACGGACCTGCCGGTGCCCAGGTCGAAGGCCGAGCCCTTGGTGCCGTGCTTGAGGAAGGCCAGCTTGTCCATCCGGTCGGGGAAGGCCAGCCACCAGCCAGAGCCCGGCACCGCGGCGCCCGTCACCTGGCCGAGCACCCGGCCGGTCTCGGAGTCGAGCCTGGCGAAGCCGCCGTAGGCGCCCTGGCGGTCGACGGGACGGACGACCGGCGCGTAGCCGGGATTGCCGCTGGGGTAGACCCGCACGACCGACGGCCGCATCCAGTTGACGGTCCCCTCGGTGATCTTGATGGAGAACAGGCCGAACGTGGAGACCTTCTTCGTGCGCGGATTGGTGTACGGGGCCACGTATCCGACCAGGTTGTCGCCGGTCGCGCCGAACGCCCAGCCGCCCGACATGTCGATGCCCGGGCCAAGCGCCTGCTCGATGGGCTGCTGCCACTGGAGCTTGCCGGTCTTGACGTCGTACGACTCGATCATCGGGTTGGCCGCCAGGCGTAGCAGCAGCACCCTGGCCGGGTCGGACCACTCGACCTCGGAGATGCCCGGCAGCTTCCACATGATCTTGCCGGAGTTCGGGTCGAGCACGACCAGGCGGGCGTTGGCCAGCGCCGTGTGCTCCGACAGGCAGACGTACGGGCCGCAGCGCTGCGGCCCGAAGGTCGAGTGCACCGGCCTGGACCACTTCTGCGCGCCGGTGCGCGCGTCGCGGGCGATGAGCGTGGCGTTCCAGCGCGGCTGCTTCTTGGCCGGGTCGAGCGCCACCACGACGGCCTGGTTCCGGCCGGTCTCGACGATCGCCGGCGCGGAGACGCCCATGCCGGGCAGCCGGCCCGCCATGGTGGCCGGGTGGGACCACAACTTCTTGCCGTTGGCCAGGTCGAGCGCGGCGGTCTCCAGGCTGCCGTCGGGCTTCATGGAGGTGGCCGTGACGACCCCCGCCGCCGCCGCCGTCCGGCTGACCACGTTCACTTGGGTGTTGTGCCAGGTCGGGTAGGCGGTCGTGGCCGCGTCGCTGCCTGAGCACGCGGAGGCGGCCAGGGTCGCGGCGAGGGCCAGGGACGCGTTCGTGAAGGGCCGGAGCACGGGCAGATCACTCCAAAAGACGATGAGGGAGTGACGGCTCCGGCTCGGAGGGTTCAGGCTTCGTCGAGCATCTCGCCGCGCCGCCGGCGGAACAACGTGACCCACTTGCCGTAGGGGCCCGTCGCCCGCCCGTCGACGCGGGTCGCGGAGACCTCGGTGCCGGGCTCCTCCGCGGCCGTAGCCGCCGCAAGGTAAATCGGTTGCAGTCCTTCACCGCGCGCGGGCCGTGGCTCCGGCCACAGCCCCAACGCAGCGCATACAGAAGGTAGCACCGCGTAAGCGGCCTGCGCGTAACCTCGGTCAGATGGATGGAAACGATCCGGTCCGAACATTTCTGACGGATTTGTATCGAATTCCGGCCCCAGGACGTCGGCGAACGCGACCGTCCGCGCGCCCGCGTCGACCACCGCCACCGTCTGGGCGGCGGCGAGCTGGCGGCTCCAGCGCCGGGTGACCCAGCGCAGCGGCTGCGCGATCGGGCGCACCGTGCCCAGGTCCGGGCAGGTGCCGACGATCACCTCGACGCCGGCGTCGCGCAGCCGCCGCACCGCCTTGACCAGATGGCGCACCGCGGTCGCGGGCGGGGTCTGGGTGATGATGTCGTTGGCCCCGACGAAGATGACCGTCACGTCGGGCTCCATCAGCAGGGCCTGGTCGACCTGCTCGTCCAGCTCGGCCGACGGGGCGCCCGACTTGCCGACCACCCGCAGGAGCACCGGGCGCTCGGCGACCGCGGCCAGCCCGTTGGCCAGCAGCACGCCCGGGGTGTGGCTGGGATCCGTCATGCCCAGGCCGACCGAGGTCGAGTCGCCCAGCATGGCCAGCTTGATCGGGGTGCCGGGGAAATCGCCGTACGTGCCGTCGGACGGGGGGCCGTCCAGGCCGTGCGGGCGGCCGATGGCGCGGCGGGCCAGCAGTCCTTCGGCGATGAGCAGGCCGTACGCGGTGGCTCCCAGCGCCGTCAGCCCGCCACCGCCCAGCGCGGCCGCTGTCGCGATCCTGCGGGCGGCACGCGCCATGCCAGCTGCCCAGACCACTCGTTACCCCCCTCAGCCGGACTCGGCGGTAGCGTTTGCTTGAAAACTAGCCGAGGGCCGCCCACCCCCACTGGATCTCGGCCTCAGGCAAGCTGACCAAGCTTTGGCAAAGAAGGTGAACACCTCGGTGCGCGTTTACGATTCCCTGGTCGAGCTCATGGGGAACACTCCGCTCGTCCGTCTGCACAAGGTTTCCTCCGGGCTGCCTGCCCAGGTGCTCGCCAAGGTTGAGTACTTCAACCCGGGTGGCTCGGTGAAAGACCGCATCGCGGTGCGCATGATCGAAGCCGCCGAGGCCTCCGGGCAGCTTCGGCCCGGCGGCGTGATCGTCGAGCCGACGTCCGGCAACACCGGGGTGGGCCTGGCCATCGTGGCCCAGCAGAAGGGCTACCGGTGCCTGTTCGTGGTGCCCGACAAGGTGGCCCAGGACAAGATCGCGGTGCTGCGCGCGTACGGCGCCGAGGTCGTGGTCTGCCCGACCGCCGTCTCGCCCGACCACCCCGACTCGTACTACTCGGTCTCCGACCGGCTGGCCCGCGAGGTGCCCAACGCCTGGAAGCCCGACCAGTACTCCAACGTCAACAACCCCGAGTCGCACTACCACTCCACCGGCCCCGAGCTGTGGGAGCAGACCGAGGGCAGGATCACGCACTTCGTCGCGGGCATCGGCACCGGCGGCACGATCAGCGGCACCGGGCGATACCTGAAGGAGGTGTCCGGCGGCCGGGTGAAGATCATCGGGGCCGACCCCGAGGGCTCGGTCTACTCCGGCGGCTCCGGGCGTCCGTACCTGGTGGAGGGCGTGGGCGAGGACATCTGGCCGGCCACGTACGACACCGAGATCTGCGACGAGATCATCGCCGTGTCCGACAAGGACTCCTTCAACATGACCCGCAGGCTCGCCCGCGAGGAGGGGCTGCTGGTCGGCGGCTCGTGCGGCATGGCCGTCGTCGCCGCGCTGCAGGTGGCCGCCAAGGCCGGGCCCGACGACGTGGTGGTCGTGCTGCTGCCCGACGGCGGCCGCGGCTACCTGTCGAAGATCTTCAACGACGACTGGATGGCCGACTACGGCTTCCTGACCACCACCTCCGAGGAGGGCCTGGTCGGGGACGTGCTGGCGCGCAAGGGGGCGAACCTGCCCGAGTTCGTGCACGCGCACCCGTACGAGTCGGTCGGCACGGCCATCGCGATCATGCGCGAATACTCGGTGTCCCAGCTCCCGGTCATGAAGGAGGAGCCCCCGGTCATGGCGGCCGAGGTGATCGGCTCGATCGTGGAGCGCGACCTGCTGGAGGCGCTCTACCACGGCAAGCTCTCCTCCGACGACCCGATCGCCGAGCACATGTCGGCCCCGCTGCCCACGATCGGCAGCGGCGAGCCGGTGTCGCGGGCGGTCGAGGCGCTGGAGAAGGCCGACGCGGCGGTGGTGCTGGAGGACGGCAAGCCCAGCGGGCTGATCACCCGCCAGGACCTGCTCGCCTTCCTGGCCAACCACTGAGCCGCCGCCGCCGTTGAGTTCCCGCTTCCCGCTTCCTCAGGGGAGCGGAAACTCTCCTCAGGGGAGCGGGAACTCGGCGACGACCTGCCAGCCGCCCTCCGCCGACGGGCCCGCGTAGAGCCTGCCGCCCAGGGCCTCCACCCGCTCGGCCATGCCCACCAGCCCGAACCCGCCGCCCAGCCGGGACACCCGGGGGTCGCCGTGCGAGCCGAAGTTGCGCACCCGCAGCACCACGGCCCGCTCGTGGCGGCGCAGGTCGGCCTCCACCCAGGCCGCGCCCTGGGCGTGCTTTCGCACGTTCGTCAGGGACTCCTGCAGCACCCGGTGCAGCGTGGTCATCACCTCGGGCGGCAGCGTGCGGTCGTCGATCCCGGCGCCGATCTCGAAGGCCACCTTCGGCCCGCCCGCGGAGAAGCCGTCGGTCAGCAGCCGCAGGTCGGCCAGCGTGGTGCCCGGTTTGCGCGCGGCGTCGTCCTCGGTGCGCAGCACGGTGACCATGCGGCGCATCGAGGTCAGCGCCTCGGTGCCGGCCCCGGCGATCGCGTCGAGCGCGGGCAGCACGGCCTCCGGCTTGGTCTCCGCGACCGACCGAGCCGCCTGGGCCTGGACCACGATGCCGGTGATGTGGTGCGCGACCAGGTCGTGCAGTTCCCTGGCCAGTTCGAGGCGTTCGGCGCGGCGCACCGAGTAGACCGCCTCCGTCCGGCGTTCCTGCTGGAAGCGCAGGTAGCCGCCCACCCCGGCGGCCATCGACCAGCCCACGAACAGCATGAACGAGAACACCAGCCCGGCCTGCTGGTAGTCGCGGCCGATCGCCTCGGCCATCAGCACGACCAGCGACACGCACGACAGCAGCGCCGCCCACCTGACCGGCTCCACGTGCCGCAGCACGCCGATGGTCAGGATGAGGATCGCGCCCGTCTCCGCCGTGCCGGGCACCCCGTCGAAACCGGTCAGGCCCATGACGACCGAGATGAGCAGCGACAGCCCGAGCAGGACGACGAAGCCCTCGACCCGGTACCTGCGGCGGAGGACGACCGCCGCGATGCCGGCCACGCCGCAGAACGGGACCAGCCACTGCGCGCCGTTCGTGCCCGCGGCCACCAGCAGGTCGATGAGCAGCATCATGGCCAGCCAGCCGAGCATCGCGATCTCGCTCAGCCGGCGGACCCAGTACACGACGCGCTTCGATTCCCCCACGGCGTCGAGCCTAGGCCGGAAGTCGGACAGGTCGTATCAACCGTTCGGCCGAGTGATCCGGCCGGAGACCGGCCCTTCAGCGGAGGCGGCACCGGGGGTGCGGGACCGATGCTGGATATGTCGCAAGGACAGGGGACGTCGCGGGAACACGGGACGTCGCACGGGCAGGGGACGGAGACAGGACATGGTCGTCATCGGGTTCGTACTTCTAGGTGCAGGGTTGGTCGTCGGCCTGCTGCTCGCGCTGGCCGACCCGGTGCTGCTGTCCCGCATCAACGGCGAGCCCGCGGAGGGCCGCAGCGGCCGGCACATCGACGCCGAGATCGTCAAGCTGGCGCCGCGCGCGGGGGAGCGGCGCCAGGAGGCCGAGGCCGCCTGACCAAGAGGGCCTGACCGATCGATACGTGGCTCGCGCGGCATGCCGCACGAGCCCCCGGAGCCGCCGTCGGGGAACGGCCGCTCCGGCGGGGGACGCCGTTGGGGAGCGGCGGCTCCGGCGGGCGTGTTGGGGAACGCGCCCGCCAGGCCGGCCCGCGGTCCGTTGGGGAACGGATCGCGGGCCGACTTCCGTTACGGTGGCATTCATGAGCAACGGTTTTGAGACCCTGGCGATCCACGCAGGCCAGGAGCCCGACCCGCTGACCGGCGCGGTCGTGCCCCCGATCTACGCCACGTCCACCTACAAGCAGGACGGCGTGGGCGGCCTGCGCTCCGGATACGAGTACAGCCGCTCGGCCAACCCCACCAGGACCGCGCTCGAAGAGGCGCTGGCGGCGGTGGAGGGCGGGGCCCGCGGGCTGGCCTTCGCCTCGGGCCTGGCCGCCGAGGACACGCTGCTGCGGGCCATGTGCAAGCCGCAGGACCACGTGATCATCCCCAACGACGCCTACGGCGGCACCTACCGGCTCTTCGCCAAGGTGAACGAGCGCTGGGACCTGCACTACGACCCGGTCCCGCTGCACGACCTCGACGCCGTGGCCGCCGCCATGACCCAGAAGACCAAGATCGTTTGGGTCGAGACGCCGACGAACCCGCTGCTCGGCATCGCCGACATCGCCGCGCTGGCCGAACTGGCCCACGACAACGGCTCGCTGCTGGTCGTCGACAACACGTTCGCCTCGCCGTACCTGCAGCAGCCGCTCGCGCTCGGCGCGGACGTCGTCGTCCACTCCACCACCAAGTACGTGGGCGGGCACTCCGACGTGGTCGGCGGCGCGCTGATCGCGGCCGACCAGGGGGTCGGCGACGAGCTGGCCTACCACCAGAACGCCATGGGCGGCGTGGCCGGGCCGTTCGACGCCTGGCTGACGCTGCGCGGGCTCAAGACGCTCGGCGTGCGCATGGACCGCCACTGCGACAACGCCGAGCGGGTCGTCGACCTGCTGCTCGCGCACCCGCGCGTGACCCAGGTGCTCTACCCGGGGCTGGCCGAGCACGCCGGGCACGAGGTGGCCGCCAAGCAGATGAAGCGGTTCGGCGGCATGGTGTCGTTCCGGGTCGCGGGCGGCGAGGCCGAGGCCGTGGCGGTGTGCGACAGGGCCAAGCTGTTCACGCTGGGAGAGTCGCTGGGCGGGGTCGAGTCGCTCATCGAGCACCCGGGCCGCATGACCCACGCCTCGGCGGCCGGCTCGCCGCTGGAGGTGCCCGCGGACCTGGTGCGGCTGTCGGTCGGCATCGAGACGATCGACGACCTGCTCGCCGACCTGACCCAGGCCCTGGGCTGACCTGGCGCTTCCCGGCCCGGACGTGTTACGGGCCGGGAACCACCATCAGGAAGAGGATCACCAGCCAGATCACCGCGAGCAGCCCGCTGATCGCGGCGATCCTGCCGTTCTGCACCTGCGCGTCGTCCTCGGCGCTGTCGCTCGACAGCGCGCGCACTGCGGTGCGCAGGTCGCGGTCGATGATGACGATCAGCACGACGGCCACGATGAACAGCGTCATCGACGCCGTCATGTACCACTGCCCCAGCAGGCCGCCGCCCGTGACCACGCCGAGCGCCACCCCGAACACCAGCACCCCGATCGAGCCGAAGCTGTAGACCCGGGTCATGCGCTGGAGATTCTGCAGAACGGGCACGTTCTTGTTCCGGATGGCGCGTGGCGCGGCCATCGTCGCGGCGGTGAGCGGACCGATGGTGAAGATCGCGAAGCCGATGTGCAACCAGAGAAGCAGGTCCATGCGGAGAGACTAGTCCCCGACGATCTCTCCGGGGGACTCGACACCCTCTTTACTCTTCGAGGAGCACCGCATGATCAGTTCGGTGGCCGCGACGGCGACCACCATCAACGCGATCAGCAGAATCATGGCAATCATGGAGCTCCCCTCCTTCCCCGTGGCGGACGTAAATATCGTCCGTAATGACTAGACGCATGTGCAACGGAATAAGTTCATGGCGGGTATGGTTGTTAACCGTCGCTTTTCTCTTACCCTTCGGGTACAAGGGGGTTCCCTCCGTGGCCATCAGGCACGTCGAGCCGTACACCGACGAGTGGCTGCAGCAGCCCGTCTGCTACGTCCAGCGCGTCGTCGACCTGCTCGAAGACCAGGTGTCCGACTGGTGGGAAGGGCCTTGCGACCCGCGTCACGCCACCGTGCTGCTGACCGACGGGAGCGCCCTGGTCTGGGACGAGGAGAGCGGGTGGCGGCTCGGCCGGTTCGCCTCCGGCGGGCGCGGGCGGGACACCGAGCTGACCGGGGTGCGTTACCTGGGCCACGGGCTGCTGCCCAGGCCTGAGCGGGTGCCTTCGGCACTGGCCGACGCGCGCGCCGGTATCGGCGCCAGCTCCGCCTGGCGGCCGTGCTACCGGTCGCACCGCAACTGCCGTGACGGGTTCGACGTCGCGCTCGACTTCTACACCCGCCTCGTCGACGCCTGACGGCCCTTTTCGGGACCCCACCTGGGCGGTCTCTCTCCCTCAACGGACCTGCGCCTTCTGAGGGGTCCGCGCTTTCCGGTGCCCGCGCTCTCCAGGGGCCTGCGCCTTTCAGAGGCCCGCGCTCTCCAGAGGCCCGCGCTTTCCGGGGGCCTGCGCCTTCTGAGGGATCCGCGCCTTCCAGGGGCCCGCGCCTTCCGAGGGGCCTGAGGTCGTGCGGGCGTTTTGTGTGCTGGGGGTCCAGACTTCTGTCCCTCAAGGGACCCCGGCCCGAGCAGGACCTGAGCCCGTGCGGGGCCCGCCTTCGCAGGGGACCCCGGCACGGGCGGTGTTCAGCGGGCGCGGCGCAGCCGCAGGAAGTCGCTCACCACATACTCCCCGAGCCGTTCCGCGCTGGGTGAGAAGACCCGACCGCCGTTCCTGCGCGCCACCTCGTCGACGAACTCCTTCAACCGTTCGTCGGCCGCCAGCATGAAGACGTTGATCGTCGCCCGCCGCCTGGTCATCTTGTCCACCTCGGCCAGCGTCAGCTCCAGCGTCTCGCTCGAAGGCGGCCACTCGAAGGCCGAACGCCCGCTGCGCAGCAGATGCGCCGTCGGCTCGCCGTCGGTGACCACCAGCACGACCGGCTCGAAGTCCGGGTGCCGGTCCAGGTGCCGGCCGGCGATCAGCAGCGCGTGGTGCAGGTTGGTGCCCTGGACCATGTCCCAGTCGAGGCCCGCCAGTTCGTCGGGCTGCAGCACCCGCGCGTAGTTCGAGAACCCGATGATCTGCACCGCGTCCTGCGGGAACTTGGAGGCCACCAGCGCCTGCAGGGCCAGCGCGGTCTGCTTGGCCGCCGCCCACGTGCCGCGCAGGGCCATCGAGTACGACAGGTCGACCAGCAGGCAGACCGCCGCCGCGCTGCGCCGTTCGGTCTCGGCGACCTCGAAGTCGTCCACGGACAACCGCACCCGCGCCGCCCTGGTCCCGGCCGACGCCCTGGTCCCGGTGGCGGATCCGGTGGTGGGCCCGGTTGCCGGCCTGGTGCGGTGGGCCAGGCCGCCGGCGCGCACGCCGTTGACCAGCGTGCGGACGACGTCGATCGGCTGCTCGTCACCGAACCGCCAGGGCCGGGACGAACCGGTCAGCTCGCCCGCCGAACCCGCGTCGTGCTGGTCGTGGTCGCCGCGCCGGCCCGCGTCGAGCGAGGCGAACACGCGGCGCAGCGCCGTCTCGCCCAGCCGTCGCACGGCCTTGGGCGTGAGCTCCAGCTTGCCGCGGCGGCGCAGCAGGTAACCCTGCTCCTCCAGCTCGCGCTCGATCCGCTTCAGCGCCTCCAGGTCGTCCACGGCGGAGCGGCCCAGCGCGCGCCGGACGGCGGCCTCGTCGATGTCGTCGAGTCTGGCGCCCGGATAGTCCTGGCGCAGGGCGGTTTCGAGCTGGGTGAGGTCGGCCAGCTCCTCCAGCGCGGTGACGGCGTCGCCGAGTCCGAGCGGGTCCTCGCCGGTGAGGCGTTCCGGGGCGTTCCACGCCAGATCGGGACGCCGGGCGTACAGGGACTCGCCCAGACGGCGCATCTGGTCGGACAACCCGGCCTGGTCGAGCGTCTGGTTGATCAGGTTGCTCAGCTCTTCGCGCTGGCTCGGCGTCATCGAGGCGAGCATGCGCTGGGCGGCGGCGGCGCGGCGGGCCAGGAGGTCGATGAGTTCGCCGAGGTTACGCGGCTTTTCAGGGAACAGGTCCCCATATTTGCCCATGAAGGCTTCGAAGTCTTCTTGGGTATGTTCGCCGCGGGAATCCCGGTCCAGCATGTCGTTCAGATCCGACATCATCTGCCGGATCCGCTCCATCGTCGCCGGATCCGGGTTCGCCAGCGCCTCGCGCATGCCCCGGAACTGGCTGTCGAGCACCTCGCGCCGCAACAGGTCACGCAGTTCCTCGAACGTCTGCCTGGCCGCGGCCGAGCGCCACTCGTACGAGCTGAGCTGCTGGATGGCGCTGGCCGTGTCGTCGGGCAGCGAGTCGAGCTCGGACTCGCGCAGCCTGGCGTCGTCGGACGGGTCGGGGAACAGCTCGGCCCGCTCCTGGCCGATGGCCTTGTCGAGCAGCGCCCTGGCCTTCTCCAGCGTGCCGTCGAGCCGGCCGCGCTCACGCAGCTCCCTGCGCCGCCTGCGCACCTCCCTGAGCATGTCGTCCAGGCCGCGCCGGTCCGCCGCGCCGGGCAGACCGCGTTTGAGCAGGTCACGCAGGGCATGGACGGGCGTGGAGCCGGACAGGATCGCGTCGCCCATCTCGTCGAGCGCGGCACGCACGTCGTAGGGAGGGGCCAGGGGGTCGGGGCCGTCGTGGTACTCGCCATAGCGGTAGGCCATCACGCACCCCACGCTAACCCGATAAACCCGGATACGCGCCCAGGAACGCCGCTCTCGCGGGCGCCACCCCCGGGATGACTACGCGTCGCCGTAGATCTCCCAGACCTGGTTCACGTAGCGGCTGTCCGGCAGGTAGTCGACCTTCACCAGCACCGGGTACTTGAGCTTCTTCATCACCTTGGTGAGGTCGTGCCCGGTGCACTCCTTCTTGCCCAGGCCGTTCCTGTCCGCGTTCACCGGCCGGCCCGTCAGCCAGCCGGCCCCGCACTTCGCCGTCACCCGGCTGAACGCGGTGAGCCAGGTGTAGCCGAGCTTGGTCGTCCTGCCGTTCGCGGTGAACAGCAACGTGTTGCCGTTGACCCACTTCAGCGTGCCGCGAGCGGTGACCGCCTTGCTCTCGCCGGCCGGGAAGAACTCGCTGACCCTCAGCGCCTTGCCGCCCGAGTGCTCGACGCGCACCGCCTGCGGCCCGCGCGCCAGCGTGGCGGCCAGGTCCTTCGGCTTGCACGCGGTCTTGCCCAGGCCCTTGCGGTCCACCGCGATGCGGCCCTCGGTCTCCTTCAGGTCGCAGGCCAGCGTGACACGCGTGTAGGCGGCGCCGCGGTAGTCGAGCTTCAGCTCCCGCGCCCCGGGGACGCGCTTGAGCTTGTAGAACAGGTACCCGTCCCGCTTGGTGAGCTTGGCGGTCATCGGCACGACGCGCAGGCTGCCCGAGCCGTCGGCCCAGGCGTAGCCGTAGGAGACCTGGGACGTGGTGGCCTGGGCCGGCGCGGCGAAGCCGCAGAGGGCCAGGGCGGCGGCCGAGGCGAAGACGAGCGAACGCATGGACGGTCTCCCCCGTGAGAGTGGAACTGACTCATCAGTTTGGACGCGGGAGACCGTCCGATCGTTCACGTACGGTAGATCGTTACCCCGTCCAGGTCTTCCTTCGACAGACGGCGCATCAGGTAAAGCCCTTCCAAGGCGAACTCCAGCGCCGCCGCGGCATGGCCGGGAGACTCCTCGCCCGCGCCCATCCCGAGCCGCGACATGATCTTCGCCAGCCCGCTGACCGGCCCGATCCTGTGCAGCAGCTCGGCCGCGGGCACGAGCTCGCCAGACTCCACCTGGTTGCCCTCGGCGAACTTGTCGGTCACCGCGGACAGGTCCATGCCGCCCAGTCGGCTCCTGAACGTCTCGGCCGTGGCCCGGCGCAGCAGGTGGGCCAGGATCTCGGTCTCCCTGCCCTCCTCGCTGACCTCGAACTCGACCTTGCCGCGCAGGCTGTGCACGACGCTGCCCAGGTCGCACACGCGGGTGACGGCCTGCTCCTCGTCCTTGATCGCGGACCTGCGCACGGCCGAGGCCATCGCGGTCTCCGCCGCGGCGATCGAGAAGCGCGCCGACACGCCGGAACGGGCGTCCACGGCGGTGGATTCGCGGACCAGCCTGGTGAACCTGGCGATGACCTCGACCAGGTGCTCCGGGATGTCGGCGCCGATGTCCGGCATCGACTCCTGGCGGATGAGGGTGAGCTCGTCCTCGATGGTCAGCGGGTAGTGCGTGCGGATCTCGGCGCCGAACCGGTCCTTGAGCGGGGTGATGATGCGGCCCCGGTTGGTGTAGTCCTCGGGGTTGGCGCTGGCGATGAGCAGGATGTCGAGCGGCAGGCGCAGGTTGTAGCCGCGTACCTGGATGTCGCGTTCCTCCAGGACGTTCAGCAGCGACACCTGGATGCGCTCGGCCAGGTCGGGCAGCTCGTTGACGGAGAACACGCCGCGGTTGGTGCGGGGGACCAGGCCGTAGTGGACGGTCTCCGGGTCGCCCAGCGTGCGCCCCTCGGCGATCTTGATCGGGTCGACGTCGCCGATCAGGTCGCCCACGGAGGTGTCGGGGGTGGCGAGCTTCTCGCCGTAGCGCTCGTCGCGGTGCTTCCACGCGACGGGCAACTCGTCGCCCAGCTCGCGGGCCAGGGCCTGGCAGCGCGTGCAGGCCGGCGCGTACGGGTGGTCGTTGATCTCGCAACCCTCGACGACGGGGGTCCATTCGTCCAGAAGGCCGGTGACGGTGCGGATGAGCCGGGTCTTGCCCTGGCCGCGCTCACCGAGCAGGACCAGGTCGTGCCCGGCGAGTAACGCCCGCTCCAGATGCGGCAGGACGGAGTCGTCGAACCCGACGATGCCGGGGAACCTGGGCTCGCCCGCCCGTAGCCTGGCCAGCAGGTTTTCCCTGACCTCGGCCTTGACGGTGCGATGAACGTGGCCGCTCTCTCGCAACTCGCGGAGAATACGTGGCTGATGCACGGGATCGAGACTACGTCCCCGGAGAGGAATGCGGCAGGGAGTTTCGCATCTGGCGGAGATTTCGGATCTTGACTATTGCGTGACGATTCGTGTGCGTGCTTATCCCTTTAGTGGGGAGAATCCGGTCAGCGAATACGGACTGTCGAGGGAGGCGAGACGCGTGGCCTTGATGACGAGCCGCTTCGCCGACGGGCTCGCCGTGGGAGCCGACCTGGTGAAGGCCGCGGAGAGCGCGGTCGGCCAGGCACTGTCCAGGCTCAGCGGCCGAGCCGACTTGGTCTGCTTCTTCATCTGCGGCGAGAACCCCGAGGACGTCGCCCTGGCCGGGCAGGCAGCCATGCGGCTGGCGCCGGAAGCCCATGTGATCGGCTGCAGCGCCACCGGCGTGATCGGCGACGGCCAGGGCGTGGAACTGACACCGGCCGTGAGCGCCTGGGCGGCCACCCTGGAAGGAGCCAGGCTCACCACGTTCCAACTGGAGACACTGACGGCCGAGGACCGGTTCGTGGTGGTCGGGCTGCCCGAGCGCACCCCCGACGACCACGTGGCGATCCTGCTCGCCGACCCGTACACGTTCCCCACCGACGCCTTCGTCGAGCGGTCCGTGGACGTGCTCGGCGACCTGCCGCTCATCGGCGGCCTGGCCAACGGCATCCAGGGACGCGGCTCGGTGCGCCTGTTCGCCGACGGCGAGGTCTACACGGAAGGCGCCATCGGCGTGCTGCTCAGCGGCCCACTGAAGGTCAGCATGGTGGTCAGCCAGGGCTGCCGGCCGATCGGACCGAGCATGGTCGTCACCCGCTCCGAGGAGAACCTGCTGCTCGAACTGGCCGGCCAGCCCGCGCTGGCCCGACTGGAGGACATCGTCAGCGAACTGGACGAGGACGACCGCGACCTGGTCGCCGCCGGCCTGCAGATCGGCGTGGCCATGGACGAATACGCCGAACGCCACGAACGCGGCGACTTCCTGATCAGAGGCGTGATCGGCATCGACCCCGAGCGCGAGGCCGTGGCCATCGGGGACATCGTCGAGGTCGGACGTACCGTGCGCTTCCAGGTACGCGACGCGGCCACCGCGGACGAGGACCTCTACGACCTGCTCGACGCGCACCGCGAGGAACTGGGCAAGGTGGACGGCGCGCTGCTGTTCTCCTGCAACGGACGCGGCTCGGCCATGTTCGGCACCGCCGACCACGACCCGGTCGCGCTCCGCGACACGCTGGGACCGATCGGGGTGGCGGGGTTCTTCGCGGCGGGGGAGGTGGGGCCGGTGGCCGGGCACAACCATGTGCACGGATTCAGCGCGTCGGTGCTGGTGTTCTCCAGCACGGTCGGCAGCAGTACGGCGGGCGGCCCGTGACCTGTTGTTGTTGCGGGTGCTTGCAGCGTCCTGGGGTGCGGCGGGCTCCTGGGGTGCGGCGGGTTCCTGGAACGTCGAGTTGGGTTCCTGGGACGTCGAGTCGGGCGCCTGGGACGTCGAGTCGGGCTCCTGGGGTTTCGTGGTGATCCTCGCCATCGACGTTGGCGGCACGAAGCTGGCCGCCGGACTGGTCGCAGACGACGGCACGGTGGTGACGTCCAGACGGACCGCCACCCCGCAGGACGCCGGCCCGGAAACCCTGTGGAAGACGCTCACCGATCTGATCGAACCGCTCACGGCCCACGCCGCCGCCGGCGGAGGGCCGGTCGAGGGGGTGGGCGTGGGCTGCGGCGGCCCCATGACCTGGCCGGACGCCGAGGTCTCGCCGCTCAACATCCCAGGCTGGCGCGGCTTCCCCCTGCGCGCCAGGCTCGCCGAGCGGTTCCCCGGTTTACCGGTACGCGTCCACAACGACGCCATCTGCCTGGCCGTGGCGGAACACTGGAAGGGCGCCGGGCGTGGCGCCTCGGACATGCTCGGCATGGTCGTCTCGACCGGGGTCGGCGGCGGCCTGATTCTCAACGGACGCCTCATCAACGGCGGCACCGGCAACGCCGGGCACATCGGACACGTGGTGGTGGAGCCCGATGGCGGGCCCCGGTGTGGCTGTGGCGGCCACGGCTGCCTGGAGGCCGTCGCCAGGGGACCGGCACTGACGTCGTGGGCCCTGGAGCAGGGCTGGGTGCCCGGCGCAGCCCAGCCCGGTACGGGAGGGGAACCGTACCTGGAGAACCAAGCGGCCACCGCCTGGACGGACGCTGGGGAGCCGTATCTGGAGGACCGAGCAGTCACAGGACGCGCGCTGGCAGAGGACGCACGGGCAGGCGACCCAATCGCAGCACGGGCAATGCACCGAGCCGGCCGCGCCCTCGGCATCGCGATCGCCTCGGCAACCCACCTGTGCGACCTGGACCTGGTCACCATCGGCGGCGGCCTCTCACAGGCAGGCGAACCACTGTTCGGCCCCCTGGAGGAAGCCTTGCGGGAGCACGCCCGCATGGAATTCGCCCGTCGCGTGAAGGTCATGCCCGCCGCCCTGGGCCAGGAAGCCGGCCTGGTAGGCGCAGCCGCCTTGCTCCTGGCCGGCACCCAATACTGGACCACCCACTCCTGACCCGTTCCCCCC